>NC_014014.1:600000-934379 GCF_000025845.1 Mycoplasma crocodyli MP145 | reverse complement strand
ATTGTCATTTATGTCGAGACTCAGAATTTTATTTAATTGTGAGTTATAAGTGAACAAACTTGCTTCTTTATTATTTTGCATATATTAATTTTAAAAGATAAATTTTAAATAATATTAAAGAACTAAAAAAATGTTAATAATTAATTGTTATCCACATTTTATTAACATAACATTAGACTATTTTGTAGGCATATTGGTAAAAATCCACATTATATTTAAAAAATGTTAATTGATGTTTATAAATAGACCACTTAATTAATTAATTCTTTATAATAAATAAATATGAGTGAGCAAATTAAGTTTAAAGGAGTTTTCTATAGAAAACAAGCAGGTGGTGAAGATAAAGGGTGAGCACTTTTTCTCTCCAGAGATGATAGTACCGGCAAAAGTTATGCTGTTTTTACTACAAAATTTTTCCCAAAACTTAGAGTTCCTTACGAAATAGTTTTGCAAAAAAACAAAAGAGATTCATTTAATTTAATTTCATTTGTTGAGGTTCTTCCGGATCTTTACGGTAACTTAGAAAGATTTTTAAGTTCATCAATTCCTTCGATAGGGAAAGTTACTGCACAAAAAATTGTCGAAAAATACGGTGAAGATTTTCTAGAAAAAATAAGTGATGATCCAAATATGGAAATTCCTGAATTATCAGAAAAACAAAGAGAAGAACTAAACAGTTTTTTGCCGCAACATGACAAACAAGATATTGATTTTTTTACTTCTAATGATTTATTTTATTTTTATGAAACTTTAAAATCTAAAATCAAACCTTCGAAAGGTTCTTATATAAAAGAATATAAATTTAAAAATCCTTATAGTTTATTTTTTGAAAACAACATGAACATTTTTGATGTTGACAAATTTGCAATTTTATTAGGAAACGTCAATGAGAAATCATTTAATAGATTTGAAGCTTTTATTTATTTTTCAATAAAAGAATTAGAAATAGATAATAATACTGTTTATAGAATAACTGATATTTTTACCGAATTATCAAAACATCTTGAAATAGATTACAACACTTTTACCGATTTATTTATTGAGGCAATTAACAAAAAGGTTATTAAAAAAATTACATATAAAAATCATGATTACTTTTCACTTTATTCAACTTTTATTAAAGAAGAATTTATTTATGGATTTTTGTTAGAAATAAATTCAGGAAGTGATGAAAAAGTAAGTAATTATAAAAGTTCAAAATTAGATGAATTTCAAGAAAAAGCATTTATAAACGCTGTAACAAAAAATGTTTCAATCATTTCTGGTGGACCGGGTACGGGTAAAACATTTTTAATTAAAGAACTGGTTGATTACTTTGTTTCTAAAGGTGCAAAATATGGAGATCAAATTAAGATCTTGACACCAACAGGAAGAGTATCTTCAAATATCACCAAAAAAAGTGGTTATGCAGCAAGTACTATTCATAGTTATCTTTCAATAAGTAAAGATGATGAAGAAATTCCTGCTTTTATTGCAGAGAATATGATTGAAAAATGAAATGCATTAGAAACTTTAATTATTGATGAATTTTCAATGGTTAATATAAATATTTTTTACAAACTATTAACAAATTGTCAATATATAAAGAAGATTATTATAATTGGTGACGCTCACCAATTACCAGCAATTGGTCCTGGTAATTTATTAAACGACTTAATTGAAACGAATAAATTCGCAACATATTTTTTACACAATAATCATAGAAGTGAATCGACAGAAATATTCAATCACTATTCTGCTTTAAACAAAGATGAAACCCCACCATTTAAAAAAGATGTTATTGATATTATTGATGAAGATGACTTATCTAATGATTTCATATCTACTTATAAAAAAGAAGTTAAAGAAAAAGGACTAGAGAACGTAATAGTTCTATCGCCCGTTTATTCAGGTAAATATGGGTTAATAGAATTAAATAAAAAATTACAAGAAGTATTGAACAATTCTTCTGAAACTATAATAACTAAGAAAGAACGCGGAATTATTGTAAATTATAAAATCAATGACAGGGTTATTCAAACAGTTAATAGAAACAATGAAGGAATTTATAATGGTGATTTTGGTTATATAAAATCTTTTGGAAAAAAAGAAAATGATAAAGGAGAATTTGTTAATCAAATTAGTGTTGAGTTTAATAATATAGATAATTCAAAAAAAGTAATTTCATATACTGAAAATGAATTTAAACAAGAAATTGTTTTAGCTTATGCTGTTTCTATTCATAAGTTTCAAGGTAGCGAAGTTGATACATTATTTTACATAGTTAATAAAGCCCACCAAACAATGAATAGAAAAAAACTTGTTTATACTGGTATATCAAGAGCCAAAAAACACTTGTTCATAGTAGGAAGTGTGAATTATTATCTTCAACTAATTCACAATTTTAAGTTTGAAATATCAGATGTTAAAACACATATCAAAATAGAAACACAAAAAAATAAAGGAATATAATTTAAATTATGAGATTAATAGTAGGTTTAGGAAATCCTGGTGACACATATAAATTTACAAGACACAATGCAGGATTTATGGTGATTGATATCATCCTAAAGAAGTTAGGTTTAGAATTAAATAAAAACAAATTTAACGGTTTGTTTGTAAAAATAGATGATTTAATTATTGCAAAACCGATGACTTATATGAATTTATCCGGAACATTTGTTAAGGAATTGGCGAATTTTTATAAAATATTGCCTGAAGACATTTTAGTTATATATGATGAAAAAGATTATGATATTGGTAATGCTTCAATAAAAGTTGCGGGTGGTGTTGGATCACATAATGGTGTTAAAAACATTTCGGAAAATTTAGATTCAGTTACATTTAAAAAAATGAGAATAGGTATTGGAAGAGGATACGGAGCAACAAGAGTTAAAGATCATGTTCTTGGTAATTTTACAGCAGGTGAAATGGAGAAACTTGAACCCGTTTTAAATTTAGCAGCCGATGCAGCAATTTCATATGCTTACAATGATATAAATACAGTAATGAATCAATTTAATATTTTTAGAAGAATAAATGCTAAAGAATAAATATTTAATTGCTTTAAGCGGTGGTCCTGATAGTATGTTTTTGTTAAATGAATATAGCAAAAACAACAATGTCGTAGCCTGTTTTGTTAATTATAACCAGAGAGAAGATTCGTGTGTTGATGAGCAAATTGTCTCTGATTTTTGTAAAAAAAACAACATAATTTTATATAAATTAGTTTTAAATAAAATTGATTATCAAAAAGGTAATTTTCAAGATTGAGCTCGAACAAAGAGATTTGATTTTTTTAAAGATATTTATGATAAGGAATGTTGTGACGCTCTACTTATTGCACATCATAAAGATGATTTTTTAGAGAGTTATTACCTACAAAAAAACTCTTCACGTTTAAGAATAACTTACGGCATGAAACAAAAAACTTTCATATATGGAATGCATGTTGAAAAACCATTATTGTTTAAATATTTTAAGAAGCAAATTTTAGAATTTAACGACAAACACAATATTCCATATGCAATTGATAAGAGCAACTTTTCTGATAAATATCAAAGAAATATAATTAGGCATAAACTAGACAAGAAAAGTTTTTTTACTAAACAAATAATTTTTTCGTTTGTAAGGTTTAAAAATTATTTACTAAGATTTAAAGAAAAAAGAATAAAAGTTATTTTTGAAAAATGACAAAAAATATCATTTGAGCAAAATTTTTTTGAAAAGTGTAAATACAAAAAATACCTTGTTTATAAATTGATTAACCTAAAGTTTGAAGGTATTAATCTTTCTAGCAAAAAAATTGAAAGCATAATAAATTTTATTATTTCTAAAAACAGAACATCGAGTTATAAACTAAAAAATGATACTTATCTTATAAAAAAAAGTGGCTATTTAACATTTTAAATTAAAAACTATATATAATTAATATATTTTAGAAAGGAACAAATGGCAGCAACAAAACCAAATCCAACAAAAAAAGGTCGCAAGCCTTGAGTTTATATAACACTTGGTATTTTACTTGCATTAATTGTAGGTATTATTTTATATCAAGTTCTTGCAAAAAGTACAGTTAAAATTACAACTCTTTCTGATCTTTCCGATCAACTAATTTCATCAGCTAAAGACCAAAAAGATAATATTTATATTGAAAGTTTGAAGTACGATCCCCTTACTAATTTGTGAACATGAACGTATCATACATCAGTAGATTCAGTAGTTCAATACAAAGCGGGTGGTTCTGAAGCAATGCTTAAAGAACTTACAACAATTACATCTCCAACAGCAACTTTTGGTGAAATAATCAAAAATGCAACATGATATACAAATAAAGTTGGCGAAGAAATTAAAGGAAGTATTTCATTCTCTGAATATAGCCAACAAAATCCTTGATTAGGATACTTCTTGAGATTATTGCCTACTCTTATACTTATCGGATTCTTCATCTTTATGTTTAAAATGCAAAGCAATGCAATGAGCGGTGGTGGAATTCTTAGTGAAAAGAACCCGGCACAAAAAGTTATTTCAGACAAAAAATTTAGTGATATTGCAGGAAATAAAGAAGCAATTGAAGAAATTAAAGAAATTGTTGATTATTTAAAAAATCCAAAAAAATATGATGATTCAGGAGCTAGAATGCCTAAAGGAATTCTTTTAGGTGGTCCTCCTGGAACGGGGAAAACGCTTTTAGCTAAAGCAACAGCTGGTGAAGCTAATGTTCCATTTTACTTTATTTCAGCATCAAACTTTGTTGAAATGTATGTAGGACTCGGAGCAAAAAGAGTTAGACAAGTTATTACTGAAGCTAGAAAAAATTCTCCAGCCATTATCTTTATTGACGAACTAGATGCAATCGGTAGAACAAGAGGAAGTGGTATTGGTGGTGGACATGATGAAAGAGAACAAACACTCAACCAACTTCTAGTTGAAATGGATGGAATAACAGCAAATAAAGGATTATTATTCTTTGCTGCAACAAACCGTACAGACGTTTTAGATCCAGCTTTAATTAGACCAGGTCGTTTTGATAGAACTATTACAGTGGGTATGCCTGACATTAAAGAAAGAGAAGAAATTCTAAAACTTCATGCAAAAGGTAAAAGATTTGATCCAAAAATTGAATTTAAAAATATTGCAAAAAGAACTCCAGGATATTCTGGTGCTCAACTAGAAAACGTTATTAATGAAGCAACATTATTATCGGTTAGAGAAGAAACAAAATTTATAACACTTCCTCAAATTGATGAAGCTATCGAT
Source organism: Mycoplasma crocodyli MP145 (assembly GCF_000025845.1). NCBI lineage: Bacteria > Bacillati > Mycoplasmatota > Mollicutes > Mycoplasmatales > Mycoplasmataceae > Mycoplasma > Mycoplasma crocodyli. The sequence goes on along the minus strand of NC_014014.1, from coordinate 929,141 downwards.
AGAGTTATGTCTGGTCCTGCTAAAAAATCTAGAACAATTACACAAAAAGAATTAACTTCAGTAGCTTATCATGAAGCTGGACATGCTGTTGTCGGAATTAAAACACCAGGAGCAAATAAAGTTCAAAAAATTACCATTATTCCTCGTGGTCAGGCGGGTGGATACAACTTAATGATGCCTGAAGAAGAAAAATACAACATGAGTAAAAAAGAACTTCTAGCAGTTATAGCAAGCTTCATGGGTGGTAGAGCAGCAGAAAGTATAATATATGGTGAAGCCAACGTTTCTACTGGAGCAAGTGATGACATTTCTAAAGCAACTGATATTGCAAGAAGAATGGTTACCGAATATGGAATGAGTGATCTAGGTCCTATTAAATTTGAAGAACAAGAAGGTAATCCTTTCTTAGGAAAAACTCTATCATCTCAAAAAAGATTTTCAAGTCAAGTAGGACACGAAATTGATATTGAAGTTAAAAAAATAATAACAAAAGCACTTGAACATGCAACAAAAACAATAAAAGAAAATATGGAACTTCTTGAGTTAATTAAGGAGGAATTATTAGAAAAAGAAACTATTGTTTCAGAAGAGATTGAATACATTGCCAAGAATCTAAAAAGACCCCCTAAAAAAGAAGATGAAGTTACTGTTGAAAACACAACACCTTCATTAGATGAATTAATTAATGAAACAAAAAAATAGTATTTATTAAATAAGCACTGTATATAGTGCTTTTTTATTTAAAATTTAAACAACAAAATTTCAAATTTTCATTTAACTTGATGAATAAAAAAAATTCAATTTGTAAAAATTAATAAGTATAATATACAAGTATTTATTAAGGAGAATAAATGTGAAAGTTATTCAAAGAAACCTTTAAGTCATTGCGTAAAAATAAAGTAACAGTTATTGGATTAACAATACTTGTTTTTTTATCATCTGCTATTTTTACTTTACTTTATGACGTTTCAAAATCTATCAACAATCAATATGTTCAATACAAAGATAAATCAAAGTTACATGACCTAACTTTGGATTTAAATATACCTTCATCAGGTAACGCTTATAATAATGGATATTTTGTAAACGGCTTAACCAAAGATAAAATAGAAAATTATGAAAGTTATGATAAACCTTTAATATATAAAAACTCTGCAAACTTTTTACAAACAAAATTTGTTTTAAACTTAGATTCTGAAAAACAAAAATATATAAAACTTGAAAAAATTGGCGTTACTGATTCTAATTTTAAAGACTTATATTTTGCAAAAGATGACTTATATGACCTTTATAATTTTTTTAATGTAAGTAAATTACAATCAACAGTAGATTTCGATCTTGATATCTCAACAGACCCTAGTAAAAAACCAAGAATTCTTTTTAAAAGAGATTATAAAATCAATACTTATAAATTTGAAAAAGGCACATTTGTTTTATCTAAAAACGAAAATCGTATCAGTGGTTTAAACAATGTAAAACTTGATAAAGATTATAAATTTAGTGACATTTTTAGAGTAAGGAAACTTTCGAATAATTCAATAATTTTTACAGAACCTTCCACTTTATTCATTAATACAAAAACTCATGAAGCAACATTTAACTATGAAAAAGGTCGTGAGTGAGATGACAATTCAATTTCATACAAACTTCCAATTGCGGAATTAGCTAATTCTTTCGGTCTTAAAATTGTTAATCCAGAAGAAACGATTTTTAAGTTAGATGAAACTATAACTAAACCAACTTTACTTTCTAGCAAGATAGATTTATCGAATGTTGATGCAAGCATAGTTAAGAAAGAATTTATTTTTAATACAGTGACAACAAAAGAAATTTCTAAAAGTGAGGATAATTTATTTGTTTTTTTAAAGGATAAAACAATTGAAATTCCAAAAAATTTTGTTGCAAAAGAAGAAATTGAAACTACGTATCAAAGATGAAATTACACCACAACGTTTTTAGATGGTTCAAAAGACAAATGAAGTGGTTCATACAAAACATTTATGGAAACAATAAATGCTAAAAATGATCCATTAATTCAAAAACTTAATAATTATTCTCATTGAGCAATGGGAATTGATACATTTAAAACACATATTGATGAAGCTGGTAATCTTTTAAAAAGAGAACATTCAAGTTCGAGAAAGAATTATTTAACAATTTCGGAAATAAACACATTGCCTTTAACTATAAAAAAAGAAGACCAACCAAAAGCAATTAACTACATCAACTATGATTTTTCAGGAACAAAAACAATTTTTGAAATAGAAAAATTGCAAAATCTAAATAAAGAAATAGTTGATGACATTAATGATGCACAAATACGTGATAAAAGATTCTCTATTATAAAAGATGGTGCTCTTAAAATTACGAAAGATAGCATTAAAAACGAAGTCGTTAAGAATGTTGGTGAAGTTAATTTAGGAATTAGAAAAACATTAACAGTTGATGCGGTTAATGCGAATACAAATAAGAAACAAGTGTTTCATTTTATAAACACAGGAAATGAAAATAACGTAATAGAAGGAACAAAAATTAATGTTGGTAAATTATATAATGTGCAAATAAAACCAACAGCAATTAATAATATTTCTGAAGTAGGAAATTCATACTTTAAAACAAAAGAATTACCTATCTTTGTTTCATATGTTTTAATAAAAAATGCTCCATTTAATTTGACTCCAAATCCTGAACTTACAAAGCTTGATTTTACCTATGAACAAGTTAATTTCGTAAATCCAAAGAATGGAGAAAATGAAATAAAAAATGGTATAAAAGTCTATAAATTAACTGATTATAAAAACGAAGATACACATCCGGAAATTAATGTATTTAATAGTTATGGAATAGCTATTGATAACATCAATTTTTCATTAGTTTATTACAATGAAAAAAATAAGGTTAAGTGAGAAACTATTACAACTCAAAACAAGCAAGATCTTCATTGAACAGCTGAAGAGATATTGGACTTGTTCAAGCAACAAAATTGAACATTAAGAGTTGAAAAGATGGGTCCAAACGGTTGAGTTGAATTCGATAAAAACTTTAAAAATAATGCTTATTTACCAATTGGTTATAGACAACCTAGAGCTCAAATTGTCAACGAATCAATAAACAGTGACTCATTAAACTTTGCTTTTAGACAAATCCAAAATGTTTTATTAAATTCAGAATTTGTTAAAGAAGGACTATTATCATCTGAATCGATTTATGCATTTATCGAATCAGCTACAAAAACAGCAGAGAATGGATTAATTTCTAAAATATTCAAAACAGGACAAATGAATATGAGTGAAGTTATTGAAAGTGCATTAACATTTTTATATCATTTTTCACACACAAATAACGGTGATAACTTAACTAATATTATTAATGACATTATTGAAGGAATTAAGAAAAAATTATCGACAAAAACAGATTTGATTGAAAGAAAGAAATACTTACTTGTACAGCTAAATAGTTTTTTTACTTTTATGTCGGATTTAACTGGTACACCTTTCAAATCGTTAATCAATCCTGAAACACTTGTTGAAGCTTCTAAAGATCCTGTTAAGGTTTTAGATGCAACAATGAAACTTATTAAATCAATTAATTTAAGAGCTTTTTCTGAAGAACCATACAACTTTATAAAATCTAAAGAATATAATAAAGTTGTTAATTTTGATAAGGTTGATAGAAAAATTAAATTTAGTAGTTCACAAATTCTAATTTGATTATTTAAACATATAGATGAAAAATTAATGAAAGAATCTGTAATTGAAATGATTGATAATCTAGATATTAATTCTATTACCAACCTTGCAAACAAAAATTCATTAATCAATGTTATTATAAATATTTTCCCTGAGAAAATAAGAGGAACAATTTCTGAACTTTTTAGAAATATAAATGCTTTTCCAGGAGACAAAGATAAAACATTTAAAAATTTAATTGATGGCTTAAAATATTTTATAAATACAATTGATTTAAAACTTTTGGTATCAACTTTAGAAAAAAAATTAGTTATTAGACCATTTACTCAATCGCTTTCAGCTTTTGATTACATCAAAAATGAATTCATTCACAAAGACTATGAATATTTAGCTTATTCAGTTTCAAATCATGATATTTACTATGCATTATTAAAATCATTATTTAATGTTGAGGGTTCTAATAAAGCTATAAAAAATAAGATTATCGAGATGTTAAATCTCTCGGACAAAGGAACGGTTGTAAAAGTTGATAATGCATCAAACATTATTTTTCCAGCTTCTGATCCGGATAAAATTGACTTTTTTGACTTAATTGGTGTTTTAACAAAAGCAAGTTCTGAAAGTAGTACGGAAGAAAAAAACAAGATCACCTTAACTAAATTTGAGGAAACTTACACAACGGTTTATAAATTATTAAATAGAGTAAACGGCTCTAAAGAATTGGCATATGATTTGTTAACAACAAAGGAAAGCAAACTTCTTTTAGATCTTTTTGGATTTAATAAAAAGAATTTTCCAACATATGAAGAAATAAAAATTAAACTTGATAATTTATTATATCTTATCAATCTATTTAAGTTTGATAATAATAATCAAAATTACCAAAATGATATGCTCATAGGTAATTTGGGAAAATTCTATCTTGATTTTAATAATTCTAATAATGGAAATTCATTGTGAAATACAGCATTTAGTTTTATGAAAGAAATAATGAAGTATGAACCAAAAAATTCATTTTCATATGGAGTTGATGCTTTTGCTTTAGTTCAAGTATGAGCTTCTATTTTCAATGTAGAAAATGTAAATTTTGATAGAAAAATTCTTTTTGCTAATCGACTACTTGAAATATCTAATGAAAAAGAAATTGTTGATTTATTAAATTCATTTGATCTAATTCAGCCTTCTGCACAAAACATTGCACTAAGTGATAAAACGGGGTTTGGAATTTCTAAATCTCTATCAAATCCTTTTGCTGTAAATAATGAATTATTTAAAAAGAACAACTCTTCTTATGCAAATAAATTAATAAATGAATTAATGGTTAAATTTCCAGAATTTAATAAGTGACTTACTCATAATTCATTTAGTTTAACAAAATCTATGTCGTATATAGCGGCATCACAAATGTATTACTCATTTACAGATACTGACATCAATCATTTTAAAACAACTCCAAAGTATAAAAATTTACATTCAATAATAATTGATAACTTTATTAACGGAATTATGAAAAGAGATATTATTAAAAATAATCAAGAACTTTTTTCAAAAATATCTAACTACTTTAGCAATAATAACGCCATTAATTTAATTGGAGTTTCAGATGTTTTAATTAATCCAATATTAAGACAATTTTTCCCACAAGTTTTAGTTTGAACTCTTTCTGATACGAATAATTATACAAGCAATGGAGAAAAAAATTCTGCAAATATTGCTTACTTTATAAATGAAAAAATAATGAACTTTGAAAACTTGTTCAAAGTAGACGAAAAACATGCTTATGATTTTATTTCAAAACTAAGTGATTATGAAGTTAAAAATCCTATTTTTGAAACTGAGTTAAGTAGCAATATAGCATTCAATAATGATTTTTTCTTAAATTTACTTAACTCTCCAAACAACAAAGAAGGTCACCATAGTGTATTTGGAATTAATTTAACAAAATTCTTAATTGATATTGTTAATTCAATTACTTCTATAGATTATAATTCTTCATCTTATAAATTTGATGAGCCATCTGCATATGTAGCAAAAGCTAATTATGCATATTTATCAAAAAACAATAAAGTTGTTTATACCGGTGAACTTCCTACAACTCCAACCGAAATGAGTGAGTTGGTTAATAAGTTGGATGAGAAATTCTTAATAAATGTTAACGGACTTAAATATATTATCTTAGGTGATGAAATAACAGCTGATTATTTATATCCTGTTATTGATGAAAATAATATTCAAGTGGATACATCATCACAAGCATTAGTATATGTAAATCAAAACGGATTTGATAGAACAAGATACGCTTATCAAGGTAATACTGTTAAAGAATATTTATTAATAAAAACAAATCCAGGACAAGATAAAGTTGATCTTGAAAACAGACTTGAAACATTTGTTAAAAATAATATTGACGATTCTGCCAAATTACAAAGAGTATATAGTGTTTCAAAACTTGATCCGCTTAATCCGGAAAGAACAATTCGAGTAACTGTTATTGATGGAATTATAAAAAGTGTAAATAGTGTTTCAACTATACTTCTTTCAATTTTAATTACGCTAGTTGCTATCTCAATTATTTTTATTATTAAAAGATATATTAATAATAAAAATAAAGTTATCGGAATTTTACTTGCACAAGGTTATTCACCTGTTCAAATTTCAAGTTCATTTACTGTCTTTTCTCTTGTGACCGCACTTATTGGTGGAACATTTGGATACATACTTGGTTTTTTACTTCAAAGTCCAACAATACGGATATTAGATAATTATTGAACTCTTCCTATTGTAACAACGAACTTTTCATGATTCACCTTATTCTTCACCTTAGTTCTTCCTTTTATTGGAATGTCATTATTAATTGTTGTTACTTCATTATGATCGTTAAGATATAAATCAATAGATCTTATGTCAGGTATCACAGAAGTTCAAACTGGTGAAATATATAGAAAATATCACTCTAAGTTTAGAAACAAAAAGATCACAACAAAGTTTGGCGCTTCATTAATTTTCAATAGTTTTTGAAAATTATGTTCATTTGCATTAAGTGTTATTTTAACAGCTATTACAACAATTTTTGGTATTTCAACATTAGGTGTTTTTGATAAAAGTATTTCAAAAACATATGAAAATAGAGCATATAAATATAAGTATGATTTACAAACTCCAACCATTGAGGGTGGAGCCTTAAATCCCTATAGTCCAGATGATTTAGAAAAATCACTGTATGTAACACAGGGAATAAGCCCTGAACTTAAAAGAAATAATTTCGATTATTTTAAACCAGGATATTCAAGTATATTAAATGCTGAAAATACAACAAATGGCGTTTTAAATAAACATCCAAATGGTATAACAAATAAATATAGTCCACATATAATTACACAATTTTCAATCAACCTAAAAGTTGATTCAGGAGTTGCTGTTGATCCTTGATCAATCGCTTATAATTCAATGCCTGATACTCAAAAATCTAGAATAACTCAACTTAGAAATAAGATGGGAATAGAACTCGAAAAAACTCAAGAAGGATTAATTTATAACTCTCAAGGTAATTTAGACATCAATAAAACAAGAGTTGGAAAAGGATTCTTTAGATATTTAGCAAATAATGTCGTACCTCTTGATTCAAAATTTGTTTATATGGAGTGAAACTCAGATAAATCTTCTTATGATGTCAAAACCATAACTACTCGTGCATATAGAGATGAATATAGAGAATTTTTAGTTAAAGCTTACAAAGATGTTTATACAAATAAAAAACCGGATAATGATTTCTTTATTGCTTTTGGTGGAATTTATTTTGACCCTAAAAATGATGAAAAATACACACATGTTTTAACAGAATTTAACGGCAACAAGGTAAGTATGTATGGATATCAAAAAAATTCACAACAAATAAAACTTGTTGATTCATCAGGAAACGATTTAACTGACGAATTGAATAATTCTAAATATGAAACAACTCCATACATTCCTTTAGTAATTAATGAAGTTGTTTCAAAAAAATTCGGACTTGGAATAGGTAGTGAATTTACAAGTGAAGTCTTTAATAAAACCAATAGATATACAAATAAGTTTAAAGATGCAATTAAACAACCGGTTGAAAAAAATCAAACTTACAACTTTAAAGTAATAGGAATTAATTCTACATATATAAATTATGAATTTATAATTCCAAAAACATGAGCAGATAAAATCACTGGACTTGATAAATTAGACTTTAATGGTGGCGAACGATTTAATGGAATCTTATCTAAATCAGTAAAACCAGAACAATTAATAGGGTCTGCTGCACTTTATTCAATGAGTGGTTATTGACCTGCTTTCTCGTCGTTTGATTTAAACACAATGGAACAAGATGATAAAGTAGAGATATTTGAAAACATATTTGGAAAAGAAGGAATACTTCTTAAAAACGGATATACAAATCAAGATATAGCAAAATTCATTTTAGGACAAGATAGCGACGATTATAATGAAGCACTTAAAATAGGTAAAGCAAACCCTGATGAATACATAAATAAATACTCAGAAATATTTGATAAATCTTTATATGTTCCAACAGCATATTCTCTAATCGCAAGTGATATTGAAATAGGGTTCACTAAAACTATTGCACAAACTGTTCAAATTATTGTGACTGCCGTTATAATTTTAAGTTTTATTGTTTCTTCAATAATTCTAATACTTGTATCAAGTATATTAGTTTCTGAGAACGAAAAAAACATAGCAATTTGAACTATATTAGGTTATTCACAAAAAGAAAAATTAAAAATGTTCTTTGGAATATTTATACCTTTTATTGTTGTTGCGCTTATTGTTGCAATTCCACTTGCACTACTTCTCATAAAAATATTTGCATCGTTCTTAATTGTTTCTGCTTCAGTGTCAATTCCAATAACATTATCAATAGTAAATATAATAATTACATTTATAGTAATAATAGGAATCTTTTCACTTACCTCAATTCTTTCTTGAAGAAGAATTAATAAAATAAAGGCAATCGATTTATTGAAAGGAAAATAATGGCCAAAACTAATAAAGAAAATGATGTTGATGTAACACAAATTATTGACTTAAAAAGCATGACTGATCAAAAAATAACTAGACACAATATTTTTGAAATTCTTGACCAAGAAGGCGGAGTTAAACAAGCAAAAGTTGCTCGTAAAATGGCCAAAGTTCTTAAACGGGCATCAAATATCAAACGTAAAAGGGATGAGTTTAAAGGACTGAAAAACAACAACAATGCTATTATAGAAGTTCAAAATGTAAGTAAATATTACTTATCAGGTGATGTTGTTACTCGTGTATTAAAAAATATCAATTTGACTATAACAAAGGGAGAAATAGTTGTTATAGTTGGTAAATCTGGTGGTGGAAAAAGTACATTATTAAACTTAATAAGTGGATTAGATAGACCAAGTAAAGGTAATGTTATAGTTAATAATGTAAATCTTCCATACTTAAATGATTCGCAATTAACTCTATTTAGAAGAAAAAATGTTTCATTCATTTTCCAAAACTATAACTTACTACAAAACTTATCAGGTTATGATAATGTTGAAACAGGAGCTTATTTACAAAAAGACAAGGATAAAAAGTTTGATATTAATGAACTTTTTACGCAATTTGAACTAATGGATGTTATTGATAAATATCCTTCACAAATGTCTGGTGGGCAACAACAACGCATTTCTGTTTTACGGGCATTAGCAAAAAACGCGGATATAGTTTTCGCCGATGAACCTACTGGTGCTCTTGATAACAAAACAACCGAAATAGTTCTTACAACCCTTTATGAAATGAACCAAAAATATGGAACAACAATTATTATTGTTACTCATAACCCAGACATTGAAAAAATGGCTTCAAGAGTCATTAGAATTAATAACGGTAAAATTAGTGCAGTCAAGATAAACAAAAGCCCAGTTCACCCTTCGAAAATTGAAATTAAAGAAAATTCAGTTATCTAAACAAAGCAAGCAAAATGTTTGCTTTTTTTATGCAATATCTTATAATTAATAAATATATTAAAAATAACTAATAAGGACAAAAATGAGCAATATTAAATATACAGAACAAGAAACAATCAGGAGAAATAAATTAAACTTCTATAAAGAACAAAATATAACTCCTTTTAAACTTATGAAAAAACTTGTAAAATTTGATTATAGTGATGAAATCCAAAATAAATTTTCTGGTTTAACAAGAGAAGAATTAGAAGAAAAAAAAGCAGTAGTTTCAATTTCGGGAAGAATAATTTCTATGAGAGGTCCATTCATTTTAATAAAAGATTATCATGGAAAAATACAGGTTTACTTCAATAAAAAGGAAGATGAAAAATTAGCTAAACTCGTTGATTCGTTTGACTTAGGAGACATTATTTCAGTTTCTGGAATAGTGATGAAAACACATACAAACGAGATAGCTATACGTTCTCAAAAAATTGAATTGTTAACAAAATCACTAAAACCATTACCTGATAAATATCATGGTTTAACAGATATTGAAGAAAAATATCGTAGAAGATATGTTGATTTAATTGTTAATGAAGATAGTAAAAAAGTTTTTTGAACAAGAACAAAAGTAGTTAGTGAAATAAGAAAATACTTTGATGAATTAGAATACATGGAAGTTGAAACTCCATTTTTACATGACTATATTTCAGGAGCTGCTGCAAGACCTTTTAAAACTCATCACAATGCCTTAGATCAAGAATTTGTACTTAGAATAGCAACAGAGATTCCTCTTAAAAAATTATTGGTTGGTGGAGTTGACAGAGTTTATGAAATGGGAAGAATTTTTAGAAATGAAGGAATCGATACAACTCATAATCCTGAATTTACAACTATTGAGTTTTATGAAGCTTACTCTAATCTTGAAGGTATGATGAAGAGAACTGAAGAAGTTTTTAAAAGAATTGCTAAAAGATTAGGTAAATACAAATACATTAATAATGGTGTTGAAATAGATTTGAGTAAACCTTTTAAAAGACTTGATATGGTAGATGCAGTAAGTGAAGCAACTGGTGAAGATTTTAGAAAAATTTCTTTCGAAAAAGCCTGTGATATAGCTAAAAAGAACAAAATTAAAGTTGAAAAATTCCATAAAATAGGTCATATTATTAGTAATTTATTTGAAGAATTAATCGAACACAAATTAATAGAACCAACATTCGTAACTGGACACCCAATTGAAATTTCTCCACTTTCAGCAAAGATGGACGATCCAAGATTTACAGAAAGAGCCGAACTTTTTATTAATACAAAAGAATACTCAAACATGTACACTGAATTATCAGATCCTATTGATCAACTAGAAAGATTTGAAGCTCAAATTTCAGAAAAAAATGCTGGTAATGATGAGGCAACTGATATAGATTATGATTTTGTTGATGCACTTGAATATGGTATGCCACCCGCTGGTGGTTGTGGAATAGGAATTGATAGATTGGTTATGCTTTTTAGTGAAAAAGAATCAATAAGAGATGTGCTTTTATTCCCAACATTAAAAAGAAAAAGAAATAATTAATGAAAAAAATTTTTGCTTTTGACTTAGACGGAACTTTATTAAATAAAGAAAACAAATTACATCCACACACCAAAAAAATCATTATAAAAGCTAATAAATTAGGACACACCAATGTTGTAGCAACAGGTAGAGGAATCAAAAAAGTTATGCCTCTTATCGTCGATAAAACACTAGAAGGATTTGATTATCTAATATGTTCAAACGGTGCTTTTATATACGATGTGAAAAACAAACACAATATTTCACTTGGCAAGGTTGAGCCTTCATCTTTTGACTTTTTAGAAAAACTTGCTAGAGAAAGAAACTTAATAATTACTCTTGATACTGATAAATTCAACGGAACTTGAATTCCGAAAACAGACACTAAAGACTTTCCTGATTGAATGAATGAAACATTAATAATGGATATGAACATTTTAAACAGATGTTCTCTAGAAGAACTAAGAATTAAAGCTAATGAAAAAGATGCGGTTATCTTTCAAATAGCTTTAAGAAGTCCAATTGAAATTGCAAAAGAAGTTACTAAACAAGCACTTGATGAACTTGGGAATAAGCATGCGGTTTTCTTGACGAATGCCATTTACACAGACGTTTGCCCTTTTGGAGTTTCAAAATATAACGCACTTGAACAATTAATTCAAAATATCAGTTTTAAAGGTGATTTAATAGCGTTTGGAGATAGCGGTAATGACATCGAAATGCTTCAACATTCTAAAAAAGGTTTTGCAATGGGAAATGCAACAGAAGACGCAAAACAAGTTGCAGACGAAGTTATCGGAGATCATAACACAGGTACAATTGGTGAAACAATTGAAAGATTCATCTAAAACAATATTTAAAAAGTTGGATTCGATCCAACTTTTTTGTATAAATATCTTATTTGTTTTTTAAATTATTCTATATCTTTTAATCAATTAAGTGTTCTTGTAACACCAACTTTTCAAGCTTTAAGAAGTTTTTTAATTTTTTCTTTGTCCATTTTTGGTGATCACTCAGCACCAACTTTAATTTTGTTTTCAAGTTCTTCTGTGTTCTTTCAATATCCTACATGTAGCCCCGCTAAGAATGCGGCCCCCATTGCTGTAGTTTCTACATTCTTAGGACGTTGAACCGTTACATCTGAAATCGACGACTGGAATTGCATTAAATAACTTGAATTAGAAGCCCCGCCATCAACTTTAAGAACTGGTATTTTAGCATTAATATCTTTTGACATAGCTTCAATCAAATCATTACTTTGGAAAGCAATTGATTCTAAAGTAGCTTTAATAATGTGTTCTCTTCTTGTTCCTCTTTCAAGTCCAAATATTGCACCACGAGAATAAGAATCTCAATAAGGTGCTCCTAATCCCGTAAATGACGGAACAACAATAACATTATGTGTTTCATCTTTTGCTGCAAGATTTGCATAAAAATCACATTCTGCTGAATCGTAAACTATTCTTAACGAATCTCTTAATCATTTAATAGATGCCCCTGCAATAAATACAGAACCTTCTAAAGCATAAACAGGTTTTTCTTTTCCTATTCTTCATGCCACAGTTGTGAGTAAATTATTTTTTGATAAAATCGGTTTTGTTCCAATATTCATAAGTGTGAAACAACCTGTACCATAGGTGTTTTTGACCATTCCCCGTTCAAAACACAATTGTCCAAAAAGTGCTGATTGTTGGTCTCCGGCAACTCCTGTAATTGGTACTTGCCCTGTTGCTCTATTTGATCATAAAGTAGGAACAACAATACCATAATCATCCGATGACGATTTTACTTCAGGAAGTATATCTCTAGGAACTTCAAAAGTTTTAAGTAGTTCATCATCTCAGTCCATAGTATTAATGTTAAATAGCAATGTTCTTGATGCATTTGAAACATCAGTTGCGTGAACTTTTCCGCCGGTTAATTTTCATATTAATCATGTGTCAATAGTACCTGCTAGTAAGTTACCTTCATCATAAGTTTTCTTAGCAAGAGGAACGTTTTTTAATATTCATCTAATTTTAGTCCCTGAGAAATATGGGTTAATAATTAAACCGGTTTTTTCACGAATTGTATTAACTAAGTCTTTGTTTTTTTCTAATTCTTCACAATAATCGCTTGTTCTTCTATCTTGTCAAACTATTGCATTATAAACAGGAAGTCCTGTTTCTTTGTTTCATAAAACAACAGTTTCTCTTTGGTTTGTAATTCCAAGAGCCATAACGTTATTAGATTTAATTTCTGCTTTGTTTTTTGCAGATTGCATTGTTGATAGTTGTGTATTCCAAATTTCTAATGCATCGTGTTCTACTCAACCACTTTTTGGGTAGTATTGAGTAAATTCATTTTGTGAAACACTAAGCATGTTTGCTTTATCATCAAAAACTATACTTCTACAAGAAGTAGTACCTGAATCAAGTGTAATAATATATTTTTTATCTTTCATTTTTCTCCTAACTAATAACTTCGAATTTTGGATCCCAATTTTCGTTTTTCTTTAAGTTCATTTCAAGCAATTTCACAACTTCTTCAGCAATAATTGGCGCTGAAGAAAGAGCTGGTGATTGCATACCTGCTGCAAGAATAAAATCTTTATCATTCTTACTTTTTCTAATAACAAAGTCATTAGTTTCAACATCAATAGGTCTTGAACCGGCCAAAGTCATCATAGTTTTATCAACATCTAAATTAGGAATTAACTTTTTACCTATTTTTCCAATGTAATCATATTTTTCTCTAGTAACAAGTCTGGTTTCTTCTTTAGGTACTCCGTCTTCAGCGGTAGGACCAACAATATAATGACCATCTAATGTTGGGGCTACAACTACACCCTTACCATGAATAGTAGGAACCATAAAAACAACAGAATTAACTAAATTATTTATATATTTAGTTAAAACTCTATATTCACCCCGTTTAGTTGTTTGTTTGAAATCGTCAAAATTATTTTCATTTGCGATAACATCAGCATAGTGTCCTGCTGCATCGACAACTTTTCTTGCAAGAATTTTTTCTTGCCCTTCTATTGATATTTCAAAGAACCCTTCTCTATTTTTTTCTATTTTAGTAACTGTAGAATTTTTCATTAAAGTTAAATTGTTTTTAAGTGAAGCACCAACAAGTGCTTTTGTAGCTTCAACAGGAGCAATAGCCCATGATGAAGTACAAAGCAACCCACCAATAATTTCTTTAGATAAATTTGGTTCTCTTTTTTGAATTTCTTGAGAGTTAAGAATTTGCATGTCCTCCGCTTTAACTTTATTTATTAAACCTCTATCATATAACATATGTATGTGCTTCATTTCTTCTTCATTGAAAGCACAAATTAAAGAATCAACCTTTACTCTTGGAAATGTTAAGTGTTTAAATCATGTGTTAACCCATTTCCTATTACCCTTAACATTCATTCAAGCCTCGATTTTGTGCGGTTCTGGATCAAAACCACCGTGAATAAGTCCTGTATTAGCAAGAGAAGTTTCTGAACCAAGTACTGGATTTTTTTCTAAAATTACAGTTTTTACATCATATTTACTTAATTCATAAGCTACACTTGCACCAATAATTCCACCACCAATTATTGCAACATCGTATTTTTTCATAAATACTCCTTTCATTAGTTTGTACATAATAATTATATTTTCGATTATCAAATAACTAAGTATTTAGTCATTTTTTCCTAAAATGTGGTAGTTTCCACTTTTTGATAAAAAAAATTAAAACTATTAACTTATCTAAAAAACAACAAAAAAATAACTTTTTGTTTTTTTAAATAAAAAAGTTTAATTAAAAAGTTAAAAAAATATACTTATAAGTAAATTAAATTAAAAGGTGAAATGTGCAAAATGTGGAAACATCTCCATTTTTTATTATGAAATGTGGAAACATATAAAAAAGTTTTTAAATCTTATAAAATTATTATGGAACTTTTCAGAGAGTTTCAAATCTTTATATAAAACAAAGGAGAATAAAGATGCCTGAATTATTAAAATTCTTCTTAGGTGAATTTTTTGGTACAGCACTTCTAATTATTTTAGGAAATGGTGTTTGTGCTGCGATGTCATATAAGAATATGTTTGCCGCTTCAAAAGGAGGGAATTGGGTTCCGATCGCTCTAGGTTGAGGTATGGCAGTTCTACTAGGAGTATTGGTTGCTAATGCTTTTGGTACAGGAGGACATTTAAACCCAGCTGTAACAGTTGCTTTTACAATTAGTGGTGCAACAGCTATTAAAGCAATGCCTATTTATATAGTAGCTCAATTTGCTGGAGCAATGTTTGGACAAGTTATTTTAAACTTAGTAACATACAAACACATTCAAGAAACAGATCAACTTGTTGTTAGAGGATGTCACGCAACAGGACCTGCATATCCAAATGCAATAGTACAAAATTTAGGAATGGAATTCTTAGGAACGGTAATTCTAATTGGTACAATTATGTGTTTAGGACTTGGTGCAAATAATATGACTACAACCTTTGGACCTTTAATTGTAATGATCATTGTTATGTCAATCGGTTTTTCATTAGGTTCAACAACAGGTTATGCAATTAACCCAGCTAGAGATGCTGGACCAAGATTGGTATTTATGTTGATGCAAATGTTGCCATTAAAAGGTTCAAACAAAACAAGTGCTAACTGAGCATATGGATGAATACCAGTTGTATCACCAATATTAGCAGGAGCAGTTTTAGGACTTTTAGCAAGATTTGTTACATTAGCTTAACAAATTTAAACAAGGTTTTATTACCTTGTTTTCTTATTTTTAAATAATTTGTTATCATTAAAATAAGATTTTATAAACATAAATAAAAAAGATTTGAGGTATTATGAAAAACAAAAAAAATAAATTATTATTAGTGGGCTCAGTTTTAGGTCTTGCTTCTATGACAACCATTGTAGTTTCATGTGGAAAAAATAACAATGATACTCTAAAAGAAAAATTAGATCAATTAGAAAAATTACAATCAACAATTTCACCAATTTTAAATAACACGTTGTTCACAAAATCAAGTGAAATTAAAGAAAAAGATTTTGATTTTAAAATAGATAAAACAATTTTTGGGATTAAAGATTTTTCAATAACTAATTTAAAAGATGATAGTTTAACTATTAATTTTTCTGTTTTCATTATTTCTAATCCTGAAAAAAACTTTACTACCTCAAAAGAAATTACTGAAATTGTTAAATTAATTAAACAAACTTTAAATGAATATATTAATGTAGTCAATGCAGATGTACAAAACAAAGAGAGTATTGAAATAACAAAGGTTAAGATTGATGATATTTTGTTGCAAATTGACAAATCTTCCTATTCTATTGATGATGCAAAAATAACAATAATTAACCCTATAACTCTTAATTATTCGGCATTTATTTCTTATAAAGAAAATCCAAATATTAAGTTTAATTTTACAAAAGAAATAAAAGGTTTTAAAATTCCGAACAGTGATAATATTGAGGCTATAAAACGTAATGAATTAAAAGTTGCTGCACAAACAATTATTGTTAGTGTTCCTTCAAAAGCAAGTTTAAAATCTAATGATGTAAGAGAACGTGATTTAAAGATTATAAACTTTGATAACACTAAATTTAACTTATATGAAAAAAACATTAAAACCCTATCACCAAGCCAAATAGAGTTTTCTGCAAAACTAAAATTTATAGATACAAAATGAGATTTTGAAGAAACAGTTAAGGTAGTTATTTCGGGATTTAAGGAAGATAAAACAGACGCTCAAAAACTTGCTGAATTGAATTCGGTTTCTGAAAATATCATTGCTGATGTTGAATCTAAACATAATAAAGAAGCTAAAACAATACAAGTGAATGATGTTAAATTAAGTAACTACAATATTGCTAATTATGAAATTACCAATAAATCTATTAAATTAATTTCTGATAGAGAAATTGAATTTAGTGCAAAACTAAAATTTAAAGATCCTAATGAAAAACATGAAGTAAATATAACAAAGAAAATTGTTGGGTTTATGGTTCCGGAATCCAATATAAGTTAAAGATGATAATATTTTGATCAGTTGATAAACTGCTTATAAATCAAAAATATAATAATATGTAATCTTAATCATTATTGGTTAGGATTATTTTATTTATAAATTAAATTATATTTTTATTGTAAAATAATTAGAATTAAGGAGAGAAATGAAAATAACACAAGAAAAAATTGAGTTTAAAACTCAGGGTGATGAATGAATTTTGACACAAAAGAAAGCGCTTGATTATTTGGAAACATTAAGAAAAGAAAAGATAGTTCAAGAAGATATTTTGGAGTTTGCTACCAACAAGTTTTTAAATGATAAATTAACAGAATTCATTGCAAATAAGGCAAAAAAGGAAAATAAATTTTATAGAGATCCGATGTTAATTGATAAAAAAGTAACTGCAGAATCTTTGGAAGCACAATTATTAATATTCTATTATGATGATGTTGATTTTACAATTTTTGAAAGGGAAACAAAAATACCTTTTCTTCAAAAAGATAACAAAGAAATGATAGAAAACTTTACCAAAATGTACATGCTCAATTATTCTTTTGAAAAAGAGCAAGATAAAATTGATGAAAAAACAAGTGCAATTCAAATGGACTTATTAGATGAAAATGATAAGTTAATTTCTTCTGGTTCAAAATTATTATCTAACAATCCGCTTTACAAAACAATTTATGCGAAAAAAAGTGATATCAAAAAAGGTGATATTTTAATAATGGACAAAAAGTCTAAAGTTAAAATTAATAAAATTTTTACTAAATCAATAGAACCAATCACCAAAGATAATGTTGCTAATTTAAATGTTCCAGAAATTAAAACATTAGATGATGCAAAAAGATTTGTTGCTAAAATTGCTAATTCTCAATTTGTTAGATTAGAATTACTTAATTACAAAAGAGATATATCATTTCATTTTTCAAAATTAATTTTAAGTTCAGAATTATTAATAAGCGATCATCTTATTAATGCTTTAAAAACAGAAAAAACAGAAATGGTTGAAAAAGCTATAAAAGATAAAAAAATATCTCTTACAGACGAAGAAAAGCAAAAAGAAATTGATATGCTAGTTTCTGTTGATATATCTGAAGGGCTTCTTGAAAAATATTTTTATAATAAATTTGTTGATACTATAACCAACAAAGAACTTGAAGAAGAAATAAAATTTTTAAAACACAATCCAATGCTTAACACAGAAATAAATTTAAATGAAATTGCATTAAGCGCTTTAATCGATATTAAAGTTGCTCTCCATTATCTAAAATTAAATAACAAAAAACTTCATGACGAAATAATTGAAAACTTTTAAAAAAAAGAACCTTTGGTTCTTATTTTTTTGTAATTAATTCAAATAACTCTTTACTTCTTTCGTAGATAATTGCATGTCCTGTTTGCGGTAAAAAAGTTATATTGATTTTAGATTCTTCGCTTACTTTTTTAAGACCTTCGGAAGGAGTATATAAGTCGTTATCACCTGTAACTATTGTCGTGTTTAAACAATCGAGAAATAGAGGCTTTAAATTCTTATCTAATCAATCGATGTTTAAAATTTGATTTGAAACCATTGAACCAAATTTTAATAATTGAATTTTAGACTTAAGCATATTTTTTTCGGAAATTATTGATGCACTTCTTTGTAATATGTCGCTAGGATTATAAAACAAAGTTAAATACGATCTTTTAGCATCAATAATGTTTTGTGGTAAAAGTCTATTTCTTAAGTCATTTTTTTCTTTTTCCGAAAGAAATAAATTGTAGTTAAAAGGTGAAAGTAAAAATGTCTTTTTAACAATTTTATTATTATATAAGGCACTATATGATCCTAACGAGTGAGAAATAACTGTTATATCGAAACCACCTAATTTTTGCTCTATAAACTTTTTGGTTATTATTGGATAAAGCTCAAGGTCTATGCTGTCTTTTGAACCCGAATTTCCACATCCAGGAAAATCAAAAGCTGCTCAATTGTAGTTGATTTCTAATAATTTAAATAAAGGCTTAAATGTTTTATATGTATCAGCAAAGCCGTGAAGGAAAAGAAAAATATCTTTACTGTTTTTATTTGCTATATGTATTTTGAAATCAATTTCAAAATTTTCTAATTCTATTTTATTCATTTTTACCAAACATTAACTCAAGTACTTCATCAATTGTTATAGATCCAAAATAATTATTTAAGTCTATTTTTTCTAAAACTTTCTTAATTTCGGTGTCCTTATATCGAACATTCATTAATGATTTTTCAACATCTGATACATCACTTTTGCTTAAAAAATCACCTTCAAATTTTATGTTTGTTATTTTTCCTCTAGCCACGTTGTACTTTACTTTTAAAATACCACCAGGAAATTTTGCGATATTTTCAGCATCAAAAACAGCTACTTTGTCATATACTCATTTTTCGCTTTTTCTTTCATCAATAAGTTTGTTTAAATCATTAGAAATTATTCCTGCTGGTATTTCTTTTCTAACTGCGCCATAGTTGTTTACAAAAAAACTAACAAGTTTATTTATGAATTCCTTTACATCTATTTTATAATCTAATTCCTTAGCTATATTTGTTACTCTTGCTCTAATTGATTGAATTCCTTTTGATTCTATTTTAAGCTTTGAAGGATTTAAAGCTTTAGATAATTTTGTTAAATCTACGTCAAAAAGAAGGGTACCATGAGAGACTATTCTATCTTTATATATATATTGAGCATTTCCGCTTATTTTTGCACCGTTACACAATAAATCGTTTCTACCGTGAAATTCGGCGTTTAAACCAAGAGAATTTAAAAAATCAATTATAGGTTTTAAAAAAGTCTCATATCCACCATCCGATTTATTTGTGTAAATAAACGAAAAATTAACATTTCCTAAATCGTGATATACAGCTCCTCCACCACTCAATCTTCTAGCAACCTGAATATTATTTTCCTTAACAAAATTTTTGTTTATTTCTTCATGAGCATTTTGATTTCTTCCGATTATAACTGCATTTTCGTGTTGGTAAATATAAACCAAGTCATMTTTTTCATTATCATTTTTAATTAATAACTCCTCTATACTTAAATTTACATAAGGAGAAAGGTTTTCTGATACAAATATTTTCATAGTTTTATTCTATCAAAATATTTTTTTATTAAGGCTATTTTAAAAATATGAATAAAAAAAACAACAAATTTTTAAAGTTGATTTTTTTATAATGCATATTTGTTTAATCTATAATAGTCTCATGAAAAATAAAATTATAAAACCAATACAAAATTACTTTGTTGATTGAACATTAAAAAGGAAGATGTTTTTAATAGTAGGAATATCATTATTGTTTATTAATATTATTGTTTCGATTCTTAATTTTTATAGTTCAGCAACCATTGTGTTAGAAAAGATTAATTCTCAAGAAATAAAAGAATTCTTAAGTGAAAATAACCTAATTCCTTCTGCGTTAGCAACAACTTGAAAAACAACAATGACTTTTACAAATATAAGTAACTATATATTAGCGATAATGTTTATTGTTTATCCCTTTTATTGAAAAAATAAAAAGACTCAAGCATTTGTTTTTTCTTCTATTGTTTGAATTTCAATAACTTTTTTAGTGTATTGAACACTAATTTCTTGAAATGGAGTTGATTGAAAAAATCCACTTACTGCAATAAAAAGTTTAATTGTTCATGTAACAAACCCGTTGGCAGGATATATAATGTTTTGAATAGTTCGAAAGGATTTTGAAATATCTCGTAAAACAATTTGACTAAATAATTTATTTATTTTAAGTTATTTTGCGCTTGCGTTAATCATATTTTTAGTTACATATAATTTTTCAAATATATCTACCACAAAGGTAAATCCATATAAAGCTGCCGATATGACAGTTTATAATTTCCTTAATCCTGTTCAACCTTTCTTCTACAATGGAACAAACATATTTGTTGTATTAACTTTAAATTTCACAATGGTTTTATTAGGTGTGTTTTTATCGCCTGGACTTGCATATTTAATAAAGTTCATTTATAAAATAAAAATTACAAAGAAAACAAAAACAAAAAACGACTAAGTTGTCGTTTTTTAGTTTACACTGTAATTTTGAAGTTGGTAACTTTATTTGTTAAGAAGTCTACGAACTCAAGTTTGTCTTCAGCAGATAATCTTAAGTTTTCAATACCTGTAAATTTAATTCTAGAAACGTCAAATCTCAATTGGTATCCGTTCATTTCTAAGAAAAATAGTAAGTCTTCCATAAATCATTCACAGTATTTTTCTGAATAGTTTATATCTCTTAACATTGTTCCTAATTCAATAGTAAAGTGTCTATTGTGATAATCTAATATTGCAAAGCTAAATGATAAATTTAACTCTTTAGATTTTTTTGTTTGTAGTTCTGTGTTCATAGTGATTTAAATTATAATGTTTTAAAAAGAATATTTTTATAAAATGTGTAATAATATTCAATATATGAATGATAAGCAAAAAAGATTAATGAAACTTTTAAATGAATTAACAACAATTTTAGACAAAGAAAATATAAAATATTCCTTAGGTTTTGGTTCGCTTTTAGGAACTGTTAGACACGGTGGTTTTATTCCGTGAGATGATGATGTAGATGTATTAATTGACCATGAAGGTCTTGAAATTTTGTTCAAAAAATATCCAGACAAAGTTTTTTGAACAGATAATTCAAAAAACTTTTTACCATGATCCAAGTGATCTAATGATAAAGAAAATGATGATGACCCTGTTGTTATAGATTTGTTTCCAGTCATTAAAACAAACATTAGAAATGTAAACAAAACTTTTTCATTAAAAAATAAATGTAAATTTATAAGTGGTTTTTTTAAGACGCAAATACCCAAACGTTTATACTATTTAATTATTATAAAGATCTTTTTCTTCCCATTTATTTTTTTTATCAAAAAACTTTCATATAAAACATATTTAAGACAATTAAAAATAGATAATAATGAACCACATGTTTATTATATTATTTCACCACCCTTTAAAAAAACATATTTTAAAAAACATGTTTTACCTGTTGATCCGTTTAATGTTGAGTTAGTCAAGTTTCAAGATACAAGTTTTAAATGTTCTAAAGAAAGAAATACTTTATTGTTAAATTGATATGGACAAAAATATATGACTCCAAAAAAATGATTAACCAACGTTAAACATTATGGCTTTTACCATGTTAAGTAGCAAAATTTAAAATGTTGGATTGCCCCCAACATTTTAAATTTTATTTTAAATTATATTCACATATAAAGTCCAGAAACAACTGCAATCCCTACAACTCAAACAATTGTTGCAGCAACATAAAATGTAGTTTTTAATTTAACATTTTTTATGTCGTTGTTTTCCATAATGCAAAGATTTCGTCTTTTTCGAGCGTATTTATTTTTTCTGGTTTCACCTATATATACCGTTAACAAGAACAATGCTGATAACAAAGAAGGTATGATTACAGATGCTACAGAATTTACTGCAGTTACTATTGTTGAAACGTCTTTTGTTGAAATGTAGACACTTTCAAATTTACCGTGCTTATCAATATTAATTGTTGTTGATTGAGTAATTTGAGAGAAAATTTGTTTTATGAAATACTCTGCCGTTCCTGAACCACCTGGAGTGATGCTTATTGCATTTGCAGTATCGGCCAATGTGTATCCAAAAACAGCATTAAAGTATGTTCCGCCTGCTAAATTGGTTTTGAAAGCACCAGACAAAATTCCGTATATTCCTAGCCCGTTAGTAAAAATTTGAATAAACTTATAGAAAAATAATTCTAAAAATATTTTTCAATTTGTAAGTAGCATCTTTAGAGTTTTTCTATTAATAGAAAGAATTTCTTCATAATTAGCTCTTTTTTTATCTCAATCCAACACAGGAAGAAACACAATTTTTGTACCTATAAAAATAATTAATTTTAACAAAAAGTTTTGAACTTTTTTAACGAGGGTTGCGAGTACAACAACAAGTCCGATCATTGTATCAACAAAAATGCCAAGAACAAGAAAGGCAATAAATATTTGTGTATTCTTATCTTGCAAGTCATAAAAAATGTCTGAAAATAAATATAAACCAAGCGGTATTATTATAAAACCCTGAACGACACTTTTTATTTGATAAATTATTGTCGATGATATAGTTACTGAAACAATTACATTTCCCGGAACACCTTTTTTTCGCAAATATCAGAAATTTCCAACGTCAGCACCTAAACTTTTTGGAGTAATTTTTTGGAGAATTTTACCTATAAAGGAAATTGTAATTACATCACGTCACGTTACTTTTTGATGTTGGAATGTAAGTGACCTTTTTCAATATAACGATGTTATAAAAAGGTCTACCACAACCATTGAAAATATTGAAACAACCCCTATTTTAATTTTATAATTTCCATAAAAAGCAGAACTAAATAATTTTCAAAAAACCTTGGTTGTATCAACACCGGGTTGTTTTTTTTCTAATTGATATACACTAGTAAATAGAAAAACAAAGATAAGAATTGTAATTAAAACAAAAACCAAATACTTTATAACAGATAAATATTTTCGCTTTATTTTTACTGTATCATTTTTAATATCTTCAATTGCTCTTAATGCAGTTTTCTCATTTGTAATTGCTAATATTTTCGACTCATTTGTTTTTCATTTGTTTTGAACATAGTAAGTTATTTTAGAATAAACCATTGAATATTTTAGTATTATACTTGTTCCATTACTTAAGTAAATTTTAACTATTCAAAAAGGTTTATCAAAACCACTTTCTATGATATCTTTTCTTATAATTGTTTCGTTTTCAATTTTGTCTAACAACTTAATTCTAGATAAGAATTTCGATGCATCAGTATATGTTGAATTAAAAGACATGATTTCATTATAATAATGATTATATGGTGCTGTTAAAAAATCTATGTAATCAACAATTTCATCTATTTTTTTGTATCTATTTAGAATATTAGATAGCTCTTCCAAAAATTTGTATGAGTTATTTGTTTGTGTCTCGTCATCATAACTTAGAAATACATAATCTTCGTTAAAATACAATAATGCATTTTTATCAGATATAACTTGCTCATAGTTATATTCATCAACTTCTTTAATTTTTATTTCACGAACTTTTGCTCACTCATTAATGAAACTTGTGGTAGCGATAGTTTTAACAATATATTTGTTTTTTAGTTCGTTTTTATCAATATTTTTGATTATATTATCAAGATAAAGTACTGCAATTTCATCAGCGGTTAAATACTTAATTTTTGTTCTTTTTTTGCTTATTGCAACCCTTAGTGAATAGCCTTCATTAGATATCAAAAAAGATATATATTTTGACTTTAATTTTCCTTTAAGAGTTGCTAATTGCAAGGGTCTTAATGTGGAGTTACAACTTATGTTTATTAATGATTTTGATATAGAAACCGTTTTTGATTTAAGAAAATTTTTATAAAAAAACTCGTTAGTTTTATCAGTAATTGTAAAATAACTAGACCCATCAAAGTTTATTTTATTTTTACTTAAATAGTTATAAATATGATGGTCAAAAAAGTTTTCTTCATATTTTTCAACAGGAACTTGAAATGATAAATCTTGTGAATTTTGTATTGTTTCATATACCATTTTAGAAACAATTTTTTCGCTAAAAACATTTCCGTTACCATAAAAAAAACTAATAGTTGTTGATTTTTCATCATCTAAAAATGAAGAAAAATCAACAATGTAATCACTGTTTGATTTGGTGATAAACATAAATTTTATCGGTTTTGGAATTAATGATGAATCCTTAAACGAGTTAATTTTTATCCCGTTTTTATACAAAGTTCTTGCAAAAATATTTGCATATAAGTTCGAATTTTTTTTATCATCGTAGTTGATAAACACACTTGAATTTTGTTTATTTTCTTTTATCATTAATGAAAAAAAGTTAGCAAAAAGAAGGATGGTTTCGGGCTTTAAACCGAAAGCTTCATCTGATTTTTCCATATAAATTTTGTTTTTGTAAACTTTAAGAAAATTATCTTTACTATAGAAAAGATTTCCTATTTTCTTGGTGTTATCAATTTGATTTAATGGATTGATAAATTGTTTTTTTTGTTGTTCTAACTTTTCATTATTATTCATATTTAATTAATTACTTTCAAGCCATTCATATATGGAACAAGTACTGTTGGAACTGCTATACTTCCGTCTTTATTTTGGTAATTTTCTAAAATTGCTGCAACAATTCTATCGATAGCTAAACCCGATCCATTCATTGTATGCGCATATTGAGTTTGATTATTTTCATCTCTATATCTAATCATTCCTCTTCTTGCTTGGAAGTCTCCCATGTAGCTAACACTAGAAACTTCTCTGAATTTCATTTCGCTTGGTAATCATAATTCAAGGTCAATTGTTTTTCTTGAAGAAAAACCTAAATCACCAGTACACAAAAGAACTTCTCTAAATGGAATTTCAAGTTTTACGAGTACATCTTTAGCATCTTCTAACATTTTTTCAAATTCTTTAATTGAGTCTTTTTCACTAGTTATTTTTACCAATTCAACTTTTTTAAATTGGTGATTTCTTATTATACCACGTGTGTCTCTACCTGAACTTCCGGCTTCGGATCTGAAGCATTCTGTAAATGCAGTGAATAAAATCGGAGAAGTTAAATCAACGATTTCATCATTGTAAATATTTGTTAACGGAACTTCGGCAGTTGGAATTAAATACATTTCGCCACCTTCAAGAGTGAATAAATCTTCTTTAAATTTTGGCAATTGTCCTGTTCCATATAGCATTTTATCTTTAACTATAACAGGTGGTAAGCATTCAATATACCCCTTAGAAGAATGTAAATCAAGCATAAAATTCATAAGCGCTCTAACTAGTTTAGCCCCTTTATCTTTATATAAAACAAAACGAGAACCAGACATTTTAACAGCTCTTTCCAAGTCAAAAAGATCAAGGTTTTTACCTACCTCATAGTGTGGTTTAATTCCTGTGATTAAACCACGACCTAACTTATCGTGATTTCTAATTACTTGGTTCATAATTTCATCTTTACCAACTGGAACATCTTCTAGTGGTAAATTAGGAATATAAGCTAATAAATTATTAATTTCATTATTAATTTCATCTGCTTTTTTTAGTAAAACTGCTTGCTCATCTTTTACTTTCTTAATTTCTTTTTTAAGCTTGTCTATAGCAGTTTTATCATTTTTATTTATTCCAAATTCTTTTGATAAAATCCCTAATTGTGCAGACATTTGTTGTGCTGCAGTCATTGCTGAACCACGTTGTTTTCCTAATTCGATAACTCTATCAATAATGGTTAAATCAAACGATCTATTTTTCATTGCTTTTTTGACTAATTTATCATTTTCTAATATAAATTTTATGTTTAACATTGTTCCTCCAATTTTCCTTAAAATTATAATACATTAAAATATTTAATATAAAGTATTTTTATAATTAAAATAATATTAATCAAAAATTATTTTTTTTGTATAATTAAAAAGCACTTATTCAATTCAAGGAGGCAAAAATGAGTAAAAGAACATTCCAACCTAACAAGCGTAAACATGCTAAAGTACATGGTTTCAGAGCAAGAATGCTTACTGCAAACGGTAGAAAAGTATTAGCTGCTAGAAGAGCTAAGGGTAGAAAACAATTAACTGTATCAGATAAATAATGAAAAAACAATATCGTCTACAAAAAAACTGAGAGTTTAACGATCTTATTCAAAAAAATAAGCAGTTTTCAAACAATTATTTAGTTTCGTATTTTGAACGTTCAGAATCGCTAAAAGTTGGAATAACCATTCCTAAAAAGTTTGCTAATGCAGTATGACGAAATTATTATAAAAGACAATTAAGAGCTATACTTCATGAGTTAAACATTTATGAATTTAAGTTCCACTTTGTTTTTATAATCAGAAAAGATTTTTTGAAAGCGGAATATGCAATCAAAAAACAATCAATACAAAAAATGTTAGAGAAATTTAAAAATGAATCAAAAAAGATCAAATAAATTTGATTATTTCACTAATGACAAGGACCCGGTAGAAAAGAAAAAATCTCTACTTAAAAAAGTATGGTATTGATTAAAAATAAGTTTATATGTACTTGTTTTTGGTCTTACTATTACTGGTTGTGTTCAGTCAATAGCAATAAAAACATCTGGAGAAACAGGAGCAGGATTAGAACTTTATCGTAATAAAGAAGATATTGCACCGAAAGTAAAATCTTTTTTAGTAGAAGAAAAAGAACTAATCAAAAAAGACAATTCGAAAGATGCCGAAGTAATTAAACTACCTACAATAACCGCAATAAGTGAAGAAAATATTCTTATTAAAAACAAGGACATTTTGAACTTGTTAAGAGAACAAACAAAAAACAACAAGGGTGAATATGGAGCTTACAACTCATTTAACTCTGCTATCAGAATCAAAAAAGATGGAAAAGAATTAACTGGTTCTGAAATATATAAAGACAAGGGAAGATTTTTATTTGATGTAAGTAACACAAAGGAATATCAACCTATTACAACTTTCACAAACATCTATACATTTGCAAATGCAGTAGATGTTGAAACACAAAAAGATGCTGCATCACCTTTAAAATCAGATAAAAATGATACTAATAAAATAACATGAGTTTCAGGAATTAGTAAAATAGATAATGATTTTAAAGCGTATGACATAGCTAATTTAAAAAATGAACTTGAAGCTAAAGAAAAAGGGAAAAAAGATTATGTAATTTATTACAAATCAAAAGCTCTTTTCTCAAGGGATATTCTTCAAATATTTTATAACTTAACCTTCACCGATCAAAAATGAAAAGACTTGTTTGATAATAAAGATCCAAGTACTTTTATTAAAGAAAATATAATTGATAAATTTAAAAACAATCAGGAAGTAAGGTTAACATATGTCCAAAAAGAAGGAATTTTAACTTACCACAAATTATTATCAGCACAATTAAATGAACTTGGTTTTGCTAAAACACTAACCTTAGGTTATGATGCATCTAATAAATATGATATAGATATTAGACACTCACATGTGCCTGGTGCTGCAATGCCATATTCTAATGCTGCACAAAAACCAATTACAACATGATCTGAATCATGAGGTCTTGGACCTTTCTATGGATTAATTGTTTATCCGATTTCATATGTTTCACAAGCTCTTAGACAATCATTACCAGACTTATCTGGTTGAAGTACTATCTTTGTTATTATTATAGTAGTTGTAATAATTAAAGCTTTTTCACTTTTAATCACATTCAAAAGTATTGTTGGGCAATCTATACAAGAAGACCTACGTGGTAAAAAAGCTCAAATAGAGGCAAAATATAAAGATTTTGGTAACAACAAAATGATGAAGGCTAGAAAACAACAAGAACTTCAAAAGCTATACAAAAAAAATAATATTAATCCACTTGATCAGTTTCTTAGTGTAATTGTTTCTATGCCAATATTCTTTGCGATGTGACGTGTTATTCAATGTATGCCAGAAATTAAGTCAACTATTTGATTAGGTCTTAACTTCTCATCTACCTCATATTCAAGTTTATTTGCTGGTCAATGGCAATATCTTGGAATTATAGTGATTGCTGTTGGAGTTCAATTAGTATCTCAAATACTTCCTAGATTATTAAATAGAAGACGTTTAAAAGAACGTATATCTATAGCTGAAAATGAAGCACTAAAAAAATCAGAAAAAACACAAAGAATAGTTATGATAGTTTTCTTAGTTATTACTTTAATGTTTACAGCTGGTGTTCAAGTGTATTGAATAATTACTGGATTGTGAACTATAGGTCAAACTATCGGAATTCACTATTTAAAGAAAAGTGCTTGATGAAGAACTAAATATTCAAAAAAATTCAAAGCATAAAATTTTAAAAGTTTCTCATTGAGAAACTTTTTTAAATTCAAAAAATTTGTTAAAATCAAAATATGAAAAAAACAACTTTTAAAAAATATATAAAAACATCTTCAATATTAAGCATGTTTTCACCTCTGATATTTATTAGTTCTTGTACTAATGACAAAAACAGTAATGTTTTAGATAGTATTAATGTTCAATATGAGAAGTTAGAATTTGACTATAAAAACAAAAACGAAACTCTTGTAAAAGATATTGAGTTGGATAACATTTTAATAAAAAACTTAGATCATAATAATTTTAAAATAACAGAATTAAAGGTTATTTTAATTGATGCTAAAAATAGAAGTGTATCAATTTCAGGTAAGTTATGAAGTAAAGCGGATAATTTAATTAACAAAAAATTCAGTATAAAAATCGATGGCTTTAAGCAAACAAACATTCCCACTAGTTCAACTTCCGAACCTCTAGAACAACTTCAAGATCAGACCAATGAAGAAGCTTTAAAAGTGACTGTTGATTATTTAAATAAGTCCTTAGTTCGTGCTGAAAATGCTGACATATCTAATCTTCAATTCGGTAATTATAACAATGAAATTTATTCAATTACAGAACCAAAAATTCTAAGTTATTTTCAAACAACAATAGCTATTCAAGCAAAGGTCGTATTAAATATAAATAACAAAATTTTCAGTATTATAACAAAAGAAATAGATGGTTTCGAAAAACCAAAAATTGACGATCAAAAACCTCCAACAAGTCCTGATGAACTAAACGAAACTGAAAAACATTTACTTGAAAATGTTATGAATGAAAAGAATTTTATATATAGTTTTGAACCTAAAAAACCTCACCATACTAGTTATATAATTAACAACAAAGAGGAATTTCTTGGATTAATTATTGAATTAATCAAAAGAGGAAATGAAGTTGATGTTAATATAGAATTTAAAATTTCTGATGAAGATATAGCCAAAACAATTATTGATTTTTATACAAATCATTACATTGATTATACCTATTTATACAACTCATCTTCTGATAATAAAATATGTCCAAATTTATTTTATGATGAGATTAATAAAAAATATGTTCTTAGGTTAAAATCTAATATAAACATATTAAAAAATTACACAAGACATTCAATTTATGATTTCATAACAAAAGGCTTAGATAGATTAAGCCCTAGTATGAGTGATACCGAAAAAGCCTATGAACTAATGAGATATGTTTCTGACACTACGGAATATTCTGAAAAGTATAGAGGAATTTATGATAATAGAATGCAAAATGATATAGGAATTTGTGGAGATTGATCAGAGAGATATCAGTTACTTTTATCTGCTGCAAATATTCCTTCAGTACCTGTTGTTAGTGATTTTCATGCATGAACAAAGGTTCTTTTAGATGGTAAATGATATAATGCCGATCCTACCTTCTTAAAACCGCTTAGCAACAAGTTAAAGTTGTCTTTAAATAGTTCTATTAATAATTATAGTTATGTAGGTTCATTCTTAAATACGGATGATGAATTTAAAACAACTAATGTCGAAACCGGGGAAACTATATATGGCCATGGAGCTCTAAGAAATTGAAAACCAGTACTTTGAAATCATTCTGGTGCAGCTAACTATATAAAAGCAGAAACAAAAAATACAAGTTATTTTTCAAGAATGTTTTCAACAAGCAGCACTATGTTTTACAATGAAGAAGATCGTTCGTGATATTTTTATGGATATAATTTAAAATCAGAAACTCAACCTAAAACAAGTATGCTTTATAAGTTGAGCGATATTAATGGAGAACCTTCATTAGTTACTGAATTTAATTCAAAAGTTACTGAATTAAACTACGAATTAAGTAACATAAGTATGCTCAAATGAAAGAACTTTTTAATTTTTGGGAAAATTGAAAATGGATCAAAATCAAATCCTATAGCATATGATCTAACAACAAAAACGTTTGTAGAATTTTATGATCAATCAAGTCCGTTCCAATCTTCACACCACCCTATGTATTTATCTAGCGATGGAATATTATTTAGCGGAAATAAAAATGATGGAACTGCACAAGATAAAAACATTAAAAAAATAGATTTAAATAAAACTGTTTTAGCACAATCTATAAATGTAAAAGCTATAGTTCAAAACGCAAGAACTTTTATAGATACACTTTCTAAATTGAGATTATTAAATTCATTCTTACAAGAAGGAAGTGATAAATTCACTATAACAAAGACTGAAAAAGAGGAGTTATCTACTAAAATACAAAGTTTCAAAAAAATTTATTCAGAGAATATAAATAACACAACTTTTGATTGGATTACAAAAGTAGATGAACTAAAAGAAACGATTGCAAAATTCGAACTTCTATTTAACAAACCATTTAAAAAAGAATTATCTACAAAACCATTTATTCACAGCGATTTGAATCCAGTAAAATACTTAACAAAGGAACAAAGAAAATATAATCAAGTATTCCACATAGGAGCATCATCGTTTTTTGGAGACAATATCACTAACTCTCAAAACCTTACTTATACATGATATGTTGACGGTATACCAACAGAAACTTTTAAAATAGCAGATGCAAATTTCGTTATTCAAGCAGTAAAACTTAAAGATAATATGAAAGTTTTTGTTGTTGTTTCAGATTCGTTTAATAAAACAAGTCAAGTTAAAAGTTCTACATTGACTATAAAATTTTTAGATGAAACAAGTAACAATGATTTAATGCCACTTTCATCAACCGATTTTTCTGTATTATCTAATATTGCACCTGGTCAAGATAGCAAAAAAATTGATTTTAAAATTACAACAGAAAATTTTAATTCTTCTAAATTTGACTTTTCTTGAAAACTTGTACATAACAATAAAGTTATAAAATCTGGTTCTGATTTAAATATTACTTATAATAAAACAACATTAGATGACGACGATTATGGATATTATCAAGTAGTATATAAATTAGTAAATAAAGACACAAAAGAAGAATTGTATTGAAAATCAAATACATACTTTGCATATAAATAAAATTAATAAAACCATATTCACCTTATTTATAGGTAAATATGGTTTTTTAAACAAGTCAACGTTTTATATTGTATTTAATTTTAGTTAATTAAATTATTTGATATTTATTAACAAACGAGAGTTAAAAAATAAGAAAATAATAGATTTTTAAATATTTTAATAATATTTATTAACATTAATTATAATTAAAATTACAAACTATAAGGAGATAAAATGGAACGTTTAACACCCTTTGTAAAATGAGTAGGTGGTAAAAGACAATTATTAAATGTAATTAGTAATTCACTACCTAAATTCTATAATGATTATTATGAACCGTTTGTAGGTGGCGGTGCTTTATTACTTTTTCTTAAACCAAAAAAAGCATTCATTAACGATATAAATAATGTATTAATAAACACTTACAAAATCATAAAAAACAATCCAGATGAACTTATAAATTTATTAAGCAAATTCGATTCCTCTAATATTGATAAAGAAAAATACAATAATTTAAGAAATAAATTTAATAAAAAAATTATTAATCAAGAGTTTGATGTTGAGCAATCAGCGTTATTTATTTTTCTAAATAAAAAATGTTTCAATGGCCTTTATAGAGTAAATTCAAAAGGTCTTTTTAATGTTCCGTTCAACAACAAACAGAGAGGAAGTTCCTTCTCGAAAGAAAATATTTTAGCAATTAGCAAGTATTTAAAAAACGTTGAAATACTAAGTGTAGATTTTGAAAAAAGTGTAAATAATGCTAAAAAAGGAGATTTTATTTTTTTGGATAGCCCTTATGTACCTCTAACCGAGACAAGTTTTCATGAATATTCAAAAGAAGGTTTTACATTAAACGATCATATTAGATTGGCTAACTTATTTAAAGAACTTGATAAAAGAGGATGTTATGTTATGTTAACAAACCATAATACAGAATTAATAAATTTTCTTTATAAAGATTTTAATATAAAAACTGTTTCAGTAAAAAGGATGATTAATAGTGATGCAAAAAATAGAGTTGGTGAAGAAGTTATAATTACGAATTATGAATACCAATAATTCAAAAACCATATTAAATATTAGATTGTAGTAATATTGAATTGAAATAATTATTAATACAACCAAATAAATAAAAGATGATTGGAAGAAAATATATGAGCGAAAATCATAAAAACAAACTTATTGATAAATTTGTTAATACATTATTAGAAACTAATAGAAGTTTCAATTTTTTTGTAGACTGAAATAATTTAATTGAAATAGAAAAATACGATGTTGAATTAAATGCATTAAATTCTTTGATTAGAGTGAAAAACTTTAAGGAGCGTTTTATAGAATTATTAACAAAAGTTCCAAGTGTTATTGCTACTTTTCCACTACTGTTTGCATTAAGCAGAAATGAAAGAAAAGTTCTTGAAAAAGGTAAATCAAAGTTGAAAATATTAAATTTAGCAAAAAGTTTTTACTATAAATATTCATTTATTGAATATAAGTCAAATTCATTTTTGTCAAGCGATGAAAAAGAGCTTTATTATGCTCTCTTTAAAGATATGGGTTTAGAGAATTTATTTACAAATTTACTTGAGAAAAGTATAAAAGATTATGTATCCGGTGTATTAGTTGGTCTTGATTCTAATGGAAGAAAAAATAGAAGTGGTAGAGCTTTTGAAGATATTTGCCAACCATTAATTGCTGAGATTTGTAAGAAATATGATATAACTTTACTTCAACAAAAGAAACTTGGAGAATTAGCAAATTTCGGCATTCCAATTAATGATGATTTTCGAAATAGAAAAGCAGATTTTATCTTAATCAAAAATAGAAAAGCACTTAATATTGAGGTTAATTACTTTTTTGCTGGCGGTTCAAAACCAGAGGAAATTATAGATAGTTATATCAACAGAAATAATGAATTAAATTTAAGAGGTATAAAATTTTTACTGATTACCGATGGCTTATGCTGAGATAATAATTCAAAAAATCAATTAGAAAAAGCATTCAAATACATAACCTTAATGAATTATAATATGTCAAATGATGGTTATCTTGAAACAATAATTAAAGACGTTTTTTTATTGAACAACTAAACTTTTTTCATGAAGTTTGAATTTAAAAACCACGTTCACCTTATTTACAGGCAAAAGTGGTTTTATATATCTTAAAAGATTAATTATTATTTATTCTTTTTGGTTGATTCTAAATATTCATCAAAAAGAGTTTTATAGCTTTCTTTTTGTTCTTTATCTAGTTCTTTAAATCTAGAAACAATATCCATAATATTTTGGTTGCTTGATGAAACATTTTTATTAAATCTTTCTTTTTTGTTTTCTGATATTGATGTTAATCTTGCTACGTAAATTTCTAAATGATTAATGTATTCAACTTGTATTTCTGTTAATGCATTGAATTTATTTTTAAATCAATCTGTATTGCTGATTCCTTTTAAATTTTTTAAAATTGTTGAATATTCATTAATGTTTTCTTCTAAACTTTTAATGCTTGATCATTCTTTGAAAAAGTCAATTTCCTCTCTTGGTTTTTCACTTCTATCGAATTTTGGTTTATTGTCAAAACCCCTGTCATCTCTTCTTCTATCATCTTTATTTCATGATCTGATGTTGTTGTTTGGTCTACTTGATCTTTTTGAATCGAAACCTTTTTTGTCTTTATTGAACTCTCTCATATACTGCTTTCTTTATCTTTATTAATTAAAGATATTACTTATTATATAGTGTTTATTTTATTTAATTATAATTAGTAAAAATACTTTAATATGATTTTATAAACATAAAAAATATTAAAGTATTTTTGACACAAAAAAAGAGATATAAATTATTAAATTTCTAGATTAATAAAAAATGTTTTTTATTTTTTAATTCATTTTATTAATCTATAATTATTTTCACTATTCATATATATAAAGGAGCAAAAATGACGCAATATCTAAAACTTCTAAAAACTGTATTAAATACCGGAATGGTAAGAAGAGATAGAACAGGTACCGGTACTATTGGTGTTTTTGGTACTC
The DNA here is from genome assembly GCF_000025845.1 of Mycoplasma crocodyli MP145. Classification (NCBI taxonomy): domain Bacteria; kingdom Bacillati; phylum Mycoplasmatota; class Mollicutes; order Mycoplasmatales; family Mycoplasmataceae; genus Mycoplasma; species Mycoplasma crocodyli. Next base: position 894,046 of record NC_014014.1, on the reverse strand, counting down.
AAACAAGATATGATTTAAGGAAAGGATTCCCTCTTTTAACAACTAAGAAAATGGCTTGGAAATCTATAGTTGTTGAACTTCTATGATTCTTGAAAGGCGAAACCAATATAAAATACTTGGTAGATAGAAATGTTAATATTTGAAATGAATGACCTTATGAAATTTACAAAAGATCAACGGATTTTCAAGGGGAAACCATAGAGGAATTCATTAATAAAATTAAGAATGATAATGAATTTGCAATCAAACATGGAAATCTAGGACCTGTTTATGGTAGACAATGAAGAGATTTTAATGGTGTTGACCAAATTAAGTATGTAATAAACGAACTTAGAACAAAACCTTTTTCTAGAAGAATTTTAGTAAGTGCTTGAAATCCTGAAGAAGTAGATAAAATGGCTCTTCCACCATGTCATGCTTTATTTCAATTTTATGTTTCATCTAATGATGAATTATCGCTACAACTTTATCAAAGAAGTGGTGACTTATTTCTTGGGGTTCCATTTAATATTGCTTCTTATGCATTATTATTGCACATGGTTGCACAAGTAACAAACTTAAGAGTGGGCGAATTTATCCATACAATCGGAGATGCTCATATTTATTCAAATCACGTTGATCAAGTAACTGAGCAATTAACAAGAAGACCTTTTAAACTCCCAACAATTATTTTGAATAAAAAAGTTAAGGAAATTTTTGATTTCGAATTCGAAGACATAGAACTTAAAGATTACAAGTCACACTCTAGAATTAAAGCAGAGGTTTCTGTTTAATGATAAAGCTGATAGTTGCAACTGATAAAAACAATTTAATTGGTAATGTTGATAAAATGCCGTGAAGAATTAAAGAAGAATTCGAACACTTCAGAAATACAACAATCAGCCATTCTTTATTGTTTGGTAGAACTACTTTTTTAGGTTTACCTGGAAAATTAGACAAGAGAACAATTTATGTATTATCAGAACAAACACTCGATAATTGCATTACAATTCACAACGAAACAGAACTTAAAAACTTGTTTGCTAAATTTAAAACTAATAATGAAGTTTTATTCATTGCAGGTGGTAAATCTATTTATGAAAAGTATTTTGAATATGCTGATGAATTATTAATTTCAAGAGTTGATGGCGATTATCAAGGTAATGTTTATTTAAACCTTAACTTATCAAATTATGAAGTTATAAAAAAACAAAAATTTGAAAAATTTGTTGTAGAAACATACAAAAGAATTCAAAAAACGCACTAGGCGTTTTTTTGTATTTGACTTTGTAATAGTTAAATATGAATTATATTACACAAGAAGTACATTCAAGATTTTCGCTACCTTCAAGAACATCTTGTCTTATTCGAACATAATAAATAGAAGCACATTTTTGTTTAAAAGCATAAATATAAGCTTTATTTAAATCACGCGTTGTTACTGTATCTTTAACAAAAAGGGTTAGAGAAATTGCTTGATCAATGTGTTTTTGAGCGGCAGCGACAACATCAATAATTGGTAATGGTCCAACTTCATAAGCACCCATTTGGTAGTACTTTTTGTTTTCTTCACTTATTTTGTATGCAGGAACATAAACACGTCCTAGTTTTCCTTCTTTTCTAACTTCAACATCCGCTACAACAGGTTGTAAACTTGGTGTACATCCTGACAAGTAACTTATTGAACCGGTAGGCGCAATAGCCATTAAGTGAGAGTTTGCAAGTCCAGTTTTTTGAATTTCTTTTGAAAGTTCTTTTCACTCTTGTTTGGTTGGAATATGAACATCAAACTTTTTGAATAATTCAGCAACAATTTGACTTTTTGGTTTATATTCATCATCTTTTGCTTTTGTATATTTATCAAAATATTCACCAGTTGCAAATTTTGTATTTTCGAAATTAGCAAATTTTCCAAATCCTTCTTTAGCTAATTTATTTGAAGCTTTAAATGAGTGATATGCAAATGTGTAGAAGAATAAATCTGTAAATTCAACAGCTTCTTTAGTATTATAGTAAATGCTATTTGTCGATAAGAAACCATGTAAGTTCATCGCTCCCAACCCAATAGCTCTATTTCTTTTGTTTCCGTTTTGAATGCTTGGTGCAGCACTTAAATCAGAGTTTGTAGCTATGTGATTAAGAGCATAAATTGCACGATATATTGAATCAGAGAATTTGTTTCCTGCTTGCATTAATTTATCAATATTCATTGAACCTAAGTTACATGCGATGTCTTCACCTAATTTTACAAATGAAAGGTCAGGATTATATGTTGTTTCAGAACTTGGTTGCGCAATTTCAGAACAAAGGTTTGACATAATAATTCTACCAGGGTGAGCACTTCTGTCATTAACTGTATCATCAAAAAGTAAATAAGGATAACCAGATTCAAAGTGTAATTCAGCAATGGTTTGAAATAATTTTCTAGCACTTATAAATGTTTTTTTAATGTTTTTATTATTTAACATATTGTAATATTCTTTAGTTATTGAAATATCACTAAATGCTTTTCCATATTCTCTTTGAACATCATAAGGAGAAAATAGAGCCATGTCTTCATTATTTTTAGCTAATTCGAATGTAATATCTGGTAAAACTAATCCTAATGAAAGTGATTTAATACGGATTTTTTCATCAGCATTTTCTCTTTTTGTATCAAGGAAAGTCATTACATCGGGGTGATGAGCACTTAAATAAACTACTCCAGCACCTTGACGTTGTCCAAGTTGATTTGCATATGAAAATGAATCTTCAAGAATTTTCATAACAGGCACTATTCCTGTTGCTTGGTTTTGTATATTTTTAATTGGAGCACCTAATTCACGAAGGTTCGTTAAACAAAGAGCAACTCCGCCACCACGTTTTGATAATTGTAAAGAGGTTGAAATTCCTCTTGCAATTGATTCCATGTTATCTTCAACTCTTAATAAATAACATGAAATATATTCTCCACGTTGTTTTTTACCAGCGTTTAAAAAAGTTGGTGTAGCCGGTTGATATCTTCCACTCATTATTTCTTCAAGTGTAGCTTGTGCAACTTCAACATTTCCATCTCCAATGAAAAGCGCATTCATTAAAGCTCTATCTTCATATTGTTCTAAATATTCAGTATCATCAAAGCTTTTTAAACAATAAGCATTATAGAATTTTAAAGCCCCCATAAATGAAGTAAATTTAAAATGATAATCAATAGCATATTGTCTTAGTTTTTCAATATCTTTAATATTATATTTTTTTACCAATTCATCTTCATAATAGCCATGTTTAACTAAATAATCAAATCTTTCTTTTATAGAATTAAAGACTTTTGTATTAGGTAGAGCATGGTGCTTCATGTATAATCTGGCAGCTTCGTGATCTTGAAAAAAATCACTTTTTCCACAAGCCAATAATTTACTTTTTGCGTTTAGAGCAATATATTCATCATAGTTATTTATGTCTGCAAGTTTTGTTTTCTTAGTCATGTATCCCCTATTTTCCTCAGAATTCGTCTAACATTTTAGCAACGTTTTTAACATCATCTGCAGTTCCTAGCAATTCAAATTGATATAACAATGGAACATTTAATTTCTTAGATAAGATTGGACCAGCTAAAGCAAATGTATCGCCAAAGTTCGTGTTTCCACTTGCTATAACTCCACGACAATGTTTTCTATTAGATTCTTTATTTAAGAATTTAATAACTTGTTTTGGAACTGCTCCTTCTTTAAATTCTCCACCACCACTGTAGGTTGGAGTAATAAGAACAAAGTCCTTATTAACATCAATTTCTTCAGATAATTCATATGGAATTCTTACTGAAGGTTTATTTAATTTAAGTATAAAACGGTGTGTGTTATTTGAAATTGATGAATAATAAACAACAAGTACATCACCTTTCGGTCTTTTAATATCTTTATCTGTTACTTTAATTACATCTTCGTGCATTCTTCCTCCTAAAATTCTCAATCTTCATCTTCTGTTTCTTCGGTAACACCCATTACATAAGATGATCCGTTTCCTGAGAAGAAATCATGGTTTTCATCTGCTCTTGCTGAAAGTTGAGCAAATATTTCTGGTTCGATTCTTGTTTCTTCATCTGTAAAAGGTGAATCATAACCAAGGTTTTGTAAGAATTTACCAGCATTATAAACACTAAATCTAATAGCATCTTCAGCTAGATCAAATCCTTCATATAATTTTGTTAAGAATTTCTTTTCAGCATCTATTAATCTATATAGTAATTCAAAAACAAATTCTTTAAGTTCTGCTTTTCTCTTGTCAGATAATTTAGCAACTTTCTTTTGGTATTTATATCCACTGTAGTAGTTGTGGATAACCTTATCTCTTAATATTAATCTAATAATATCTGAAGTATTTGGTAATTTCGATCTTGCTGATAGATAAAATGGCAAGTAAAATCCTCCATATAATAAGAAACCAGGCATTAATGCGGCTGCTACTTTTGATTTAAGAGGGTCTTCACAATGATAATAAGGAATTAAGATTCTTGCTCTTTCTTGTAATTCTTCATTAGCAATTACTCATTCATGTGCCTCTTCAATTTGATCACTTGAACAAAGTGTCGAGAAAATCGTTCCATATGATCTTGCATGTACTGCAACCATAAAAGCAAAGTTTGCATAAATAACTTGTTCGTGATCAGTAAGTGCATTAGGAATTTGTGCTATATCACAAACTGTAGCTTGGATTGTATCAAGCATTGTTAATCCTGTGAAAGTTCTTGTAATTAATGTTTGTCATTCATCACTAAGCGTTCTTCATGAAGGGATATCGTTTGATACAGGAATTTTTTCTGGTAATCAGAAGTTTTGTGTTACTCTGTTTCAAACTTCTAAATCTTTATCATCATTGATGATATTTCAATTTACTGCTCTCATTTTTCCGTTGAAACCATTACGTTCATATTCCAATGGCGAGACAGATTCTTTATAATATTTATTATTATTTCTACTCATTTATAGCTCCTTTTTTTAGTAGTTAAAACTATGTTAGCATATTAAATTACTCTCACTTTAAACTATAAAAAAAATTCCAAAAAGTGGAATTTCCACATTTTGGAATTTGTTTGGAATAGTATTTTTTTATGTTAAAGTAATATATTAATTTTTATTATCATATAAATTATATATTTCCAATAGATATGGATAGTTTTCGTTTTCGATGCTTAGAACTTCATATCTGTCGAAATTTATGAAGTCAATTTCTTTTAAAAATATATCTTGATTATCATCAATTATAGTTCAAAATTCAGGATTTCTTTCATATACCAAATCAATTAAATAACTAATTTCAATCGTTTTTTTAGATGGTAAAAAATAGAAGAAACTAGGCTTATTTGTTAATTGCTTATAAATTTTTTTAGCATTTAAAGTTCTATATTTCTTTTCACTTGTTGGAACTAATAATTGAATGTTTAAGATTACACCATTGTATTTATAATATGGCAAAAAAGTTTTATCTATGGAAAAGTTAGAAAATAAAAATTGGTCTTTATACTTAAATTTAAGTTCTAAAAAATCATTGAATTTTAATGCGATTTTAAAGTTCTGATTTGTTGAAATATTGTTGTTATTAACTATGTCATAGAGGTTTTCGCCACATATAGAATAAATAATTTTATTCGTTTTAGCTAATGTATCAAAATTGTTGAGTGCTTGTATTGTTTTTGTATTTATCATATAAATAATTATAATTAAAGTTTAGTGATTAAAAAATATTACTCTATAATTTATAATATTAAATATATAAATAAAAACGAGGTTAAAGATGGCGAAACAACGTAAATCATTTTTTGAAAAATTAACTGAATTAAATACTTCTCATGAAGAGAGTAAAAAAGTAAAAAGTATCAAGAAAAAAAAGAATTTTAAAATCTGAATAACATTAGGTGCTTTAGCTGTGGTTGTAGCATCTGCTATTACCATTCCACTAGTTATTAACACAACAAAAGTAAACTATAAACCTGCAAGAGCTAATGATCAAAAAGTTTTAGAGTTCATCAATGATAAAGGTGAGAAAGTTTCAATAAATGTTGAGCAATTAACAAATGATTTAAAATCAGGTGACACTAAGATCAAAGAAAAAAATGAAGAGCTATATAAAAAAGCCATTTTTTATCTTTATGAACAAGAACAAAAAGCTTCTGTTAAGTTCCAAAGAATTTGAAACTTCTCAAGAGAAATAGGTGAACAAGAAAACAATAATATTGCACTTAAATCAATAGAAGAAGTAAGAAAAGCTCAAAAAGATAAATTGAATGATGTTAAAAGAACCACACAAAATAATTATGGTTTCGAAAATTGAGAAAAACAATTCACTACACAATTGGCTTCAGAAGAATATGGTAAAAGCACAAGTGAAGAAGAAGCTATAGAATTCTTGGTTTTCAAAGAAATTGAACACAATGCACTTAGATCATTCCAATTGGAAAATGCAAATGATACTTTATTTAAAACTAAAAAAGACATAAATAGAGTAGCAAGTGCGGATATTTTTGAAGTGGACTCTGACGGAAATAAAGTTCTTGATAAATCTAAAAATCCGATTATAATCGTTAAAAAAGGTGATAAGTCATTTAAGGAATTTGTTAAAGAAAAAAATTATTTTGAAGTAAAAGATTCTGAAAAAATTATTACTCTTAAAACAAGAAGTTTTATTCCACAAAAATGAAATGTTGATCCTTTTATTGATGACTTTCTAAAAAATAATACACCTTATGTTTCGAGTCTATTTACAATTCCGGGTGTTCCACCGACATTATTAAGCACACCTTGAACAGTAGATAAAGATAAGTATATTAACCTTGCTTTATATTCTATTGTTGATAATAAAGTTGTTTTAAACGGCTCATTGATTTCTAAATTTAAAAATATTGAAGATTATGTTTTAGAACCAAATGATGAAAAAAATAAAGATAAAGCATTATATGAAAATTATTTAAATGCTCTTTCTTCTGACCCGGATGAACTTAAAAAGAACTTGGGCTCATCAGGAGTAACGAGTTTAACTCAATTATTCAAAAATGATAACGCTTCATTGGCTATGGCAATGGTAAATGATTTATTTGAAACTAATACACACAAATTACCAGAAGTTGATTTAGAAACTTTATTTAAAGAGAACTATAATACTTCAACATTTGCAAAAATCGCTGCATTATTAGCGGAAACAAAAACAATTGAGACGGAATATACATCTGCAACAGAAGAAACTAAAAAAGCAGAAGCTTTAAATAAGTTGTCAGATAAAACAAAAGAAATTAATACAATTATTAAAACATATTTAACTCAAATAAAATCTGATGAATTTAACACTACAATTGGTGAAAATTATAAAAACACATTTGTAAAAACACACAAAAATGAAGAATATTTATCGTTTGCGTATAATGTAAAAGGTGCACCAGGTGTAAAAGCAATTATTACTCAGGGCGGAATCTCATTATTAACTTATAAAAAAGTAGATACAAAAGAAAAATTCATGAAGTTATTAAAAAGTGATTTAGTTAATTTATCGGAATCAAAACCAGATTACTTTAAAACTCTTCAAATTCTTAATGCATCATTAACAAGTAAAAATTCAATCATTGATTTTACGCTTCAAGATTCAGGTTTTGATAGTTATTTAAAAACTCAAACAAATATTTTTTCTGAAGATAAAAAACAAAAATACAATGATCAAGATTTAAATAATTTAAAGAATTCAGCAAGTTCAATAAGAGTTGGTGAGTTAAGATTAGATGCTTACAATGCTCTTGAAAAATCACTTGCTTGAATTAAGGGATTAATCAATACAAAAACATCTTTCAACTTCCAATATAAAGATGGAAAATACTATATTGACTATGATAAGGCTGGAACAACATCAGCACTTTCTACAAATACAGCTAAAGAAGAAATTCTAAAAAGAATTCTTGCTGAATTCAAAATAAAATAGGAGATAAAATGAAAAGAAAATTATTAATATTATCTACACTTTCAACAAGTGTTATAGCTCCTATTGCTTTTACAATTTCGTGTGGCAAAAACCAAGATTCGTCCGATTTAATTAAACAAGATGAATTATTTAAAGGAGCTAATGTTAAAGTTGTTGCTGAAAAAATTTGAACTGAAAAAACTTTGGCATCACTTTATAATATAAAAGCTCCAACACTAAATGATGAGTTCCTAAATAAAGAATCTCAATATTACAAAGATGCATATCAAGCATTCAAAACATTTTCTGAATTTAGTGTTGGTCTTGATGAGTTGTTCTACATGAAACAATTATCAACTTGATCGTCACAAGGTATTTTTACAGCTGATGAAGCAAATAAATTAGCTTCAATAACAAAAGGACAGCCTACAGAAGAACAATTTAATATCATTTACAAAAATAAGGCAACAGGATTTTCAATAGACTTAAATAAATTACTTTTAGTTAATAAATATTTTGACATAAAAGATGATAAATCTCTTTTAAAGATTCATCCTGATTATGCCAAGAATAAGCCAAATTATGATACAAATCAATATAATTTAATTGCCTATGCAATGTCGAAAAACTTTGTTCAAAAATGAGAATATGTTTCTAAAGAAGTTACTGATTTATTTTCTGAAAAAACAAAAACTATCAATAAAATTTCTGATTTTACAAAGTTACTTTCTAAAACTTATGAACAATCAGTTGTAGCAAATGAACAATTATTATTTACTGAAAATAAAGAAACAGAATTAAAATTAGGTGGATATGTTGGGCTTGTAGCTGATGGAATTAATGCTTATGGACTTGATGTTGACATGGATAAATTAAAGAACGCAACAAAAGGTTTCTTATACGGATTTTATTCAAATAATGATGATAAATCATTAGTTCATCTAAAAACAAATTCTGAGGATTTTGAAAAATCTATCCCTTTATACAATGTTAAAAACAAAGATCTTTCAGTTACTTATTTAAATCTTATTTTACCTATTGGTAAAGAAGTTGAAGAAAAAGATAAAGATGGAAAAGTGACGGGTAAAAGTAAAGTTTTATCATTTGATAACACGATTTACAAAGACCACTTAACAAAACTTTCGTTTAGTTTTGTACTTGCAGATAAAAACGTTTTTGATGTTGCTAAAAGTGCTTTCATTAAATTAGGTTATAAATTGCAAGTAGATGATCCAATCTTAAAAGAAACATTGAAAGGTTCTGATTTAATTTAATATGGCAGACAATGTATTTCAAAAAATAATTAATAAAGAAATTCCCGCTGAAATCCTTTATGAAGATGATAAAGTAGTTGCTTTCCTTGATGCATTTCCTGAACAACCAGGACACTTCTTGGTAGTGCCAAAAGAAAGTGCAAAAAATTTACTAGAAAATAGTGATGAAATAATATCATATGCTTTAATAAAAGCAAGAGAACTCGCTAAGAAACATGTAGTTGATAAAGGTATTGGATCATTTAAGTTAATTATTAATACGGGTTCAAAAGCTGGACAAACCGTATTTCATACGCACATTCACATAATTCCTTATAAATAACAAAATTATATTTATAATGAACTTAAATTATTTATTTATAAAAAAAGTTGGTTAAGCCAACTTTTATTTTTTAGGTTATTTGAATTAAATTTATTTTTTTAATTCTGCTGCTAATTGTTCATATGGACGGTATCCCATAAATTGTTTCAAAACAACACCATCTTTATAAACAAATGTTGCAGGTATTGATGAAACACCCATTTCTGCTGCAAAAGCTTTATCTTCATCAATGTTTACTCTATAAACATCAACACCATCTTTTGAGCTTAATTCATCTAGTGACCCTTTGTACATACGGCAAGGTCCACATCATGAAGCATAGAAAACTAATAATTTAGTTCCAGATTCTAATCCTTTTCCAAGTGTATCTTTTTTTACATCGTGTAACATACTTATCTCCTTTCAAGTATTTTTTATAGTATTATTATAGCAAAAAATATAAAAACAAAAGATTTTTTGCAAAAAAAATAACTTTTTAGAAATAGAATACTTTTGTAAAGTTTTTTTAAAAAACCAAATCAATAAGCTTTCTTACAAAAAATTTTTAAAATTTTACTTTTGTAATAAAATTCATTTATGAATAAAATTATTTTAGAATTACAAAAGAAAATAACAAGAGACAAGTTAGCATTGAAAATTTATTCATTTCTTGATAAATTTATGGGTATAGCAATAACTGTCTTAAACTTAGCAATTATCGCTATTGCAATTTTTGCTCTTGTTAGATTAACAGGCATCATTAATGAACTTAATGATAAAAAGTGATATACAAATACTTCACTATTTCTAATTATGTTTTTAACTATCATAATTATTTTTCAATTTTTCTTAACTATATTTTTAGAAATATATAAGAGAAATATGAAGGATACAAGATATTTAAGAATCAAAAACTCTATTGAAAATTTATATATAAAGTATGTATATGGATACATGAGTGATGAAGAAATGTATAAATGTATTGATAATTTGTATGTTGCATTAAATAAAAAAGACAAGTATGTTGTTATGAGTGTAATTAAATCACATCTTAGAAACGAGGAGAAATAATGATTAATAAGTCAGGTTTAAACTTATTTCAAAGTTATCAAAAACAAGTTAAAAAATCATTAATTTTTTATGGAGTGTTTTATTATATTTTAAACTTAATAACAATTTTTTCTGCTTTGTTTACAGGGCTTTTAGCAACGTGATTTTTAGCTGGTGCTTCAAAATTTTATCCCGAAGGATCGATCAATCCATATATAACAGCATTAAATGACAATAGTAATTATGTAATTTTGCTTTCTATAATTAACGCTTGTTTAGCACTGTTGTCAGGTTTAATTTCTTTCTTCTCTATAAATAAAAAGTTTACAGAATATAAAGAAAAAAATATGAAACTTAAAATAGAATACATGCTTTTTATATCGGGAGATGTTCATTATAAAGAACTAAGTGAAGGTGAAAAAGAATATAGATTATATAGAAGAGCGATTTCGATAGTAAATACTGATAGATTTAGAAGTGAAAGTATTTTGAATAACAAAATTATTTTGGAGGATAAAGACGATGATTAATAGTGAAGAAAAAGTAAATGTTCTAACAAGAAACATTGACGAAGAAGTAAATTCAATATATAAAAAAGCGAAATTAAAATATATGAAGGTTAGAATAATTTTCGTTACACTTTCATTAATTTCTCTACTTATTTCTGCTTTGAGTATTATCTTAAACTTATTCGCCATTAGATTTAATATATATCCAATACAATTAATGAAACTTTTTGTATCTATTTCAGTTATAACAGTAGTTGTTACTTTTATTGTTTCAATTCAATCGTTTTTTAACATTTCTAATGCCAAAAAAGTTCTTGAACTCGAAATTATTAAGAACCACGAAACAATTGAAATGATAAAAGAAAATGAAGATATTTCAAAAGAAGACTTTGATGATAGAATAACAAGAATTTAATCCAACAAATTTTAATAGTTATATAAATCCATATTTATAATAATATGGATTTTTTTATACTTGTGTTAATAAAAAAACTTATTTAACTTGCGTATAGTTAAATAAGTTTAATTATAGCGATTAGAATAACCCACCAAAACCACCAAGACCACCACCGTTTTTCATCTTGGTTGACATCTCATTCATTTTTTTAGACATCAATTCAAACTCGGAAATCAGCTTATTGTATTCTTGAGCACTTCTACCACTTCCAGTCATTATTCTATTTTTTCTAGAAGCTTGTTTTAGAAGTTTAGGATTCTTTCTTTCTTCTTTGGTCATAGAAGAAATAAGTATTTCAAAAAGAGCCATTTTTTCTTCAGCTTTATCTATTTGCTCATCATTAATTTTATTGGCTAATCCACCAGGCATCATTTTAAGTAATTTTGAGAACTTACCAAGCTTTTTAATTTGTCTAAGTTGTTCCATTAAATCATCAAGTGTAAAGTTTCCAGAAAACATTTTGTTAATCATTTTACCGGCTTGTTTTTCATCGATAACATCACTAGCTTTTTCTATCAGTGAAAGCACATCACCCATTCCCAAAATTCTATCAGCCATTCTATCAGGATAAAATAAATCAAGGTTAGAAACTTTTTCACCAGTTCCTATAAATCTAATTGGAAGATTTAAAACTTGTCTAATCGATAGAGCTGCACCACCTCTTGCATCGGAATCTAATTTTGTGATTATACTTCCTGTAAGTTTCAGGTTAGAGTGAAATGTTTCAGCAACATTAATAATATCTTGACCACTTAACGCATCTGAAACAAAAAGAATTTCATCTGGTTTTGCTATTTTTTTGATATTTTGAAGTTCTTGCATTAATTTTTCATCAATAGATAAACGACCAGCTGTATCAATAATTATTAAATCATTTTTATTCTTGTAAGCTTCATCAAGTGCATTTTTAACAATATTTTCTGCTGTATTGTTTGTTCCTTCTTGATAATAATCAACTTGAATTGATTTTGCTAAAGTAACTAATTGGTCTACGGCTGCAGGACGATAAATATCAGCAGCAACAACTAAAGGTTTTTCAATATTGTGCTTTTTCTTAAAGTAATACGATAATTTTGCAACTGCCGTTGTTTTACCAGAACCTTGAAGTCCACACATCATTATAATGTATGGTTTTTTTTCAATTTTGAGTTCAACAACTTTACCACCAAGTACCTTAATTAATTCTTCATGAACAATTTTTATAAATTGTTGAGAAGGATTTAATTTTCCAACCAAATTTGATTCAAGAGCCTTTGCTTTAACGTTGCTTATAAAATCCTTAACTACTCTTAAATTAACGTCAGCTTCCAAAAGTGACATCTTAATTTCTCTAATAACTTCAATTAAGTCTTCTTCTTTTAAGACTGTTTTTTTAGACATTTTTGCTAATGCCTTACTCATTCTTTTTTCTAAAAAATCTAACATATTTATATTATACAAGTAAAACATAAATAAAATTTGAGTTATAAAAAAAACTTACCACGCTTAAAATAAGTAAAATATTATTTTTACATTTGGCATGATTTCTTTTGTTTGTCTACTCGTTTGTTTAAGTTAGTATAAAAAAAGCTTAAACATATATTAAGCTTTTAATATTATTTTTTTACCAATGAAATTAGTTTATCCATTTCTTCTTTTGATAAGGCAACTCCCTTACCCATTTTAGAATGGTCATCGTTTCAGTCTCTAATATCATACTTAGGTTCTAAACCATTTCAACTAACTAAGTTTAATTCTTTAGTTCACCCTTTGTTTGAAACTGATATTTTACCTAATTCTTCAACAATTTCATATTTGATTTCAGGTATGTTATTATTTTTTTTGATAGCCATTGTGCTCCTTACAAGATGATTAAGTATTTATACTTATCTATTATATAATTATCTATAAAATATATAAAATAAATAAGGAATTATTTTTTTCCTTTATAATATACATTATTCATATATAACGAAAGGCAAACATGCGTAGAATCGTAAGAGAAAAAAATAAAGAAAAAGCTCTTAAAAGAGCACACAAATTATCTTTAGAACTTGCTAGAGACAAAAGAAGAGCTGAAAAACAAAGCACAAAATAAAATTGCTTGTCTTCAGCTTTTTTATATTATAATTTTTCCATGAACAAATCGCAATTTTACTTTTTAGAAAAAGGTTTCTTTTCATGGACGGGAAACCACTATACATTCCATGATATTACTTCACAAGTCATTTTTCATGGATTCTCAATAATTTGCTTTATTGCATTTTTCCTACTTTGACTCTTTAAAAGAGAGATTACAAAATCATATCAAGTAAAAAATTCTTTTTTAAAAAGAAATGAATCACTTGTTTTTCAAGTTATAGGTTTTGCAATTTTACTTTTTATTATATTAAGAATATCCATGCTCATTTCAAGAAGTTACCCTAATATGTGAGAAATAGTTCCCTTACATTTATGTAGATTAACACTATTTTTATTAGCTATATTTCTAATAATTAAAAAAACAGAATACTTTAAATATGTTGCTATAGTTCAAGTTGGTGGAGCTATGATAGCTCTATTAATTCCTGATATGCGTTTTGCATATACATTTACCGAAAGTGCTATTTTTAATGGACAAGCATATAATGCTGGTCAAAAAATTTTCTTCTCAGTAGGATGAGACAACTTCTTTTTTATGGACTATTTACTTGCACATGGTTTCGCAATATTAGTTCCTCTTATATTCTTTATATTGAAACCAACAGTAATAACAAAAAAAGATACAGTTTTATCATTTACCTTTTTTGGAACTATTCTAGTAACTGTTTTCTTTATTAATTGAACTAGTTATACCTTTGCTACTAGTCCTGTTTGAAAATCTAATTACTTTTATGTTGGTAAGGATGATGTAAATAATTTATCTAACTTATTTGGAGTACTAAGCCATTGACCATTTAATGTATTTACATTTACTTTATTTGGTGCTATTTATTTATTGAGTGGCACTGGAGTTTATTTACTTCAAGATTCTGTTTATTTTGCAAAAGATAATGGGAAATGAGTTTTTAGAATTCAAAAATCAAAAGCTTGATTAGCATATAAAGAAACTTTGAAAGTTTTCAACAAAACAACCAAACAAGTTGAACGCTAGTGCGTTCTTTTATTTATTGCAAATCAAAAAAATACTTAATTCGAAAAATACATATCTTGATAAAACTAGCTTTTATTTATTTGAAAAATACAAGATCCTTTTTAAATAAAATTTTTAGTCTAAAAATTATCTTTTTTCTAGTCCTAATTAAGTATTTTGCATTTATGATTTTTTAACTTTATTTTAGAATATATAAGTTAATAATTTAAAATAGTAATAATGGTTAGGAGGAATATGAGTTATCAAGCATTATATAGAAAATATAGACCAACTACCTTTGATGAAGTTAAGGGTCAAGAACATATTGTTGTTACTTTGAAAAATATAATTTCAAGCCGTAAAATAGGGCACGCTTATATATTTAGTGGTCCAAGAGGTGTTGGTAAAACATCGGTTGCAAGAATATTTGCTAATGTTTTAAATTGCATGCATCAAGAAGATTTAACTAAAGCATGTCCGGATTGTTATAGACTAATAAAAAGTAATATTGATGTTATTGAAATGGATGCAGCTTCAAATAATGGAGTTGATGAAATAAGAGATTTAAAAGAAAAGGTTGAGTTATTACCCACCTATGGACGTTATAAAATTTACATAATTGATGAGGTTCACATGCTTTCAAAAGGTGCTTTTAACGCTTTATTAAAAACACTGGAAGAACCACCTGCACATGCAATTTTTATTTTAGCCACAACCGATCCTCAAAAAATTCCATTGACTATTTTGTCTAGATCTCAAAGGTTTAATTTTAGAAGAATTGCTACTAATGTTCTATCAAAAACCTTAGAAGAAGTTCTTAGTTCAGAAGCTATAGAATTTGAAAAAAATGCTCTTCAATATATAGCAAGATTAGCTTCAGGCGGATTAAGAGATGCACTTTCAATAGCTGATCAAGCGGCTGCTTATGGTTTGGGTAAAATAAGATTAATTGATATTATGTATTCATTTGGATTAACGTCAAATGAAAATTTAATTAAGATTATTAACTATTCATTTAAAAATCAACCCAAGGAATTAATTAATTTATTTAACGAAATTAAAGATGCAGGAATTGATCCTATCCAATTTATTCAAGGATTAATTGGAATTATTAAAGATTGAATTATTTTTCAAAAAACTAGAGAGACTTCTTTATTGGAAACTTGTGATGAAGGCGAGATAAATAATCTTGCTTTAAATAATGATTATGCACTTGAATATATTAATAATTTATATTCTTTACTTAAAGAGGTTCAAAAATCCACATCTCCCTATCAACTAATCGAATATGGATTAATAAAGAACATCAACTTGAAGGCGGAAGTTCCAAAAATTCCTTTTGAAATATATCAAAATGAGATAAAAAATCAGCAACGTATTTTAGAACAAAACCAACCTAAAATTGTTGAACAAAATGTTCCTAATGAAGCTCTTAAAACCGAATTGGCAGAGGAAGTAATAAAAATGAAAGACCAACAACAAAAAGATAAAAATATTGAGCAACCATTATTCAAAAATAACCAATCAGAATTTATGAAATCCATTAATGAAGCAATCAATATGACTAATGAGATAACAATAAACAATAATGAATTAAATGCTCAAGAAGAAGATTTAGAACAAGATCTATTTACAAAAGGTTTTAAATTCGAATCAGTAACTGATGATAATCAAATAATTACAACACAAGAAATAAGTCTTGAAGAAGAACTTAAAAATAGTTCATTAACTGGAAAAAATACATCTGAGTTTTCGATGACTTTTACAAAAGAAAATCCGCTTAACGAACAAGAAGAAAAATTAGAAGAATTTATTGATATTTATGATACTGATCAAATATTAAATGCACTAGTTCAGTCAAGACAATCTATTATTTCTAAATATGAAAAATATAATGAAATTGCTTCTTTTTCAGCAAATTCACACTTGAATTTAAAAGAACAAATTAAATTATTAAGCAATCTAAAATTATTGTGTGCTAGCGACAACTTTTTATTGGTATACACCGATAATGATGTAAAATTAAACACAATAAAAAATAAAAGAAATACAAAATGAATACAAGATTATTTTGTTGAATTTTATGGTTCAATGAAAAGTATAATCCCAGTTTCGAAAGAAGCATACAAGCAAGCAGTTGAAAAATTTAAAAAATCAAACAAAGATGAATTAAAGAAAAATATTAAACAAATTGAACTACCAAACATAGAAGGTGGATCAAACAATGAAGAAGAAGATTTATTGAAGAAAATCTTTGGAAGCAATGCAACATTTATAAAGAAATAAGGAGAAATTATGAGCATGGAAATGATGAAACAACTAAGAAAAATGCAAGATGAATTAGGCAAAAAACAAAAAGAGTTAGAAAAGAAAGAATTTGTAATTGAAAAACAAGGTGTTAAAGTTACAATTTTAGGAAGTAAAGTAATTAAATCAATCAAAATTGACGAAGCTTTAGTTGATCCTGAAGACATAGAATTACTTGAAGATTTAATTGTTTTAGCGATTAATGAAGCAGTGGAAAAAGTAGGAGAAGAAGAAGATGCACTAATGCCTAATATGCCTGGTGGTCTTCCTTTCTAAGATGGAAAATAACCCAATTAATAATTTAATTAGTTTAGTTAAGAATATAGATACCGTCTCAAAAAGACAAGCTGAAAAAATAGTTAGTTGGATAATCAATTGTCCGAAAGAACAAATCAATGAATTAGTAAGCGCTATTAATTTAGTTAAAACAAATATTAACAAGTGTTCAATTTGTACAAATTTAACAACTAACGAAGTGTGTGAAATTTGTACAAGTGAAGATAGAGATAATATATTAATGGTTGTTGAAAACTTTAACAACATAAAAAAAATTGAAGAAAATGAAATATTTAATGGAAAATATTTTGTGTTCAGTGAACTAATTAAGCCGAAAAAAACAAGTCAAGACATTGAAAAGAAGGCTGAGGAACTAGCTCAATTTTCAGCTAACTTTGATGAAGTAATTCTTGCGATAAGTCCAACACTTGAAGGTGAAATAACCAACGAGTTTTTAAGGAAATATTTGAAAAACAGAAAAATTAATGTAAGCTCAATTTCAATTGGTATTCCGGTTGGAGCAAATATTGATTATATTGATAGTATTTCACTAAAACAATCAATAATAAATAGAAGGAAGTAACATGTTTATAACATTTGAAGGTTTAGATGGAAGTGGTAAAACAACAGTTATTGAAAAAGTAACTGAATTATTACATAAAAAATTTCCAGAACTAAAATACATATTAACTCGTGAACCGGGTGGTAAAGATATAGTTGAAGCAGAAAGAATAAGAGAAATTATTCTAGATAAATCATCAAAAATTTCTCCTGTAACTGAAGCACTTTTATATTCTGCAAGCAGAAGAATTCATCTTGAACATGTTATATGACCTTCATTAAAAGAAAAAAAGCTTGTTCTATGTGACAGATTTATTGATAGTTTTTATGCATATCAAGGATATGCAAGAGAACTTGGAATTGACTTTGCTACGTCACTAACTGAACTAATTATTGACAATACAATTCCCGATTTAACAATCTTTTTTGATATTAACCCAGCTGATTCGAAAAAGAGAAGATTAGCTAATAGGTTAGTTCACGATAGAATGGATGATGAAACCGAAATATTTCATAATAAAGTTTATGATGGTTATTTAAAAATAATCGACAAAGATAAAAACAACCGCTTTATCATTGTCGATGCTTCAAAAAGTTTTGATGAAGTAGTTGAGCAAGTTATTCAAAAGTTAATGGAAAATGAAAAATTTTTGAGGTATTTAAAAGATGTTAAGCTTAAATGTTAAAAAAATAATTGATAACATTTTTTTAAACAAAAAATTATCACATTGCTATCTATTCAATTTAATAAATCATACTGAAGATCAAGAAGTTCTTCACTATTTTATTTCTAAAATAGAAGGTGATGATGTAGATTTAAAAAACACTCAAAACATCTATACTATAGAAGCTTTGGACAAAAAAACAATTAAAAAAGAAGACATTCTAGAAGCTTTTAAAAACATTGATTCAACAAGCCAATTTGATAATAAGAAAAAAATTATCATAATACAAAATGTAGATTTAGCAACACTAAATGGTATAAATTCTATCCTTAAAATTATAGAAGAGCCAATACAAAATAGTTTGATTTTATTAACAACCTCAAATATTTCAAGGGTATTGCCAACAATAAAATCACGTTCTTTCTTAATTAATGTTTTTGCGTCGTCAAACAAAAAAGATGCATATGATTTATTTTTTAATTTAACAAAATCAAAAAGATATTCATTAATGTTATGCGAAACATTTGATAATCAAGAACAAGCTAAAGAATTACTTGATGATAAAACAAAAGAGCTTGCTCTAAGTTTAATTGTTGCTTTGGAAAAGTCTTGAAAAAATAAGTATCAACTTTATACTTATTTGAGTTCAAATTTAACGATTGAAAAAAAAGAATTTTCATATTTTTTATTAAAATCACTTGCATATTTTTTTAGATTAATATTGCTTTCATCACCTAACCCTGAGGAGCTAAGATTAATTTCAAAAATAACAAAAAAGAACTTTGAAATTCCAAAGAATACAATTAATAATTTAAACACATTTATTTATGACGTAAATAATTTTATTATTAACGTTGAAGCAAACACATCATTTGCTCTTCAAAAAGAAATTTTATTATCAAAGTTAATGGAGTACTATGGCTAAAATTTATATAGTAGGAACACCAATTGGAAACCTTGAAGATATTACCTTAAGAGCTTTAAAAGTTTTAAGGATGGTTGAAGTTGTTGCTTGTGAAGATACAAGAGTTACGATGAAATTGTTAAATCATTTCGAAATAACTAATAAAAAATTAATAACTTATAATAACTTCAATGAGCAAAATGGCTCGAGAGGAATACTAAAATTAGTAAAAGATAATAACCTTAATGTTGCTTTAGTTTCTGATGCAGGAATGCCTGTGGTTTCAGATCCTGGGTTTGAACTTATAAAACAAGCGATTGAAAACGATATTGAAATTGAATTAGTTCCTGGTGTTAGTGCGAGCATAAGTGCATTTGTACTTTCATCATTTAGCAATAATTTTACATTTCATGGTTTTATAAAAGACAAAAACATTCAACGTGCAAATTACTTAAAAACCCTTGATTTTGGTGCTCACATTTTCTTTGTTTCTCCTCACAAGTTGTTATCAACATTAGAAACAATTTATGAAGTCTTTAAAGATGATTGTGAACTGTTTCTAGGTAAAGAATTAACAAAAATGCATGAAGAACATTTTCGTGGTAAACCTTCTAAAATTATTGAATTATTCAAATCAAATGAAAATGTCAAAGGTGAATTCACAATGGTATTAAACTTGATAAAGAAAAAAGAAATTAAGGTATCGAAATATTCAAAAGTTAAATAATTATTAAAAAACGAGTTATTGTAGTCTCGTTTTTTCTTTGCAATAATTTTGAATTATTTGCAAAGAAAAAATAATGAATCAAAAAAACTTGACCACACAAGTATAAATCAAGTATAATAAGCATATGATTAAAAAAGCAAGTACAAAAACTCAACAAATAGTTATCTATTTGATGGACTTAATTAGAAGTAAAAAAATACCAACCAACAAAATTATGCCTTCAGAACATGCCTTAATGTTACGCTTTGATTGCTCAAGAAGTGCTGTTGTTTCTGCTTATCATAGGCTAGAGGCTCTTGGAGCGGTTTATTCTATATCAAAAAGAGGCCATTTTGTTGCTGAAAACTTTCATAATTTAATAAAACCAATATCTTATATATTGGGTTCAGATGAACATAAGTCAACCTTAAATAAGAACTTGGATCGTGAGTGATTGCAAAGAATGAATATTATTTTTGAAGATGATTCAAGTTATGAAAAGGTCTACATCAAAGATGGAAAAGTAATTTGTTATGCAGATTGTTTTGTTTTAAAAAAATATTTTGACAATGACTTTAACATTAATGACTCACTTATTAATCAACTTGTTTCTAGAAATGGAATAACCAATATTGTTTATCATCTCAAATATGAAGATGTAAATAAATTTGGTTATGAGAAACTTGTTGTTTTATATGTGTTTGGATATGATTTTGATAGTATATCATTTGCCGCAAAGTATGTAATTCATCCAGATAATTTTGATATAAAACATCAGGAATTCTCACTTGTTTAAGGACCAATTAGGTCTTTTTTTTAATCCTTAATCATTTTTTAAAAGTATCTATAATAATAGTATGATGAAAAAAAATATATATAAAACATTAAAAAAATTAACATTAATTTCAAGTCCAATTTTACTAAGTGGGCTACTAATCTCATGTAGTCCAACAAAAGGAGAAAAACAATTGAGTAGCAGCTGAGGAAGTGAAAAATATAGAGCAAATCTTTCATTAACTAATTATGAAAACAAAGCAAATGAAGCAAAATTCATTGCTCCATTTAATAATAATATAGAAAAATCGAATATTAATTATCAACTCTTAGTTTATTCGTTTGCTGACGGTAATGGAGATGGAATTGGAGATTTTATAGGTTTGAAAAATAATTTGAATTATTTCACAAATCTTGGAATAGATCAACTTTATTTATCTCCAATTCATCCTTCTAGTTCATATCATGGTTATGATGTAATTGATTATTGTGATGTAGCAAAAGAACTTGGTGGAATGGAAGCGTTCAAAGAATTTTTAATTGAAGCTCACAAACAAGGAATTAGAGTTTATCTTGATATGGTATTTAATCATACTTCGTTTGAACATCCTTGATTTCAAGAAGCTCTTAAAGGTAATAAAGACTATGAAGATTATTATAGATTTATGCCAAGTAAACACGACGATATAAAATCAGCTTATGGTATTGACGATGCGAATATTAGAAAATATACTCAAAATGATGATCCCAATATTACACCAACCAACAAACATTATGTAGCAGCTTTTAGTCCTTGAATGCCTGATCTAAATTTAGACAATCCTAAATTGAGAAATGAATTAAAAAATGTTCAAAAGTTCTGAGCAAAACTAGGTGTTGATGGGTTTAGATATGATGCATTTTATCACTATTGAGATGGTGGTATGTTCAATCAAAACAAGTATGAACCAACTGATGGTGATGGTTCAAAAACTTCAAAGTTATTTGCCGAATTACGAGAAGCAACAAATAGTGTGATGACAGAAAAAGAAAGACACTCAAATGAAATTTATATGTTTGGAGAGTGATGAAAAACACCTTCAGATGCAAATATGTATTTTTCAAGTGATAAAAACATTGCCCTTAATTCAGTAATTGATGGACAACATTGAAAAAATGGTGATTCACTTTCTATCGAATTCAATAATGAAAAACAACTTATTAAGACCATGAATGATAAAAATAATAATCAAAAGTGAATGCCTTTTTTAGATAATCATGATGTTGATAGATGAATAAATAAATTTAGAAGTTCACTTCAACAACAGTATAAAACGGAAGAGCCTCTTAATGATATATTTAAGTCGGCTCTTCAAGCTGCCTTAGTTCAACTGGTTCTTAGACCTGGATTACCAACTTTATACCATGGTGACGAATTAGACATGCACGGAAATAAAAAAACTGATCCTAATGTTAGGGAACCATTTAATTGAGAAGATCCTGATAAAGTTGTTCTTTTCAATGAAGCTAAATCATCAAATGATCTAATTAAATTAACAGATTCAAAAGTCGAAACAACCGTTGAAAAAGCAATGGAGAATAAAAAATCAACTTATAATATCTTAAAAAAAGCTATTGATATTAAGAAAAAACACATCTGAATTTCCGAGCAAAACGAAAACTATATTAAAAATCCATCTGATTATTTTGAAGGTGAAGTCAGTTGAAACAACACAATAGTTCGTGAAAACGAAAAAGGAGATATTTTTATCTTGCATTATACTTTTGGTAAAACAAAAAGTTTATTCACTTTAAAAAGCGTTGTTAAGGATTTAAAAATAGAACTGAATACAGGATTTTCAGTAAAAAATAATAAATTTGAATCTGAACAAGGGTCCTTGTTGATAATTACTGCAAAAAGAAACTAAAAAAATAAATGTGGAACATATTTCCATATTTATTTTTTTAATATTATTATTAAAGGCAATAACTTTTTACTAATATAACTATATAATAGAGTATTTTGTAAAAAAATAAATATAATATAAATCTTGACCATACAAGGCAAATAATCAAGCAATACAACATATAAATATTTTTAAAAATATATTAATTTAAAGAAAGAATAAAATATAAATGATTATTTAATCAGGAAGGCAAATATCAAAAAATATACTAAATTAGACTTTAAGACAAGGATAAGATATACATTCTTAGGAAAGAGACCACTTGAACGAAAATCTCTTCCTAAAATTATTGAGTATTTATACATAAATTTTTCAAATATGATTATGTCCTTACTTTTATTGGTCTTATTGTTGTTTCTTTATTTCAATAAACAACAATTAAATGCTGATTTTTTTGTGAAAACGATAAATCAAACAACAAGCAAGTTACTCATTACAATATTTCTTTTTTCTTGAATTACTCAAATTGTATTATTTATACACATTTTATACATTCTAGATAAAACAGAAACTATGAAATGGATGGGTATTGCATCATCGATCTTAAGTATACTATGTCTTCCTTTCATCTCTTTTCCATTTACTGTTGTAGCTTACATCAAAAATGAAATTGCATTTGAATAGATAATCTCGGAGGTTTTATGAAAACTAAGAAAATAATAGCTTTAGGACTTGGCGGAGTTTCAGTACTTGCTGTAGGTCTTTCAGCAGCGTGTGGACCAAAAAAAGACAATCCAGACAACAAAGAAGAAAAATTTAAAGAAATTGTTATAGCAGTTGATGGACCACAAAAAGAAATGTATGACTATGTTATTGAACAATTTAATGCAACCGATTTTGCAAAAAAAGGTTATAAAATTAAAACTATCAACAAAGACGTATGGGGAGCAATGGATTTTGGACCTGCTGGTTTTACCGACAGAGATATAGTTCCTGATATTTTCTATGGAGCACAAGATAGAGTAACGACATTTGCACAAAGTAATGCCGTTGCGGAATTAAACGAATTCGATCCAACATTATTTGACAAAATTTTAGCTGTGACCGGTGCTACAAATGAAGAAAAAGAAGCAGCAAAAGAATTTGGTTCTGTTGTTGGAGTTAATGAAGGTGATAAAACATTTAAGCCTGTAAAGAAACTCTTAGCTATTAGACATAATACAGAAGCAATAATTTTAGTATCAACAAATGAACTATCTAAAGTAAAAGCTGATCTTGCAGATGCTAAAACAAACACACTTGAAGGATTAACAAAAGAAGCAAAACTCTTTGCACGTATTCAAGACTTTTGATATGGAAATGGAGCATTAAATGCGGCTCTTAATGATATAACAAAAACTAAATCGTTAAAAGATCCATTAATTTCAAAAATTTTATATACAAAAGCTGGTGGTGCTTTAGCTTCAGGGTTTGTTACAACGGATGAACACCATGCAGACTTTAAAGAAGGAATTAAAGAAGCAGCAAAACTTTACTACCCAATATATGAAGCAGCATATTTAAAATCAGAAACTGAATTCAAAAACACCGAATGAGGTAAAAAAGGAATTACACAAGGAAGCCTTAAAAACTTATTACAAGGAGATATGGGTGCTGTAAATAATGAAGTATTTTCGTTAATGAAAAATAAAAAACTTGAATATGGAATTATCGGTACATGAGACATTCAAAATGCTCAAAAATCAGCTGATGCTAAAACATTTGTAAACATTGGTGAAATTTCAAAAGGAAGACCATACAAACAAGCTTCAGGATCATGATCGTACATGATTAACGCACGTAATAATGGTTCATCAAAAGAAAGAAAAGATGCAATTAAAGAAGTTCTTAAATTAATTTTCTCAAGCGAAGCATATTACAAATACTTTAAATTAGATTCAAAAGTTCCATACTATCTTGCATCACAAGTTAAAGTTAAAGAACTACAAGCAAAAGTATCAACTCTTCCAAAACAAGCATTAGATAAATTAATTAAGGACACAGGTTTTACAACAACTGAAGAATTTAATAAAGCTTATAATGAACAAGTTGGTAAAATTGAAGCCGCATTAAAATACGAAGTTAATTCATGATCGGTTGATAAAGATCCTAAAAATGCACTTGATGCAAAAAATGAACTTGAAGCATATGTACTTAAAAAAGAATCGTTTACAGAGTTAAAAGATGCCGAAAAAGAAATTGCAGACTTCAATAAAAACTTCGGTAAAACAACTGGTTTAAGAAACGCTATTGCTGCTATCTTGGGTGTTGATTTAAATCAATTACTTGGAAATAATGAACCATGACAAATAGGACTTGGTATTCTAAAAGATGGTTTAAAATTTGTTGAAGAAGCAAAAACGGATGCTGAAAAGATATTGGCTGAAACTAAACAGTCAGATACTTCATTACATATAAGAAAAATGGAAAAATACATTTTTGGAGCAAACGGTGACTCTGATAGTGATAAAGATAATTTATTAGATGAAATTATCAAAAACTTCAAAGAAAACAAGTTGGATGCATTCAAAAAAGCAATGGTTGATAAAGCAATTTTAGTAAATAAAGAATTAGCTAAAACAGTTCAACCTAAAGAAACAATTGAAAAAGCGGTTGAACTATACTTTAACTACTATAAAACAAAAGCGTTATTAAAGAGCTTTGGTAATGATTATCAAAAATCAGCTAAATTTACTAAAAAAGATAACACTAAATCTGAATATACATTGATGGGATCAGCAGACATCGTAAAAGATTACGAAAAATCACTTGCAGTTGATAAAGTGCTAAATGTTTTAACATCTACAAAATCAATTCAAGATGGTGGTTTAGGAGTTCCTAACTTTGGTGGTCGTTTAGATAACTCTAACCCTCACTTTGGAAACGTTGCATGAGGTTCATGAAACGAAAGTACATTCGGAAATAAAACATTCCTTGAAGAAAAATCAAAAACAGTTAAAACATTTGACGACTTTGTTAATGTAATTGAAACTCAATTATCAACATTATACAAACAAAAAATTGATGCAATTACTGCAACATCAGGATCAGGTTTAATAATATTCGCAAAATAAAAATTAATATCAACAAGCAAACATATTACTATATGCTTGTTTGTTGTTCTTTAATAATACTTTTATTAATTTTTTGAATATTTACATCAATTAACTTTCCTCCAAATTTACCAAAATTCGAAGGAACTAATTCAGATATTGAAGCACAGGAAAAAACCTTTATAACAAATTACTATTTAGGAAAGGTTATGTCCTATATATCTAACTCACTAGTTATTATTGCTTTTGTTATTTATTTAACATTAGCAAGACATAGAGTTCAAGTTGGGTACGGCTTCTTCATATCTTGAATAATTGTTTTTACACTTCTAGGATTTGTTTGTCATGTTTCGCCGTATTCACATCATTCAAATGGCTTAATTGCAATTGGAGCCTTAACTTCAATTCTAACGACCTCAGTTCTTATTTACCTTATTTATAGTGCAATAAAATTACATATTGAACGAAAAGTTCAATATTATGAGTATTATAAAATTCATAAGCAAAAAAACAAAAATGGAAACACTTAAACTTTACAACTGGTATGATAGTGAATTTGAAACTATCTTACCTGAACAATCACAAACTCTGAATGCTTATAAAAAACAAGTTCAACTGGTTTTTGACAGGCGTTTAGATGCAATTAAAACAACTAAAAATGTTGACAAAGATTTATTTTTAAGAGCTAGAACCAAACTACAAGATAATCAAAAAAGAGAATTAAGTAGTTTAAAAGTTGCTTATAAAAATAGAGTTAAAGTCTTGTCAGATTCTATAAAACAGCTTAGCTATACAAAGAACATCAAGACTTTAATTAACTTTGAAATCAACAAAATAAAAAAGGAAAGAGAGGATTTATATGCTTATATTAGAGATTTTGAAAAGTCTCTAAAAAACACAGGCGATTCTCAAGAATTCAAAGTTTCTTCATTAAGAAAACTTGTTGAAAAAACAAAGAAAGATGAAATTATAATTTTTGAAAAGCACGCCATTTATTCAATAATCTTGACCTATCTTATGAATAATAATGATACTGATTTTCAATTGACTAAAATTGAAAATAAATTGAATGCATTTGAAAAGGAAATATTAAAAAGAAAGCCTTCACTTGAATCTGAGATTAAGAATTTTTACAAATCTCTTGAAGCCAAGAGAATTAAACTTTTTAACAAAAGAAGCGACCTAGAAACAAAATACAATTCAACAAAAATGATGCAAAAAGAACTATATCTAAGGCAAAAAAGTAATATCAAGTTATCGTTTAGTAAAAAAATACTTGAACTTGAATATGAATATAATCAAAAATATTCAACCCATTTATCAGAAGCTAAAATGATAAAAAAAGAAATGATTGCAAAGATTAAAGAACATGAGTCACTTATCAAAAATAATCAAAAACATAACCAAGAAAAAATTAAAAAAATTATAAATTCAGCGAAAAGTAAAGAGCAAAAAATTAAAGCTATTTTTGCACAAATACAAAGACATACTGGGACATTATGTGATATAGATTTAAAACTTGGATATCAACAATATTTATGCAAATTATTAAAAATTGAAACTGATACTGAGATTATAAAACTTGAAAATTCAAGAAATAACTTATATCAAAACATAACAGAATTTAATCAATTTTCAAACATTAAAGAACACTTAAAAATAAATGAAGTAAGACTAACAAAATTAGTTATTTCAAACAAAATAATTGATAATAGAGGCCTAACAAAAATTAGAAAAACATTTTTCTCGCTTGAAAATAAAATAAGTTCATTAAAAGTTGTTAATTCATTTATTAAATCTAGAAAATTTTATGAACTTTCAAAGGTTCAAAGCAAATACACCTACAATGGTTTATTTAATAAAGAAAAATCTAATGCATTATTTGAAAAATCATTAGATTTAAATTCGACACTTAAAACTTTTAATTTTGAAAAAGCTGATGCAATTTTTGATTTATATAAACTAAAAGAAAACAATAAATTAAAAGAAGAAAAAACAAATTTTGATGCTAAAAAGAAAGAAATAAGCAAAAAATTCAAGATTGAAAAAGAAGAATTAAAAGCTAGAATCAAATCAAATGAAATTTCGAAACAAGCTTATAAAAATAAACTTATTGAAATTAAAATTGATAAGAGGGAAGCAATATATACTGAGATGCTTTCATCACAAGCAAAGAAGAATAAGGAAATTTTAAAAACTATTTTCTTTAGAAAAAACAATGCTAAAAAAGTGGTAAATAAAATAGCAGATTCAAAAATTTCTGAGGCAATTAAAACCTTTCCGGTTGAAATGAACAAACACATAAGATGATTATCGCTTGTCTTAGGTTTCCTTGTTCCGGGATTGTGTGAAGTTTTATTCTTTAAACAATTTATTAAAGGATTTATAATGCTTGCAGTAACAGTTTTTGTTTATGCAGCAATTATTCCATTTTCAATGGGTGCTTATTGAGATAAAATGGGTGGAATTCCTGGCTTTAGCGATCTTGGAAAATCAGAATTTAATAGTTCAAAAGGAGTTTTTACTGACGCCAGATATTACTTATTTGGTRGTGTAATATCAGTTATATTATTTACTTTTGCAATAACTTATTTCATAATTTCAGCCATAAGCGCCCATAGAGTTGCTAGAAGTTTTGAAAGAGGTTGCAGACCAAGTAAGTGAAGTCATACAAAGAGATGATTGAATACTTCTGGTTTCCCTTGATTAATTTCTATACCCGGTTGAATGTTGATGATTTTTATCGTTATTTCTCCTGTGGTAACTTCGATATTAATTTCATTTACAAATTATGGATTTATGCATGAAGCTCCCGGAAGAACAGTTGATTGAGTAGGGCTAGAGCAATGAGGAAAATGATGAATATTTAGAGATCTAAAACTAGGTTTATCAATTCAAAGAGTTCTATCATGAACGTTTATATGAACTTTATTCGGGGCTTTAACACCAATAATTGTTGGATTTATTGTAGCTATTTTAGTTAATAACCAAAGAATTAAAGGTAAAAAATTCTTTAGAGTAATTTACATTATACCTTGAGCAATTCCTGCCTTTGTTACAATTCTTTTTCTAAAAAGCGGATTCCAATCAAGTGAAACATCATTATTTAACATGATCTTATTAAAAATGGGCTTTATTGATTCGCCTATTGATTGATGATCTAACGCCAATATTATTAAAACTCTTTTAATAATTATTCAAACTTGAATTGGACATGCATGAATATTCATGCTTGTAACTGGTAATTTACAGTCAATTCCAAAAGATATTTATGAAGCTGGTTCAATTGATGGTGCAAGAGGGTTTAAAATCTTTAGGTATTTAACCTTGCCTGCTCTACTTGCTTCAATAGCTCCTATGTTGATTAGTCAATTTGTTGGAACGTTTAATAACTTTACAATAATTGCCTTATTCTCTGGTGGGGGACCAGCATACACCACTCCAACAGCTTTTGGAGAAGGTACAACCGATATTATTATTTCATGAGTTTATAAATTGGCTTCTGGTGCTGTTAAAGTTGAAGGTGATCAAGCCTTTGCTGCAGCACTTACCACAATAGCAGCGGGAATTAGTATAGCTGTTGCTTCTAGAGGATTTATAAAATCTATGTCAAGGAGGGATTAATGAGTTTTTACAAATCATCTTTACAAAATAAAGTAGTTAGTGACAATCATTATAAAAAGAAAAGAATCAAACTAAATCAATCCGATACTAAACCTCCAACTGCATTTGAAATTATTTGATTATTTTTTAACTACATCTTCTTGATATTTTGAGCAATAATAATATTATTCCCAGTTGTATCTCTAATTGCATCGTCGTTTAACGTGCAAAACTTTAGATATGTTACACTAACACCTTTCAAATTTGGATTAGATAACTTTAAATATTTATTTATTCCGTTTGGTGAGCCAGTTGAATTTATGGGGCCTGGTATAGTAAGTAAAAGCCATTTTACTAATTGATATATTAATACAATTTTAATAGCAATATTAACAACTATTGTTTCAACTACATTTGTTGCATTAAATGGTTATGCTTATTCAAGATTTAAATTTGCTGGATCTAAACACTCGTTAACTATCATTATGATGGTTCAAATGATACCAGCAACATCGTCACTTATTTGTTTATATATGGTTGTTAAAATGGGTGGATCTCTTGGAGTTCCTCCTGTAATCATGTTAGTAATAATTTATTCTGGTCAAGCTATAACAGGTAATACATTTATGCTTAAAGGTTACCTTGATACAGTTTCGGCCGAACTTGACGATTCGGCAAAAGTTGATGGATGTAATAACTGGGGACTGTTTTTCAAAATACTTGTACCCGTTATAAAACCAACACTAGTTATGACTTCGTTATGATCATTTCTTATACCATTTACTGATGTTATATTACCTAAGTTTGTTATATATGACTTGAAAAATACAACATTAGCTGTCGGCCTTGATTCATTCTTATCCGCCGAAGCAAAACAAATTAATGCTGGTGCTTATGCTGCTGGTGCTTTATTAGCAACGGTTCCTGCATTCTGTCTATTTATGTACTTACAAAGATTCATTGTTGGTGGTCTTTCAGAAGGTGCGGTGAAAGGATAATATGTTTAAAAACAAAAAACAAAACATTGATTTTTCAAATGAAGATAATATCGAATTTGAAAAAATTGACCTAGATGCAATGGTAGAAGAAATTGGGAAAATCAGTTCAAATAACAACGGTGCTGAAATTAATCTTGTTAATATTTCTAAGAAATATGAAGGAAATGATAAATATACACTTAAAGATATAAACCTTAAAATTGAAGCCGGGAAATTCTGTATATTCCTTGGCCCAAGTGGTTGTGGTAAAACAACACTACTTAGAATGATTGCTGGATTAAACTCAATTACATCAGGTGATTTACTTTTTAATGGTAAAAGATACAACAACCTTTTACCAAGCGAAAGAAACATTGCTATGGTATTCCAATCTTATGCACTTTATCCACACATGAACGTTTATAACAACATTTCTTTTGGATTAAAAATTGCAAAAGAAAGAAGAGATGTTATTGATCGTAGAGTTAAAGACGTAGCAAAAATTTTAAAAATTGAAGATTATCTTTATAGAAAACCCAAGGATTTATCAGGTGGCCAAAGACAACGTGTTGCTATTGGTAGAGCCATTGCGAGAAAACCACTTGTTTTCTTAATGGACGAACCTTTATCAAACCTTGATGCAAAACTTCGTGAAAGTATGCGTCGTGAAATAGTTAACATTCATAGAATGCTTAACACCACAAGTATTTATGTAACTCATGACCAACTTGAGGCAATGACTATGGGCGATCAAATAGTTGTCTTCAACGACGGTATCATCCAGCAAAATGCAACAGGTAAAGAGTTATACTTTAAACCAAAGAACATTTTTGTTGCAAGATTTATTGGAAGCCCAACAATGAATATTTTTGATGCTAAAATGAAAAGCGGAGTTGTTATTTCAACTGATAATACCATTAAATTAGAACTTAATCCAGAACTTAAAAACCTTGTTCAAGAAGGTCAAAATTTGGTCATTGGATTTAGATCTGAGGATATAGTTCTTAGAGGACTGAAATCAACAAATGGATTTGAAGCAACAATAACAAACATTGAGCTAATAGGTAAAGAACAATTAATTACTGTAAAAATAAGTAATGACATTGAACTTACAGCAACAGTTTCAAACAGTTTAGAATACAAATTATATGAAAGAATTAAGGTTGATTTTGACTTATCAAGAATTCACATATTTGATAAAGAATCGACTAATAGAGTTAATTAATCATGAAAAAAATTAACTTTTTAAGCAACTATAAAAAGAGAAAAATAATAATATTTTTAATATCTTTATTTATATTTATTTCTATTACTTTGTTAGTTTTACAAACAGTGGATTATATCTTAAGAATTCCATTTGAAAAAGAGTGAGCTTTAGGTGGTGTTTTTAAATCAGGAATAACCGAAGCAGAAAAATTAAAGACAATAGAAAAACAATTACACAGCCAAAATTTATTGAAATTTTATTCAATATTAATGTCTATCTTGTTGGCTTTATTAATGATTTCATTTATTTCTCTTATTGTTGGTCAAATTAAACTTTACGCTAATAAAAGTAATTCAAATATAGAACTTAAAATTTCTATATTTGCCTTATCTACAGCACTATTATTTGGATTTGTATTTTTATCAATGCAACCAATTGATGTAACAAGAACAATATATAGTGAAGAACTTAAGTTTAATATTACTGATATTTTAGAAAGAATTTCATATACAAAAGGATTTGTTGCATATGCCCTAATATTAGTATCGTTTATTTTAAATTTAAGTGCTAAAAAGAAATTTGGATTTATCACAAATGATGTGATAATAAACAAAGAATTTAAAGATACAAAGTTTATCGAAGAAGAAATTAATGCTATTTTAAACAAATAATTAATAAAAAACACTTACTTTTGTGAGTGTTTTTTTTCATCATTGTTTTTTTAAAAAAGATTAAATACTAATTTTTAGAAGTTTTTTTAAACATTCAAATTGCTTTATGTAACGATAAAACTATTTCGTCTAGAACTGGTTGAATTCTAAAGTCAACATCTTTAATTTTCCCTATGTAATCTAAAATAACTGTCATATCTTCTGCAACCAATTTAGTTGCTTCAGCACAATGTCAACTTTTTGATTTTGTTTCACTAATTAAACTTTCTTCTAAAACTTCTTTGTATGAACCAAGTGCAAGTTCATCAAACATTACTATTTTTTCGGCAACCTCGTCAGTAAATCCACTTACTTCATCATATAACTTATCTAATTCTTCATGTACTTCAAAAAAAGTTTCTCCATAAATATGTCAATGCATGTTTTTAATTTTTTGTGCAAGCACACTCAATGATGCTTGTAATTTCTTTAATTGTTCTGTTTGTTTCATAATTTACCTCTTAACAAATATATATTAAAAAAATATTAATTTTTTTAAAAAAAATATTTTCATTAATTTGTAAAAAATGATCTTGACCTTACAAGTTATATGTTAAGTTAGATTATCAAGAATTTAGACATAATAAAAATATATATAATTAAAAATTTAAAATATATATATGAATTTTAGAATAATGAAAAATAGTCAAATTATTGACTTCGACAAAAAATTTGCAAGAGTCGATGCTGAACTTGGAATTAAGTTCAAAAACGGAATGTTTAATTTTACATTTTGAAGACCACTATCGCCAAAGGTTCAACTTGTGATTTTTGATCAAAACGAAAAAGAAATAGAAGCATTTGATATGCAAAATAAAAATGAGTTATGAACTGTTGCTATTGACAAAAAATATGACGGATTACTTTACAAATATAGAATTACAAATGATAAAAATGAGGTTAATTTAGCTCTTGATCCATATGCTAAAGCACTAGCTAATTTTGACTGAAAAGGAAAAGATAACAATGTTGGTTTTGGTCTAATCATAGACTTAGATTCTTCAAAAATTAAGCATGAAATAACAAAGTTAGAAACAATATGAAATAATTCAACTGACCCAGTTATTTATGAATTGCACATAAAAGACTATACATCACTTTTGAATCAAAACGATTTTAAAAGTAGATTAGGAACATTTAATTGTGCTCTTGAAAAACAAATTTTTCAAAATTTGAATGATTTAAACTTTACTCATTTGCAACTTTTACCACTTCATACCGCTTATACAATCAACGCTAACAATGTCAAAATAATTAAAAAAGGTGAAGCAAATGGTTGAGAAACTAATTATAATTGGGGTTATGATCCACACAATTATTTTTCTCTCAATCAATCATATGTTCAAAAAACTAATGATCCATATGAAGCCATTTTAGAGTTTAAAAAATTTGTTGATGAAGCTCACAAAAACAAAATTGGTATTATTCTTGACGTGGTTTATAATCACACAATGACCAACAAAATTTATGATGAAGTTCTTGATGGATATTACTATCGATATAATAACGAAAGAATGGTTAAACCAGTTAATTTAGCGCCTGTTGCAAGCGAGAGATTAATGGTTAGAAAAATGTTTGTTGATTCTTTAGTTCATTGAGTTAAGACATATGATGTAGATGGTTTCAGATTTGATTTATCAACTTTTATTGATAAGGATACATTAGAATTAATTTGCAAGACACTTAGAGAAATAAAACCAAACATTGTTCTTCATGGTGAAGCTTGAAAATTCAGTGACTTAAATTACAAAAATTCATTTACAAAAGGTGTTACAAATAATGATCAAAATTTTGCTTATTTTAACGACACACATAGAAATGCAATTAATGGTTCAGATTTTAATGGTCATCAATATGGACTTAATAGTAAATA
Organism: Mycoplasma crocodyli MP145; assembly: GCF_000025845.1. NCBI lineage: Bacteria > Bacillati > Mycoplasmatota > Mollicutes > Mycoplasmatales > Mycoplasmataceae > Mycoplasma > Mycoplasma crocodyli. The sequence continues at coordinate 859,927 of NC_014014.1, read as the reverse complement.
TTGTTCTAAGAAATTTAAACAATATACAATAAGCACTTTTGGTAATTTAAAAACATATGATAACACTTTTAACAAAGATCCTAAAATAGTCAAATATGACTTGTATGCAGATGATTTAGGTGTTGTGCTTAACTATGTTGCATGTCATGATGGATATACATTGTGAGATAAAATAAACATTGATGTTAATGGTTCGATAGAAGAAAAAATAGCTGCTTACAAACAATCGTTAATGGCTTCTGTTTCTTGTCAAGGAAGACAATTGATGCTTGCCGGAACTGAATTGCTTCATTCGAAACCGTGTGACAAAACTGGTGAGGAATGATACAAAGGAGCCCAAGCGGTTGGCGAACAACTTTTTGATGATAATGCAGATGATAATATTTTTTGCAATAATACATATAAAACAAGCGACTTTGTTAATGGCTTAAAATGAAGTCATTTAGATAAACCAGAAACACAAGAAGTTTATAAATTCACTAAAGAATTATTAGGATTAAGAAATAATACTAACTTCTTTAGATTAAAAAATGCTGAAGAAGTTAAAAAATCATTTAAGTTTTTAAACAACTCATTTAGTAAAAATGTTTCTTATAAAATAAACACAAGTGATGGTGTTGCTTATGTTCAACACAACTTTGGTAATGTTAAATCAACACTTGATTTTAAACTAAGTAAAGATGATAAATTAATTAGTTCAAAACCAATTATTGACCTAAAATACTTACCAGCTAGATCTTCAATTATTATGATAAAAAGAGGAAAAAATGAAAATTAAAAAATTAAAAGATAAAGTACTTTATCAAATATTTCCAAGATCATTTAAAGATTCAAACAATGATGGAAATGGAGATATAAACGGAATTATTGAAAAGTTGGATTACTTACAAGAATTGGGTGTTGATGGAATTTGACTTTGTCCAATATACGAAACAAATTTTGTTGATGCAGGTTATGATGTGCTTGATTATAAGAAAGTTTGAAAACAATTTGGAACTTTAGAAGAGTTTAAAAAATTAACTTTTGAAGCCAAAAAAAGAGGCATTGATGTAATTATGGATATTGTTTTAAATCACGTTTCAAATGAACATCAATGATTTAAAAAAGCTTGTGAATCAGATAAAAATATTGAACATAATTACTTTATTTGAAGAAAAGAATTGACCGAAAACGAAAAGAAAGCTCAAAGTATTTTCGGCGGTTCTGCTTGAGAATATGTTCCTAATGTAAAAAAATATTACTTTCACTTATTTGCAAAAGAGCAAGTTGATCTTAATTGATCTCACCCAAGTACTATTAAGGCAATGGTTGATGTAATTAACTTTTGGTATAGTCTTGGTGTAAGAGGTTTTAGACTTGATGCTATTAAGCATGTTGCAAAAGACTTTGACGACATAGAAAATATTTATTTTTCATGATGCAAAGGAAGTGTTGAATTTTTAAAGAGCTTTTATGAATTGGCTTTTAGCGATAAAAAAGATGCTTATACATTAGGAGAAGCAAGTGGAATAAGTTTAGATGAATTATTAAAATATGGAGCAGGAAAAGATAAGGTAGCAGATAATTACTTCAACTTTAGTTGATGATGAATAGGTTGAGGCAAAGAAACCGGAAGAAAAGGATATGATGCAAATTGAGATCACAAAGAATTTGCATATCAACAAAAACCATTTCAAGAAAATGAAAATGTTAAACCTGAAATGATTACAAACTTTTTATCAAATCATGATACTTCAAGAAGTATTTCGAGATGAGGTGAAATAAATTACTTTTGAGCAGAATCTGCAAAAAGTCATGCTTTAATGTTATTCTCCTTAAAAGGAATTCCATGTGTTTATTACGGAGAAGAAATTGGTCTTTTAAATAATAGATTTTACTCACGTGAAGATTTCAAAGATTGTGATATTTTCAGCGGGTTTTTAGATTTGGTAGATATTGAAAAAAAATATACCGAAGAAGAATTCTTAAAATACTGTAATATCAACTCAAGAGATGCAGGTAGAGCAATCATGCAATGAGAGAATAGTTCTCACAAGGGGTTTACCAAATCAAAAACCCCTTGAATAAAATTTAATGATAACAATTTTATTCAAGATAATGTTGAAAACCAAGTTAAAGATGAAAACAGCATATTAAATTTTTATAAAAAACTTATTAATATTAGAAAAGAAAAATTCCCAAATGTGCTAATTGATGGGCTTTCAGAAATAAAAATTATTAATGATATTATAGTAATTGAAAGAAAACAAAATAATGAGAAAATAGTATCATTTATAAATATGTTAAATAAGAATATTCAAATAGATTTACCAAAAGGTGATGTTCTTATTTCATCATATAATCAAAAGAATAAAACAAATGAACTTAGAGCTTTTGAATCAATAATGATTAAAATTAAGGAGTAAAAAAATGGAAAAATATTTATCTTACGATATACAAGGTAAAAAAATTACACAAGATAAATTTAACTCAAAATATACAGCTAAAACTGAAAGTATTTTTTCACTAGGTAATGGTTATTTAGGATTAAGAAGTGCTGATGAAGAACTTGATTTTTACAACAAACCAAACTTGTTTGTAAATGGAATTTTTAACAAAGATACTGATGAAGAAGTTTCTGAACTTGCAAATTTAGCTGATTCAACACAAACCATGATTGACATAAATGGTGAAACTTTTCAATTAAGAGAAGAAGATTTATATAATAAAACAATTGATATTAGAAACGGTATTTTAACAAGAACAATTCAATTTAAAAGAAAAAGTGGGTTGTTTCAATTAGTTTTCCAAAGATTTGTTTCACAAGAAATTAAACATGTTTATGCTCAAAAAATATCATTGACTTGTTTAGAAAATTATGAAACAAACCCAATTAATGTTAAATTATTTCCGACAATTAATGGACAAGTTAATAACACAGGAACTCAACATTTTAAAGAAGGGAATAAAAGAAGAACTTCTTTAACTTCGATTAAAATGGAACAAGAAACAACACATTCAAAAAGATTTATTGTTCACAATATGGTTACAAATTTGACACTAAATGGAAGAAAGATAGAAGGTGGAACCGATGATTATGTTGTTCATATTTCAAGACGTGCTATTGGATTTAATATAAATTTAAATTTCAAGCAAGGCGACACAATAAACTTAGAAAAAATTATGTCTGTAAATACATCGATAGACATTGATGGAACTACATTAAGCAATAGAGATGTTGACCACAAATCTTCATTATTATTAGATAAATTACAAAAGACAAATTATAAAGATTTACTGGATAGATCAATCATAGCAATGAGATCAATCTGAAACCAATTTGACGTAAAAATTAAAGGTGATGAAAATGCTGAATTTGACTTGTTTGCAATGGAATTTGGAATTTTTCACATGAATAATTTTATCCCTAAAGATTCGGTTTATACAAATGTTGGGGCTAAAGGTTTAAGTGGGGAAGGATACCAAGGACATACATATTGAGATACAGAATTTTTTATAAATCCTAACTACTTATTTACAGATCCGAAAATTGTAAGAAACTTACTAACTTATAGATACTTAGGAATTAATGGTGCTAGAGAAAAAGCACTTTCACAAAAACTAAGAGAAGAGGAAAGTAATCTTCAAGGAGCACAATATCCGTGGGAAATGGCATGACCTACAGATGGCGAAGTTTGTCCTTATTGAGGTCAAGCCGATGTTGTTTCAGGAAAACAAGTTCCAATTGCTTCTAGGCGTCAAGAAATTCACGTGTCAGCAGATATAGCCTATGCTGTAAATCAATATTTTATAGCTACTGGTGATCAAGAATTTATGGATAAAATGGGTTACGAAATGATAATCGATACTGCTATCTTCTACGCAAATAGAGCCGAATTGAATAAAAGAAATAAATCTTATGAAATTAAAGATGTTATGGGACCTAACGAATATAAAGGAAACATAAATAATAATGCATATACTAACTATATGGTTAAATATAACATTGGATTAGCTCTTGATTTATTAAGTAAATTATCTGAAGAAAAACTTGAAGCACTAAGAGAAAAATTACCTTATGAAATTCCAACCGCATTAATGGAAACAGTTTATAACAATATTAAATTACCCAAACCAAATAAAGACGGTGTAATTTCGGAAAATGATCAATTTTTAAATTTAGTAAGAAATGATATTTCTAACTTTCAAATGTTAGGGGATGCGGGTAAAAAATTATTTTCAACAACGGATGGTCAAAAATTACTATCGGGTCAATTGGTTAAACAAGCTGATGTTGTGTTATTAACATACATTATGCCTCACTTATTTGATAAAGAAATAATAGAAAAGAACTTTGATTTCTATGAACCTATTACAACTCATGATTCATCACTTTCTTCATCCACTTATGCTCTACAAGCAATTAGATTAAGAAAAATGGACTTAGCTTATAAATTGTTCCAATATTCACTTAATATTGATTTGGGTCAAAATATGAAGTCATCAGATGCAGGAATTCATGCAGGATCATTGGCTGCAATTTGACAAGTAATAATTTTTGGATATGGTGGTTTTGCTTGATATAACAACGAAATTAACATTGACCCAATTTTACCTAAAACTTGAAGTGAATTAACTTATTCAGTAACTTATCAAGGTGTAGTTTTAAAGGTTGTAGTTAACTCAAATGATTTTACTGTGTGAGTAGAATCAAAAAGTAAAATGCTTAAAATAAAAATTCAAGGAAATGAAGTTATAGCCTCAAATATTCCACAAACATTTAAGGTGAGAAATGATTAAAGGTTTTGTTTTTGATTTAGATGGTGTAATTACAGACACAGCTGAATTACACTTTAGAGCTTGAAAAGAAATAGTTGAAAAAATAGGAATTCATTATACTGCAAAAGTTAATGATAAACTTAAAGGTCTTTCTAGAATAGATACGATAAAAGCTATTTTAGAGGCTTATAAAAAAGATAACGATTATACTGAACAAGAAATTTTAGAAATGGCTAAGGTTAAAAATGATTTCTATAAAAAACTTCTTGAAAGTGAAATTAATGAAAGTTTTACACTACCGAATATAAAGAGAATTATTTTAGATGCTAAAAAAAATAACATTAAACTCGCTTTAGCTTCTAGTTCATATAATGCACCAATGATTCTTAAAAAGTTAAACTTAGAAGAATACTTTGATTTTATTGTTTATCCAGGAAATATCGCCGAAGGAAAACCGGCACCAGATATTTTTTTAGCCGCTGCAAGAGGTATTGGGGCAGAACCACATGAATGCATCGGATTTGAAGATGCCCCTGCTGGACTTAAAGGAATTCTTGATGCTGGTATGCATTCGGTTGTTGTTACACATGATTCAAAAGACGATTTTTCCGAAGCAGATTTAATTGTTAAAACAACTTTAGAACTTACTTTTGATAAAATAAAAAAACACTTTAAATTTTAATTTTCATTTAAAATATATTAAATTATTTCAAAATAAAAATTACCAATTACTCTATGATAAAGGGATGTTGGTAATTTTTATTTTTAAAATTAAATAAATAGACAATGGACGATTATAATTCAGCATTAATAAATTTTCAGATTTGTGAAAACTATGACTGCATTATTTTGTTAAATAAATAATTCTATATAATAATTATATGCATGAAAATATTTTAGGTCTTCCTTCAGAACAATTTGCTATGCTTGTTATTTGAATATTGGTTATTATTATAGCGTTGGTCGTAGAAATTGCTACAACTGGTGTCTATAGCATTTTAATTTCTATTTCAGCAATTCCTTCTCTAATTATTAGTTTAGTTACTAAACAAAATTTAGGAATTATTTTAACAGAAGTATTCTTGTTTTTGGGTTTTTCGGTTTTATCAACGGTTTTATTTTTCCACTTAGGTAAAAAAATTTCAAAGAACAAAACAAATTATCCAGTACAAGAATTATTAAACAAAGAAGGTATGGTTATTGAAATATTTGATCAAATAAAAGATGATCAAGTATTCGGAATAATAATAGTTGAAGGTAAGAAATATAGAGCTAAAAGGCCAACTCAAAACACATTTTTTAGTAATGGCGATTTAGTGATTATTGAGGCAATAAGTGGTAATACATTATCTGTTATCCACAAAAAATAAAGGAGCATAATGACAACGGGAATTATTATTTTAATTGTACTTTCAGCAGTTTTATTAATTGCATTAATTATTGTTTTGGCAACATCAATTAGAGTTGTTCAACCAACTAATTTTTACATTATTGAAAGACTAGGTTCGTATAAAAAAACATGGGAAAATGGTATACATGTTAAACTACCATTCATTGAAAAAATTGGAGTTGTTAACAACTACAAAGAAAAAGTTTTGGATTTTGAACCACAAGATATTATTACAAAGGATAACGTATCTATTAAGGTTGATACAGTGGTTTTCTTCCAAATTACAGATGGGAAAAAATTCGCTTATGGAGCTGAGCAACCAATATTTGCACTTGAAAAATTAGCTTCAACAACATTAAGAAACTTACTTGGAGAATTAGAACTTGATGAAACACTTACTTCAAGAGAAACGGTTAACGCTAAATTAACTTTAACTCTTGATGAAGCTAGTGATTCATGAGGAATAAAAGTTCATCGTGTGGAATTAAAAAATATAACTCCACCTAAAGCTGTTCAAATGGCAATGGAAAAACAAATGCAAGCTGAACGTGAAAAACGCGCTGCAATTCTTGAAGCAGAAGGTCGCAAAGAAGCGGCGATAAAAGTTTCTGAAGGACACAAAGCCTCATTAATTTTAGAAGCACAAGGTCAAAAAGAATCTTCGATTTTGAAAGCTGAAGCTCACAAAAAGAGTATTGAATTACTTAATCAAACCAATATTACTAATCAAGTTTTAACATATAAAGCAATTGAAGGATTAGAAAAATTAGCTAATGGTAATGCAACAAAAATCATTATTCCGCCAAACTTACAAAGTGTTGCTAGCATAATGGGGACTGCCGCAGAAATTCTTAATGATAAAGAAACAAAACTAAAAAAATAATATGAAAAAATAATCACTCAACAATGTTGTGTGATTTTTAAATCAAAAATTATTTTTTATTCTTAAGAAAAGAATAGAATTAATTCCATAAAAAAATTAATTAATTGGAGTTAAAAATGAAAAAATCAAAAATACTTAAAATCTTTGGAGCGTCAGCTATTATGCTTTCGGCAACGGCAACTATAATTGGAATTTCAGCTAATAGTTCAAATAATTATACTGCGCCAAGTTCTGTTGAAGAAACACCCGATCAAAGAATTAATTTGTTGAAAGGAAAATCTGGAATTACAACAAATAGTTCTTCTGTTCAAAATCTTTCAAATATACTTGACGGTAGCCGATCTTCTAAATGAATAAGCGAAGAAAGAACATCGACGAAATTAAATCCATTTTGAGTAATGGTTGATCTTGAAACTAAAATTACTGTAAAATCGTTTAATGTGCTTTTCGAACAAAACAATATTAAACATTTTAAACTTTTCTTATCTGAAAATAAAACAGATATAGATAAAAGTGAATCGCTAGCTTACGATTCTCATGAAATGTCAGCAGGTAATATGTTTCATGAATATAGATTTGATCTAAAAAAAGAAAAATCAAATATTCAATTTGCTAAGCTTTTAATTTTGGATTGAGATGTTGATAAAAATTCAAAGAGCCAAGTTTCAATAGTTAATTTTGAATTATTTGATTCACTGTTTAGAAAAAATGTTAAGTACTCAATGTCACCAATAAATTATGCACTAAACAAATCTGTAGAAGTTGATGATCAAGAAAATGTTTATCCAGCAAAAAACGCGGTTGATGGAAATAGAGAAAACAAATCAAGATGATCCACAAACGAAAAAAAACCTGATTTAGTTCCTGAAGGTCATTACTTAATAGTTGATTTAGAAACTAAAAAACAAATTAGATCATTAGATTTATTGTTTGAAAGAGATAACATACTCGATTTTGAAATTTACGCAGCTAATAAAAAAGAAGATTTGGCTAAAAAAGAAAATATTATTTATACAATGAGTAGAGAAGGGAATGGAATCAAAAAAACAAATTATAAATATAATTTCTCAGCTGATATAGAAGCTAAATATGTAAAACTTTTAATTAAAAATTGAGAACCCGGTTCATTAAAATGATCTAATACTTCAGTTGTTGAATTCAGTTTATTTGATCAAGAAATTGAGACTGCTAATCTATCTGATTCTGTTTATGCTATTGAACATTTAGTAATGAATGAAGGAAAAACAAAAATTTTATTTCCTGAATTACCTCTAAGTCATAAATTAGAATTTAATGGCGCAGATTACGAACAAATTGTAGATAGTGAATTTAATGTACATAAACCGTTAACTTCAAAAGAGGTTGTTTTAGATTTTCAAATTGTTAATAAAGAAAATGGACATGTTGATAAATATACAAACAAAAGAATTATGATTCCTGGTCAATTCGAACAAGATCCAGCTAACAATAAAAAGCCAAATATTATTCCTGAAATTGCTGAATGATATTCAAATACAACCGAAAAATTTACGGTTAGTCAAACTTTAAATACCTATTATATAGGTAAAAAAGACAATTCATCTAAAAAATTATTAGATGAATTAGTTAAAGATTACGAAGAAATAACTGGCAAGAATTTAAAAATTATTAGTGAATTACCAATAGATTTTTCAACAATTTCAAACTCATTAATTATTGACCTTTCAGATAAAAATATTGGCGGTTTTGATAAAGAAACTTACACAATGGATATAAATAATAATATATCAATTAAAGCAACTCATACAACCGGAGCTTATTGGGCTACAAGAACTTTATTGCAATTATTAAGGCTTGATGATCAAAAACAAAGCATTGTAAAAGGGCAAATGAAAGATTATCCAAAGTATAAAGTTCGTGGATTTATGCTTGACGTTGGTAGAAAACCTGTATCAATGCAAATGTTAAAAGATATAACAAAACAAATGGCTTGATATAAAATGAATTCATTCCATGTGCATTTAAGTGATAATTTAATTGACCTAGAAAATCACGTTTCACATAAAAATGATGCGGGAATGGAAGAATCATTTGATAGTTATTCTGGTTGAAGACTTGAATCAGGAGTAACTAATTCTGAAGGAAAAACAGTTGCTTCGGAAGATTTTCATTATACAAAAGTACAATTTGCAGAATTTATGGAATATGCAAATGATTTAGGTGTAGATATTGTTCCTGAACTGGATTTTCCAGCTCATGCACTTGCCGTAACAAAAGTTTTTAAAGAAGTTGCAGTTAAAGAATGAATGTCAAAATGACCAACAAACTATCGCCCTCTAACTGATCATATTGATATTAGAAAACCCGCAGGTATTGAATTAATTAAAAAATTATTAGATGATTATATAGATAACGCAGGAATATTCAGTAAAGAAAAAGGTGTTGTAGTTCATATTGGAGCAGACGAATTTGAAAGTGATGGAGATGCTTATTATAATTTTTTAAATATCATGTTTAGACATTTTAAAGAAAAAGATGTAAAAGTTAGACTATGAGCAAGTTTATCTAAAATTACCAGCAATGTAAAACTTGATCCTGAACTAATTAAAGATGTTGATATGAACCTTTGGTCTTTAAGATGAGCAAATCCTATCGATATGTACAACATGGGATTTAATATAATAAATACTATTGAAGGTGATGGATATATGGTTCCGCGTGGAAAAGGTGATAGGGGTTCATATCAAGATTTTCTAGATATTGAGCATATTTATAATAATTGAGAAGCTAATAATCCAGGGGGTTATAAAATCCCGGAAAGTTCAAAACAAATGCTTGGTGGTTCTTATGCAATATGAAACGACAAGCTTCTTGACGTGTTGGCTAATGGAGTTAATGAACATGATTTATATATAAGTTTTCTCGATGCTCTTCCAAGTTATAGTGTTAAACTTTGAGGAAACGGAAATGATAAAAATGATTTAAATTGAAAAGAATTTAGCAATTTAATTTCTAAAATTTCTACATCTCCAAACATTAATCCATTAAAAGAGGTGAAACTTGAGCCAAACAGAAGACAATTATTTAATTATAATTTTGAAGGATCAAGCCATAATGAAATGCTTTTTGATAAAGCTGGAACCAACAAATTTATCACCAATTTAAATAATGCTTTTCTTAACAATGATGCTAGTGAATCTTACCTTCAATTAAATGGTAAAAATTCATCTGCGGACTTGCCTATAGGTGTATTGGGATTTAATAACAAAATCAAATTTAGAATAAAAAGAGAAAAATCATCCACTCCTCAAGGTGAAGAAATTCTATTTTCAGCAAAATCTGAATATGGTGATTTTGCAATAAAAACAAAGCAAAAAAATTCTAATAATTTTGGTTTTAGTAGAGAAAATATGGACTACATATTTAATTATGAATTACCATTTGATAAATGAGTTGATATTGAACTTATTTGTGAACAAGATTCAACAAGAAGAGGGTTTTTAAAACTCTTTGCCGATGGAGTTTTAAAAGATGAAAGACCAGTTGGTAAAAATGGATTTAAATTTACAAATGGCACAGAACACACATTTAAAAATAGTTCATTCTTCATACCTCTTGAAAAAATAGGGGATAATAATAATTCTTTTAAAGGAAAAATTTCAAATATTTCATATGAAAACAATTGAACTGGAAATAACATTGATGAATTAACCAGGTTAGAAAATGTAAGAACTTCATATTCCGTTGAACCAAATACAATTCCAAGTAAAATTGCTAATCTACAATCAAATGGTATTGATCCTACAAAAGAGGAAATAGCCTTTCAAATTATTGAAAGAAACGATCTTGAATCATACATAATTATAAGACAAACATTGACTTCAAAATCCAATGCAGCAACAAAATTTACAAAAGATATCTTGCTAAATATTGAGTTAGATTACCTACTATTAATTAAAAATCATTTTATAATAACTGAGCAATTATACTCATCTGAAAGTGTTCAAGATTATAATGAATTAGTTAAAACGATTGATCTAACATTAATTAAAAATCAAAAAAGTTTTGATGAAGCTGTTCAAAAAGTAAAAGCATTCAAAAACAAATTGATTTCAAATTATAGTGTTCTAAAATCTAAAATTAATGAACTAATAACAATTTCTGATAGTGTCAATTATACTAGAGAAACTTGAAATAATTATGTTTCTAAACTTGATAATTTATTAAAAAATTCTAAAAACGAATTAAACAGAAGTGAGTTAGCCGAATTGTTAAACAAATTAGTTCCTTATAAAAACGATCTAGTTGAAAACAAGGTTGATGCATCGAAGAAACTAAATTCAAAATCAATAGAATTTAAAGCTGAGTTCTACACAAATGAATCGGTTACTCTATTCAAAGAAATGATTAAAAAGTTAGAAAACAAATTGCAAGAAAAAGATCATTTAACTGTTCAAGAATTATATGATTTTAACTTGCTTATTAATTCAACTGAAAATGATTTAAAAACTAATAAAAAAGAAATAGAAGAAATGATAGAAACATATTTATCAATTGACAAAACAAACTATACAATAGCCTCTTTTGATAATTATATACTCAAAATTAATAACCATAAAAGTAAACTTTCTAAAAAGGATAATATAACAAAAAGTGAAGCAAAAACTTTAAAAGAAGCACTTGAAGAAATATCTAAAACACTAACTAAAAAAGATTTATCAAATGGTGTAGACTCTTCTGATAAATCAGATGATGTAACTGCTAAAAAATCATTATCAAGTGGAGCTGTAGCGGGGATAGTTATTGGTTCTTTATTAACAGTTGGATTAATTGGATTAATAACTTTCGTGATAATAAAAAATAAAAAGAAATCAAAATAAATGTTGATATAATAACTACCAATTTGCTGGTAGTTTTTTATTCCAACATATGGAAAAAATTTCCACAAATCAAATTTTATTTTTAATTCATCATATAGTAATATTATTGTTTCATCTAATTATAAATATTACTATTAGATATTTTGGAGGGATATATATGAATAAAAAGAAACTTTTAACTATTGTTAGTGTTTCATCAATAATAGGGGTGATGGGTGCTTCAGTGGTAGCGCTTTCTGCAACACCAGAACCAAAAACTGTTCCAGCAGAAAGAGTAAATTTATTAACCGGCAAAACAAAGGTTACCAGTGATGATCAGGAAGGACCTTTTCCAGCAACTTCTGCAATAGATAATGATAGATATTCAAGGTGATCAACAAACCAAAAGACTTCAACGAAAAATAATCCACATTGAATTAAGGTGGATATGGAAACACCACAAACAGTTAAATCATTTAACATTTTGTTTGAAAGAAATAACATAAGGCATTTTAAACTTTATTTATCAGCAACAGATGCAGATATTAATAAATCAGAATCACTGGTTTATGATTCTAATGAAATGAGTGGAAGTCAAATCAAATCAGAATATAGAATGGATTTATCTACCGAAAAAACAGGAGTTCGCTTTGCTAAACTTGTAATTCAAGATTGAACTTCGCAAGGTGGAGGAATAAACTATGCTAACACCGGAGTTGTGTCTTTTGAATTGTTTAATTCTTATTTCAAAAAAAACGTTGCTTATTCCACAACATTAAATAATCTTGCTAAAGGAAAAACCGCTACTGCAAGTAATAATGAAACAGGGAATACACCTAATAAAACTGTTGATGGTGACGAAAAAACAAGATGAGCAACAGAACGCAATGAATCATCAGCCGTTCCTAATGGGCATTTCTTAATGCTTGATTTAGGAAAACAAGAAAAAATAAGATCATTTAGTTTGTTGCTTGAAAGAAACAACATTTCAGAGTTTGAAATTTATGCAAGTAATACAAAAGCAGATTTAGAAACAGCAACAACAATGAAAACTAAATTAATTTACTCTCAAATTAGAGAAGCAAATTCAGAAAAATTAGAAGAGTATAAATACAATTTTACAGTTCCTGTTACTGCTCAATTTATAAAAGTATTATTTAAAAAATGAGATGCGGGTAATAATAAATGACCTAATGTTAGTGTGAGAGAATTTTCACTTTATGATCAAGAAATTGACACACATAATATTTTAGAAGATTTAGCAACATTAGACAATTTACAATTAAATGCCGAACAAACAAAGTTGATTATTCCAACCGTTCCTGCGGGTTATGTATTAAAATATTTGGGAACTGATTATGAACAAATCATTGACAAAAATTTAAATGTACATAAGCCATTAACTGAAAAAACAGTAAAAGTTGATTTTGAACTCACTCAAACAGCTACAGGTAAAATTACAAAACTTTATAACAAACCAGTAAAAGTACCTGGATTACACACTCAAGAAGCAGCAAAAAATAAGAAACCTAACCTAATTCCTGAACTTGCTGAATGATATTCTGATTCAACAGAAAAATTAGAATTAGGAGACAACCTTAAAGTTTATTATAAAGGTGATAAAGATGTAAACTCTACAAGAATGTTAAATGAATTAATAGCTGATTACAAAGAAGTAACTAATAAAACAATTACTTTAGAAGAATCGCCTGCTGATGAATCAATAATTAAGGGTGCATTAATTATTGATTTGACAAAAAAAGAAATTCCTGGTTATGATAAAGAAACTTATGGTATGGAAATCAAAGATAACATTAAGATTAATGCAACAAATTCAATTGGAGCTTATTGAGCAACAAGAACATTTTTACAAATTTTAAAATTAGATGAAACTCACTCAAAAATTGAAAAAGGATTAATAAAAGATTATCCAAAATATAGATTAAGAGGAGTAAGTATTGATGTTGGTAGAAAACCTATGTCGATCGAAATGCTTAAAAACTTTGTTAAAGAATTATCTTGATACAAGATGAATTCATTACAAGTTCACTTAAGCGATAACTTAATTTGACTTGAAGATCACGTGCCTTCAAAAGATAAAGAAGGTATGGAAAAAGCATTTGATGCTTATTCAGCTTGAAGACTTGAATCGACTGTAAAAAATAACGAAGGTAAAACAGTTACTGCTGACGACTTCTACTACACAAAAGAACAATTTGTTGAATTCATCAATTATTCAAGAGAACTTGGAATTGAAATAGTTCCTGAGCTTGACGTTCCAGCTCATGCCTTATCAGTAACAAAAATATTTAAAGAATTTGCGCTTATGGAATTTGGTGGTCACGGTGGTGGTCGAAGACCATTAATAGATCACATTGATATTAGAAAACCGGAAGCAATAACTTTAATTAAAAAACTATTAGATGAGTATATTGATAAAGATGGAATCTTTAGTAAAGATAAAGGGATCACTGTTCATATAGGAGCTGACGAGTTTGAAGGATCTCCTGATTCATACTATGATTTTTGCAATATTATGTTCCAACACTTTAAAGATAAAGGTGTCCAAGTTAGAATTTGAGGTGGGTTTTCTAGAATAAAAAGTTCAACAAAATCGATAAATAAAGAACTTGCAAAAGATGTTGAAATGAACTTATGATCAAACGATTGATCTAAACCTATGGACATGTATGATTATGGATATAAAGTAATTAATACTCTTGATCAACCTGGTTATATGGTTCCTAACGGAGGTGGCGGAAGAGGAGTTTATCAAGACTACCTTTCAACCCAAAATATATATAACACTTGAGAAGCAAATGTTGCGGCTGGAGCACATTTACCAGCAGCATCAGATCAAATGTTAGGTGGAGCATTTGCTATATGAGGTGATGCTTTACTTGACACACATGCTACAGGATTAAATGAACTTGATTTACATACAAGTTTAATGGATGCATTGCCTGTTTATGGATTAAAACTATGAGGAAACGGTAATGATGGAAACGATTTAGATTGAACTAAATTCCAAACGTTAAATGAAAAAATCGGAATTTCACCAAATGATGATTCACTAAAAATAAGAAAAGTTGAAGCTGATAGAAGACAATTATTTAATTTTGATTTTAAAGGTAAAACAGATAATGAAAAATTATTTGATAAAGCAGGAACATATAAATTAATTACTAATTTAAATAATGCTACTCTTGTAAAAGATTCTGCTGATTCATATCTACAATTAAATGGTGGTAATTCATCAGCAGACTTGCCTATAGGTATATTAGGATTTAATAATAAAATTAAATTTAGAGTAAAAAGACAAGCGGCACCAGCAAATCAAAAGGAAGAAATTTTATTTTCTGCTAAATCTGAATATGGTGAATTTGCTATTAAAGCAAAACAAAAATACACAGGAAAATTTGGATTTAGTAGAGAAAACATGGACTATTCATTTAATTATGAACTACCATTAGATCAGTGAGTTGAAATTGAATTAGTATGTATTCCACAAGGAACTAAACGTGGTAAAACTAAATTATTTGTAAATGGAACCGAAACCGGGGGAGAAGCGGTTGGAAGAAATGGATACAAATGAAATAACGGAACAAAAACAGATGAAGTTACATTTAAAAACAGCACATTCTTTATGCCTCTTGAAAAAATTGGTTCATCTTCAAATTCATTTAAAGGTCAAATAAGCAACATATCGCAAACTAACGAATGATCAAAAGCTGATAAAACAGAATTACAAAGATTAGAATCAATTAATTTAACAGTAAAAGGTCCAAGATTACAACCAGATAAAATAACTAATTCTCAGCTTGTTGTTTCAGGAAATGATTCATCAAAAGAAACAGTAACATCAAAAATTATTGAAGCAAACAATCAAGAATCATACATTATAGTTAGAGAAACGATTACTTCTGTTTCTTCACCAACAGATAAAATTGTTAGAGATATTTTGGTTGATATTGAACAAGATTTTCCAACAATGTTTGAAACTCAAATTAAAATTGAAGAAGATCATTATACAGAAGCTTCTGTTAAAACGTTTAAAACAGAAATAGCTAAAATAGATAAATCTACTTTAACAACCAAAAGTGAATATGATAAAGCAATAACAACTGTTAATTCTGAAAAGACAAAACTTGTTGAAAACAAAGCATTAATTATTAAAGATATTGAAGATACCAAAGGAACGGATCTGTCAATATATTCTCAAGAATCGGTTGATAAATATCTTTCAGCCTTAGAAAAACAAAAAGGCATCTTAGAAAATAAACAACATATTACAAGAACTGAATATACTAGTGAAAAAACTAATTTAGTCGATCATAAAAAATTACTTATTGAAAATAAAGTTGTTGCAAAACAAAAGGTTGAAGCAAAAGAACAAGAAGTTAAAAAAGAAGAATATACACCTGAGTCATTAGCAAAATATGAAGAAGAAATTAAAAAGCTAAATGAAAAAATAAATAATAAAACTTCAATGACTAAAGAAGAAGAAAAAGCCATTGAAGAAGAATTAAACTTAATTCAAAAAGCTTTAGTTAAAAAATCTACTTCTCCTGAAACTCCGACCACTCCAGTAGAACCTACAACTGCTCCTAAGAAGAAGTTGTCAGGAGGTGCTATAACTGCTATAGTATTGTCAACATTACTAGGATTTGGTGTTGTAGCAGCAATCATTCTATTTATCATAAAAAGAAAAAAAGATAAATAATACAATTTAAAAAGTTAAATCTCATAATTTTCATATGAGGTTTTTCTTTTCATTGACATCTACACTTAATTAAAAGGATGATTGGTAAATTTTTAAAGTTTTTTTCAATTTACTTTTATATTAATATTTATATAAAATATTAATAATTAATAACAAATTATAATAAGGAGAAAAATGAAAACCAAGAAAATTATAGCTTCATTGGGGAGTGTGGCTATATTATCAATTCCAGCAATGGCTTTAGTTGGCGTATCGACAAATACCACTGCTGTAGTTGAAAACAGTAATCAAAGAGTTAATTTAGCTCTTAATAAAACCAAGGTTACTGTTGACAATGAAGAAGTACCTAATCCTAAAGCAGGAGCATTAGATAACGATAGAGTAAGTAGATGAGCTACATTACAAGGAAAGTCTACCGAAACAAATAATCACTGAATGTTGATAGACTTAGAAAAACCGGAAACTATTAAATCATTTAATGTTATGTTTGAAAGAAACAACATTAAACATTTTAAAGTTTATATGTCTGTTACTGCAGAAGACATTGATAAAGAAGAATCGCTTGCTTATGATTCTAAAGCAATGGAAGCGAGTGATATGATTCATGAGTATAGAATCGATTTAGTAGATGAAAAAACGAATGTTCAATTTGTCAAGTTACTTATACAAGACTGATCAGCAACAGGTGGTGGTATTACATGAGAAAATACTGGTGTTGTATCGTTTGAGTTGTATAACTCATACTTTTTCAAAGATGTAGTTTTTCCAACGAATTTAACAAGCTTGGCATTAAATAAAACCGTTGAAGCTGATGATGAAGAAGAAAAATTTCCAAAAGCAAATGCAGTTGATGGAATTAGAACTAAGGAATCAAGATGATCAACACATCAAAAATCACCAAATGAAATTCCAAATGGACACCATTTATTAGTTGATCTAGGTTCTAAACAATCAATTAAATCATTAGATCTTCTTTTTGAAAGAGATAATATTCTTGACTTTGACATATATGCTTCAATAAATAAAGATGATTTAACTAACACCGAAACTTTAAAAACGAAGTTAATTTACTCTAAAAAAAGAGAAGCAAACGGTGTTAAAAAAGCAAATTATAAATACAACTTTTCAATGCCTGTTGAAGCTCAATTTGTTAAGTTAGTTATAACAAAATGAGATGCAGGTTCAATAGCATGAACTAATACTGCTGTTTTAGAATTTAGTTTATATGACAAAGAAATCGATACAGGTGATATTAACTATAAAAAACTTATTGAATTAGAATCTAAAATAGATGAAAATATTTATACACAAGAAAGTTCTTTCATTTATGGAAAGGTGATTGAATCAATTGATAAAGAACATATTACATCTCAAGAATTGTTTAACACAGCACTTATAAAAATTAGTGAAGCAAAAGAGAAACTTATTTCTAATTCTACTGTGCTAAAGGTTAATTTGGAAACTTCAAAGAATAATATTGATAAAAATATTTATACAAATGAATCGATTATTAAGTATCAAGAAGCTATTCAAAACAAGTTAAATTCTTTACCAAAATCAGTTACAAGAGAACAACTTACTCAAGAAATCGAAAGCATTAAGGAGTTTAATAAATTACTTGTTACATATAAAACTTTTTTAGTTTATACTTTAGAACAAGCAAAAATAATTGAAAATAAAGAAATTTATACAACTCAATCTCAGGATGTATTTCTTCAAGAACTTACCAAGAAAATAGAAGAAGTCAAAGCTATTCAAACAATAAATAAAAGTGAGTATGATAATCAAATTTTAGAACTTAAAAACAAAAGAAGTTTACTTGTTAAAAATCAAGCTATTGCTTTAGCACAAGTTGAACAAAAATCAAATGTTGATCAAAAAGACACATTTACAACTGAATCGCTTTTAGCATATAAAAATAAAGTTGAAGAAATAAAACAAAAAGTTTCTAAAAAACCAGAAATGACACTTCAAGAGCAAAAAGAAATTGAAAAAGAATTAAATCAAATAAGTAACATACTTGTTAAAAAATCTACTTCAAGTGTTGTTGAAAGTAAACCAACTCCAACACCGGAAAAACCAAAAAAAGACAGTAAAACCTCTTTACAGTCTTATGGATTTATAGTTATTACAGCATTGTTGGTAGCTGCTTTAATTTTCATGATTGCTTATTTAATAAGAACAGAGATGATAAAGAAAAGAAGATAAAAAAATTGCAAGAAATTGCAATTTTTTATTATTTTTCAAGCATTATTTGATCGTAATCTTCAAGAGTCCCTCTAAATAAGAAACTTTCTTTATTATCTTTTATTTCTAAAATAACATCAGCACACTGGTTAACAAAAGCGCGGTTATATGTTGTAAATATAGCGCCACCTTTAAATGATTTAACACCTTCAATTACTGAATCGATACTTTCTGTATCCAAGTGATCAAGTGGTTGATCTAGTATAATGAAGTTACTTTCAAGTAACATCATTCTAGAAAACATTAATCTTGCTTTTTCTCCACCACTTGTAACAGATACTTTTTTAAAGACAGAATCGTTAGAAAAGAGCATTCTACCTAAAAACCCTCTCATTCTCGAATCGCTATTATCTTTAGTTTCTTCAGTTGAGTTATGTGAAGGTCATTTTGATATCCAATCAATTATTGTTTCATTACCTTTAAAGAATGCGGAGTTATCATTTGGAAAGTGTGTTGTTTTTATTGTTTGACCTCAAGTAACTTTTCCTGAAGTTGGTTTTAAGTTACCGGCTAGTATTTCAAGTAATTTTGTTTTTGCTATATCATCATCACCAATAACTACCATTTTTTCACTAGGAGTTAAAGTAAATGATATATTGCTAAATAATGTTTGACCTATTTCATTAACATATGTTAAATCTTCAACATGCAATATTTGTTTACCATGATCTCTATTCATGTCTCATCTTATAAATGGATATTTACGGTTAGATGGCTTAATTTCATCAAGTGTAATTTTCTCAAGTGATTTTTTACGTGATGTAGCTTGTTTTGACTTAGATGCATTTGCACTAAAACGTGCAATAAAATCTTTAAGCTTTTCCATTTGTGCTTCTTTTTTAAGATTACTTTGTTTCATCATTTCTCTTGCTAGTTCTGATGATTGTTTTCAGAATGAGTAGTTTCCTGTATACATTCTTGCTTCAGAAAAATCGATGTCAACTGTATGTGTACAAATAGCATCTAAAAAGTCAGAGTCATGGCTAACTACTATAACAACATTTTGATAATCAATCAAAAAGTTTTCTAGTCATTTTATGCTTTTTAAGTCTAAGTGGTTAGTTGGCTCATCCATTATTAAAATGTCAGGATTACCAAAAAGAGCTTTTGCAAGCAATACTTTAATTTTTTGGTTAGCCGTTAAATCATGCATTTTAACTTCCCATTTTTCCTTTGGTATAGATAAATTTGACAATAACTCTTGTGCATCGTTTTCTGCTGTTCATCCACCAAGTTGACCATATCTATCTTCTAATTCACCAGCAAGTGTATAATCTTCCATTGTAGCATCAGGGTTAGCATATATAGCATCTTTTTTTTCTTTTACCGAATATAAATCAGTATTACCCATAATAACAACTTCTGTTACATTATAGTCGTTATAAGCATTATGATCTTGTGATAAAACAGAAATACGCTTATTCTTTTCAATAATTATGTTTCCTGAACTTGCTTCTATTTCACCAGCTAAAATCTTTAAAAAGGTAGACTTACCCGCTCCATTTGCACCTATTATTCCATAAGTATTTCCATCTAAAAATTTTAAATTAACATTTTCAAAAAGTTTTTTATCACTAAAAATTTTTGATAAATTTTGAACCTCTATCATTTCACCTCCGAATTATCATATTATATGATATTTGTTTAAAAATAATATTAAGTATTAATAAATAAGTTTTATAATTTTAAGATAGTTTAAGGAGTGATTATGAAGCCATTTGTTTACGAAGAAGGTTGATTAAAAGTTGACGATCACCACGAAATATTTTATGAACTATCCGGAAATAAAAAAGGAGTTCCTGTTATATTTTTACATGGTGGACCTGGAGGTTCGTCAAGCAAAAATTCTAAAGATTTCTTTAATCCTAAATTTTACAACATCATCGTTTTTGATCAAAGAGGTTGTGGTAAAAGCAAGCCTATTGCATCAACTATTAACAACACAACTTGAGACTTGATAGCTGATATTGAAAAATTAAGAAAAATGGTTAAGGCTGAAAAATTACTAGTTTTTGGCGGGTCTTGAGGCTCGACATTGGCACTTAGTTATGCTATAAAACATCCGGATAGAGTTCTAGGATTAATTCTAAGAGGAATTTTCTTAGGAACTAAAGATGAAATACATTGATTATATCAAGAAGGTGTTGATAAATTTTTCCCTGATGTTTTTGATAAATATAAAAATTATTTACCACTCGAGAAGCAACAAAACATACTTAATTCATATCATGATTTGTTGACTGGTTTAGATGAAGACAAACGTTTAGAAGCGGCTACCCATTTTTCTTATCTAGAAAGTAATTTAGTTACATTAAAACAAAATAATTATCATTTAAAATCAAACTCTAACGAAATTTTAAGTATTTCAGCATTAGAAACACACTATTTTGTTAATAATTGTTTTTTTGTAAGTGATAACTGAATAATGGAAAATTTAAATAAAATAAAGAATGTTAAAACATACATAGTTCATGGAAGATATGATATGGTAACATTACCTAAATACGCTTATTCATTGCATAATTCGTTAAATGATTCAACTTTATTTATTGTTGGTGAAGCCGGACATTCGGCATCTGAAAAAGGAATTTTAAAGAGATTAAAATGATGTTGTAACGACATAAAAAAATATTTGAAGTAGTTTAATTTTTAATTTTTTCCATATTTCCACATATAGGTCTCAAAGCCTATATTTTATTTTATACGTAATATAATATATAGGCGATTTATATACGGAGGAAAAATGAAACTTAAATCCAAAAAAATGATAATTGGATCAGCTACAGTTTTAGCTTTAACTGCAACAGCAGTAAGTGCTATTTCATGTGGTGTAAATAGATTTGATACTAATGATGATAATAAAGTTGTTATAGGAGTTGGATTATCTAAAACAGGTCCACAAATTTTTGCTTTAGAACAATTAGCAGAAATTTACAATAATACAGAAAAAGATACACCAGATTTTGTACCTGTTTCTGTAGAATCTTTAGGAAACAGCTATGGAGATGTTACTTCAAAAGTTGTTCAATATATGAAAGTTGCTGATAAAAAACAATTACCAAATATGTTATTAGCATACCCAACAGCATTGGCTTCAATAGCTGGTTATAAAATGGAGCTCAATTTAGCAGATAAAACTGTTACAATGAATGGAAAAGACAAAAAGGAAACACCAGTAGGTGACCAATACGGAATTACACGTAATTTATTTGAAGAAGACTTTATGACTTTCAACGATAGAATTGCTAAAGTTGTGCCAGGAAACATAAGTGCACTTCCATTTGCTAAATCTTCATTGGTTACAGCACTTAACGGACCAGTTCTAAGTTATGTAATTGAAACAATGACTTCAAATGGGGCAACTATTAAAGCGGAAGATAAAGACTTCTTTGATAAAATTATTGCAGCTGGTAAAGGCGATAGAAATTATGTTGTTAATTTATGGGGAAAAGTTGTTGAAGCAGAAGCAAAAAAATCAAAAGATTATGTAATTTCACGTGAAATATTCAATAATGGAACAACATTAATTGATTTTGCAGTTCGTGCACAAAATCTTTTTGAAAACTCAAAACAAAATCCAAAAGGGTCTTTACACATGCTTGGAATCGATGATATTGCAGGATTCTTAGCAACAGAAGTTTTTGCAATGACAGCAAAAGAAAAGAATGACTTTAAGGAATTCTATATTAAATTAAAAGAAGGAAACTTCATTGATTACAAACCATATGAACAAAAAGACACTCTTGCATATAAATCATTAAGTAAAATTGCAAAAACATTACTTGAAGCAGCGAGACAAGGTGCAATTTACATTGGAGGGAATGGAGCTTATTCATCTACATTCCAAGTTAAACACCAAATTGGTTTCGCAATCGGTTCAACAGCTGGTCATGACCACAATATTAAAGCAGAAGCTAAACTAGGATTTGATTACTCGATTGAAAAAGTTGAAATTCAATATAATACAATTTGAACATTAACACAATTAGGGGAACAAGGTACTCCGAATTTAGTAGCTGAAATTACACAAGGTAAATACAAAAACAAATTATTTAATTCAAAAGCTACACCAAAAGGTAAACACGATCTATTTTTAGCAACAGAAAAAGATGATAAAGATTTTGCTGATGCAATAAAAAATCTAGACTTAAATAAAAATCCTATGATATTCTTAGGAAATAAAACCTTAGATAATATTTTAGCAAAAGATGAAAATCAAAAACATGTTAAAGAATTGGGTATTGTTTCAGTTAATACAAAGTCTGAAACTTCTTCAGAAATTACAAAATTATACATCGTACCTAACGAAACAACACTAAATGACAAATCATTTATTGTTAAATTTAAATTAACAACAGAAGGAACTGTTCAAAAAGGTGAATTATTTGTAACTAATGCTCCTAGAAAATGAGAAGCAACAGATGCTATGAATGCTGTATATCTTCAAGGACCATCATTAATTGCAATCCATGGAAATGAAAAAGAAGATAAAGCAACAAGAAAATTCATTAAATGAGTAACCGATACATCTAAGAAATTTAAGTTTAAATTCAGAACACAAAATGGAGCCATTTACTATTTAGATAAAGATGGAAAAATGGTATACGAAAAAACTAAAGAAGGTGTTTTAGTTCCTGATGCTGAATCAAAATCAGGTGAATTTACAGCTTTAGAGTACGTATCACTTCAAGCTTCATACATTGTTCCATATAAAGGTGCGTTAGAAAAACCTGATAAAAAAGCAAACATCTTCGTTAAACAAACATATGAAGATTTCAAAAAAGCTATTACAGAAGCAGGATGATCACTAGTTGAAGAACCCGCTGACTCATTAACAGACGCTTATAGAAATGTTATTGTTTCAACATGAAAGAGTCCATTTACATCAATTTTAAATGGAACTGAGAACGAACCATTGGCTACATACGAAAACTCAATTCTTCCAAAAATTAATAGTCAATCATCACCATTTGATAGATAATAATGATTAGTAAAAAACTAAAATTATCATTGATAGCAATACCTTTTGTGCTATCAGTTCCTTTCATAGTGGCTTCATGTGCAAAAAACTACACAATTGAACAAAAAATTCAAAAAGGTAAGGAAGAATTAGATAAAGTTAAATTTGATGAAAAGTCAGCATATAAATTTTCAGATGTTGATTGATCAAAAGTAAAGTATATTGAAGGTGAACTCGATAAATGAGCAGATGGTGACACACCATACCTAAAAAATATTACTGCTGGTGATAATGAAATTTCTCGTTTGTTTTATAAACAAAATGAAGCTGAACTTAAAAAAGGTAAAAAAATTAGAGTTTTAGGAATTGATACACCAGAAAAAGCTTTACCAGGAAATATTGAAATCAAACCTATTGAATTAGTATGGGCGCAAGCAGCATCTAAATTTGGTGAAGTTACAATTTTACCAAACCAAAAAGTAAGAGTTATGACTGATGGACAACCAAGTTATGATAGATTAGTTGGTTCAATTTATTTTGGTGATAAATTCGAATATGAATATTCAACTGAAATAGTAAGAGCTGGTTATACATTACCAAATGGTTCAGAAGCTCTTAAAGCAACTCTTGATGGTGAAGATTTACCTAGTTACTATCAATCATATGGAATTGTTTTAGCTTACAAAGAAGCTAAGAAAAAACAAAATGGTTTTTGAAAAATATTCAACGATGAATATGATGTAACCAACAACACAAGTGGAATTTATATTTCTAGACAAAATAATGGTTGAAAAATTTACTCAGATAAAGATTTTTCTGATGAAGGCTTCACAACCATTGAACAAATAATAAAAGCAAACCTTCGTTTTGAAGAAAACAAAGGTAAAAAAATATCGGATTTTGTTTACATACCAGTAAACAAAAGATAATGGAGAAAAATGAAAATAGAATTTTTATCTTCTCTAAAAGGCAAAATAAAAGCTAAATCTATTTCTAAAAATTTAGATAACAACAAGGATGTCCTTGATCGTATTGATTATTTTAGAAAGAAAAGATTAGAAAGTAAACAACAAGAATTACCTGCTATTGAGCTAAAAAACTTGTTTATCGACTTCGGGGAAACCTTAGCAGTTGATGATGTAAGTTTTAAGATTAAAAAAGGTACACTTGTTACTTTATTAGGACCATCGGGTTCAGGTAAAACAACAACACTTAATGCTATTGCAGGTTTATTAACACCAACCTCTGGAAAAGTTTTATTCCAAGGTAATGATGTTACAAAATATTCACCTCAAAAGCGTAAATTAGGTTTTGTGTTTCAAAATTATGCACTTTATCCACACTTAAGTGTATATTCTAATATTGCTTTTCCATTGAAAAATGACAGTCATTGAAAAAACAATATTCTTATGAAAAAAGAACTTGCAACAATGAAAATTGCAAGTATTTACCTAAAACGTCTTGGTGCTAGCCAACAAGAGATAAACGAACTAAATAGTACATTAAGCGATTTTTACTATTTAAAACAAGATACATTTCATAATTACGAAAGAATTCTAGCTGAATCAATTGAAGAATTTGAAAATGCTAAAACTAAATTTAAAATGGCTAAGATTCACAGAGATGCACAATTATCATCTCTTGCTAAGTCAATTTTAAAAAGCATTGAAAATTTAAAAATTGATACAAAAGCTAAAATATCAGCTGAGACACTTAAAGCTAATGAGCAAAAAGTTCTAGGACTAGAAAAAGAATTTACACCTTTATCAATAGAATTGCTATCAGTTTCAAGTTTAAGTAAATCATCAAAAGGTGATGATGCCCAAAACAAAGTTAACGAGATACAAGATTACTTACTCAAAATAAACGCCCAAATGAAAGAAAATATTTCATTGGAAGATAAAGTTAAACTACTAAAACACGAACAACAGGTTTTAGTAACTTTATTCAAACATAAATACTCTATAAATAGAGCAAAAGTATTTAAAGCTTATTCAGAAGAAAAAGCTACAGCTCAAAAAGAATTTAATTTAGTAAAAGCTAAATATTCACAAGACAAAGATTCTAAGAACTTAGTTAAAGAAGCTTATCAAGAATCAAAAATTTTACCTGATGTAATGCTTAATATTCATTTAAAACTTAGAGCTGAATTAAATGCCAAATATAATTTCTTCTCAGTGATGAAGGAAAACAAAAAAACTCGTGAAATTATATTTAATGAAGAAGAAAAAGCATTACTAGAAGAATATTCAAAAGACATTATTACAATTAAACAAGCTATTCATAGAGATGTTATGGAAGTTTCAAAACGTGTTGAAATTATTCCTATTCTTCAAAAGAAACCTACTCGTTTAAGTGGTGGTCAACAACAACGTGTTTCTATAGCTCGTGCTATAGTTAAAAAACCAAAAATTTTATTAATGGATGAACCACTTTCAAACCTTGATGCAAAACTTCGTATTTCAACTCGTCAATGAATTAGAGAAATTCAACAATCACTTGGTATAACAACAGTTTTCGTTACTCACGACCAAGAAGAAGCTATGTCGATTTCCGATGTTGTAATATGTATGTCTACTTCTAAAGTACAACAACTTGGAACACCACTTGATCTATATAATAAACCAACGAACCAATTTGTTGCTCGTTTCTTAGGAATGCCTGAAATGGCTCTTTTCCCAGCTATTGCAAAAAATGGAAAAGCCTATGTGCTAGATAAATTGGTAAAAGGAATAAGTGTACCTTCCAGAGATACAGGTAATTTAAACATCGGAGTTAGAGGTGAAGATTACTTAATTAAATCTAAACCTACAACCGATTCTATTACTGGTCAAATAATAGCACTTGAAGATTTTGGTAAGGAATCTAAATTACTTGTTGTAGTAGAAAATGTTGGAAGAATCAATATGCTACTTGGTAATGAATACAAATATAAAATAGGTGATAAAATTCACTTCGAACTTCCTATAAATAAACTTCATGTTTTTGATGCTGTAACCGAAAATCGTTTGGAATACAAAATCAATGACTAATATGTATGCTTGAATAGCAAAAACTTTTCCGTTTTTATTTAAATATGGAACCAAAAAAGTTGCTGCTAAAAAACCTAATATATCAGCATCATATTTAGAAAAGAAAACTCCTTTTTACAAACCTTTTCTATTAATTTTACCTGGTGTAATAATAATTTCATTATTCACCATTGCACCATTCTTTATAACAATAAAAGATGCGTTTTTACCTCTTGATAATCCTGCGGATCCTCAATCAGCACATTTTTCATTAGATGGTTTTAAGTATCTTCTTAAAGATCCGTTATATGGTGTTGCACTTCGTAATTCATTACTTTATGGATTACTTTCATTACCGATAATAATTAGTATTTCTCTAATTATATCCTCGGCAATTTCATTACTTTACAAAAAATGAGCAAGAGGTTTATGACAAACAATTTTCTTCTTACCATATGTAACAAGTGGAGTTGCTATATCACTTACATTCATTAATATCTTTGATGCTAAATTCGGAGTTATTAATAGTGCGTTTGGTGTAAATATTGCTTGATTAACTTCTGGTAACGATTCTGGTTGAAATGCTTTTGTTGCAATGTTCATTTTAGGTATATGACAAAACTTAGCATTCAATATCTTAATTTTTACAACAGCTATGTTGTCTGTTGATAAAAATTTATATAAATCAGCTTCTATTGATGGTTCAGGAACTGTAAAACAATTTTTCAAAATTACATTACCTTCTATCAATAAAACAACAACATTCTTAATAACTATTGGTGTTATAGGAGGTATTAAGGTCTTCCCACTTGCATTGTTCTCAAACAATCCAGCAGAAGCTATCCTAAATGGTGGATCAACACTCATGCTTTATGTATATAATGCAGTTATAAGTTCCCGCTTCTCTGATGCTGGGGTTGCATCTATCTTCCTATTCTTAATAGGGGTCGCCTTCTCAACAATCCTACGTGGTGGTTTTGATATAGTTATTAAACTCGCAAATCAGTTAGGAGAAAGAAATGTTCAAACAAAAATTAATTCTACAAAACTGATTCGGTAAAAAAAGACTTGCAAGAAATGGTCAAAAAGTTTCTCAGCAAGTCCATGAAACATCTTTATTCTCATTAGGATTATCAGTTTTAAGCAAATTAACTATTCTATGTTTATTTGGTCTAGTTATTTTGTTCCCGTTCTACTATATGGTTGCAACATCATTAATGTCTAACGACCAAATCGATTTAATGAACTCGGGTGGTGGACTGCAATTAGTTCCTGATGGACTAAATTGAGAAAACTTTAGTCAAGCATTTGTTGAAGGTTATTGAAAAGCCTTAGGTGTAACATTTAGTAACGTTTTGATTTCTGTTGTTTTAAAAATAGTAGTCACAATGTCACTGGGTTATGCTTTCTCACTTCAAAAATGAGCCGGTAAGAAAATAATATGACGTATCTTACTTTCACTATTGGTACTACCTGAGGTTGCTTTACTTTCAGGACAATACCAAATGGTTGTTAATTTAAGTCTTCAACAAGAATTGCATAAAGTTATTTTAGCAATCGCTCTTCCTTTCGTTGCATCTATATTCAATGCTATGATGTTCAGAAATGCTTTTGAAGCAATTCCTGGAAGAATAAAAGAAGTTGCACTAGTTGATGGAGCTACAGGAATGAGATATTTCCTTAAAATAGCTGCACCAATGGTAACACCAACAACTTTAACTATTATTATTCTTACATCTCTTGCTTCATGAAACAGCTACTTATGACCAGCACTTATTTCTGGTAATAAGATTGACGTTATGTCAACATGATTATTTACTGTTGGTATTAGACGTAGTGAAACAGGAGAAAATATGGGTCTTTACCAAAACATCCGTATGGCTGGAGCTATCATTGTTATTGTTCCTATGTTCATTGTATACTTCATTTTCCGTAAAAAGATTATGAACGCTATTTCTAGACAAGGATCAACAATTAAGGGTTAATAAACTAATTATCACACAACCAATTAACACTTGAAAGATACTGCTTATGCAGTGTCTTTTTTGACCACATTTTGTATTAATTAGTTATAATAATAATTACTATTTAGGAGATTTTAAAATGAAAAAAGTTAAAGATATTGACCACAAAAAAGTGCTTCACAACAAACTATGAGATCTTGCTAATAAAGTGAGGGGTAAAATTAATGCAAGTGAATTTCAACAAGTATTTTTAGGTATTTTATTTTATAGATTTATATCAGAATATTTTGTTGATAAAGTAGAAGAAAATGGACTTAAAGATTATTCTAATAAGAATGATGATGACATTGAAGTTCTTAAAATGAAAAAAGATTTACCCGACTTAATTGGTTTTTTTATAAAACCTTCACATCTTTTTGTTAATTTATCAAAAGATGTTCACCTAAATGAAAATATTAATATTGATATTAATGATATATTTAATAGTATTGTTTCAAGTGCGAATATAAATGATAGCGAAAATATTCTTGAAGGAACATTTCCAAACTTCAACAATTTAAATTTTTTAAATATAAACAACAACAATGAAAATCAACTTAAGAAAAAGAATAATATAATTACTAAAACAATTTTAACGGTTGCAGAAATTGATTTTGGTTCAAAATTTGATGATCACTCTATCGATACGTTTGGTGATGCATATGAATACTTAATAGGTATGTATGCAGCATCGGGTGGAAAATCAGGAGGAGAGTTTTTTACACCACAAGAAGTTTCAAAGTTTTTAGCCAATGTTACTCTCGTTTACAAAAATAGTAAAGATATTTATAGTGTTTATGATCCTACATGTGGAAGCGGTTCACTTCTTTTAAAATTTAAAAAAATTCTTAATAATCCATATCTTCATTTTAGTGGCCAAGAAAGTAATCCAACAACTTTTTCACTATCAAAAATGAATCTAATAATTCATGGTGTTGAATTTGACAAAATAGATTTAAAATGTGGTGATACACTAAATGACCCATTACATTTAGAGAAAAAGTTTGACGTTGTTGTTTCCAATCCCCCTTACTCAATAGCTTGAGAAGACTACAATGAAACTAGTATCAGAAGTGATGAAAGATTTAATATTGTACCTACACTTATGCCTAAAAGTAATTCAGATTTAGGTTTTGTACTTCATTCATTATATTCTCTGGATAAAAAAGGAGTTGCAGCAATTGTATGTTTTCCGGGAATGTTTTACAGAGATAATGAAAGCGAAGTAAATATTAGAAAATATTTGGTGGAAAATAATTTTATAGAAGCTATTATAGTTATGCCTAATAATATGTTTTTTGGAACATCAATTTCGGTTAATATAATGGTTTTGAACAAAAACAAACAAACAAAAGATATTTTATTTGTTGATGCATCAAGTCATTTTTATAAAGATGGGAAAAAAAATAAAATGTCTGAACAAAATATTGAAAATGTATTAAAAATAGTTAAAGACAGAAAAGATATAGAAAACGTATCAAAACCAGTTGCTAATGAATTCTTTTTAGATAAAAGTGTTAATTTAAGTCCTGATAGATTCTTTAAAAAAGAAGAAGTCAAGGAAGAAATTGATATCATTAATTTAAATAAACAACTTAATGAAATTACTTCAAAAAATCAAAAACTAAGAGAACAAATTAAGAAATTAATTTTTGAGTTAGAAGGTAAGTAATGAATATTCTTGACCTTATAAATAATCTTAGTGAAGATGAAGTTAATATTAAGAAACTTTGAGAAGTTACATATTGAGATAAAAAATTTAAAAATATTGATAAATCTAAACAACCTAAAACAATTAAGTATAGATACCTAGAAGCATCTACTTTAAAAGACTTAATTGTTGAAGGTGGTGATGTTAAAATTTTATCAACAGGTAAGTTTAGTGCATACACAACAAAAGAAAAAGCGGGTGATTTTTTAGCATATGGTGAAGTAGTTTCAATACCTGGAGGTGGTAGTGCAATTATTAAATATACAAATGGTTATTTTTGTACAACCGATAATAGGATTATGACTTCAAGAAACAAAGATATATTAAATAATAAGTTTTTATATTTTTATCTCAAGTTAATTAATCAAGATGTAGAAAATACCTATAGAGGTGCGAGTATAAAACATCCTGAAATGAGAAGAATTTTAGATTTAAAAATTCCAATACCACAAATAGAAATTCAAAATAAGATAGTTGAAATTTTAGATAAGTTCGAAGAACTTGAAGCAGAGCTTACAGCAGAGCTTACAGCAGAGCTTACAGCTAGATATAAACAATACAACTACTATAAACAATTATTATTAGATTTTAGTAATAGAAAAGATGTAGAGGTTAAGAAACTTTGAGAAGTTACATATTGAGATAAAAAATTTAAAAATATTGATAAATCTAAACAACCTAAAACAATTAAGTATAGATACCTAGAAGCATCTACTTTAAAAGACTTAATTGTTGAAGGTGGTGATGTTAAAATTTTATCAACAGGTAAGTTTAGTGCATACACAACAAAAGAAAAAGCGGGTGATTTTTTAGCATATGGTGAAGTAGTTTCAATACCTGGAGGTGGTAGTGCAATTATTAAATATACAAATGGTTATTTTTGTACAACCGATAATAGGATTATGACTTCAAGAAACAAAGATATATTAAATAATAAGTTTTTATATTTTTATCTCAAGTTAATTAATAAAGATGTAGGAAATGCCTATAGAGGGGCAGGTATAAAACACCCTGATATGAAAACCATTTTAGAATTTAAAATCCCTATTCCATCAATTGAAGAACAAAATAAAATTGTTGAAATCCTAGATAAATTTGAAATATATTCTAATTCAATTAACGAAGGTTTACCGCTTGAACTCGAATTAAGAAAAAAACAATTCGAGTATTATAGAAACAAACTATTTAATTTTAAAGTAGGTAAGAATGAATAAAAGATATTTGCCATTAAACACAATAATTGATAAATTTGAACCGATTGTTAACTGTGATCAATCATATCAATCTGAAGAAGATCTAGAAAAAAAATTTATATCAGATTTAATTCGCCAAGGTTTTGAATATAAAAAAGATATAAAAACAGAAAAAGAATTAATAGATAATTTTAAGCTTTGTCTAGAACAATTAAATAATTGCACTTTTAGCGAAAACGAATGAAATCAAGTTTTTAAAGAATATATTGAAAATATCACAACACCTAAAGAAAGTCTTACTAAATTTAGTGAACAACATATTATAGAAGTACTTAAAGATGATGAAACATTAATGAATGTTAAAATATATGACAAGAAAAATGTTGAACACAATATTTTACAAGTTATAAATCAATTTCATCCTAGTGATGAATATGCTAATAATTATTATGACGTGACAATTTTATTAAATGGACTTCCTATAATACATATCGAACTTAAAAGAAGAGGTGGATCAATCGAGGAAGCATTTAATCAAATAAGAAGATACCGTAGAGAAACAATGTGCAAAGATAACAATAAATTTTATTGATATATTCAAATGTTTATAGCGTCAAACGGCACAGAAACCAAGTATTATTCATCTACTCTTATCTCTGAAGAGCAAAATGATAAAAGAAGAAAATTTGAATCTAAAAATACTTATAAAAAAGCTTTGTGTTGAACCGATTCGTTAAATAATCAAATTCACAATTTAGAAGACTTCACAAACATATTTTTTAAGAAAAACACTACTTTAAACGTTATTCTTTTTTATAGTGTTTTAACACTAAAAAAACAAATAAGGATATTAAGACCTTATCAAATTTGTGCAGCAGAGAAAATTTTAATTAAAACTAAGGAATTCATTGAAAAACCTAACCCTACTTATGATGAAAGAAAAGGTGGTTATATTTGACATTCAACAGGAAGTGGTAAAACATTAACTTCTTTTAAATCGTCAACATTAATTTTGGACCATCTTTCTGATAAATTGCATAAGGTGGTTTTTGTAGTTGACCGTAAAGACTTAGATGAACAAACAAAAAAAGAGTTTGAAAAATTTCAAAAAAATTGCGTTTCATCAAGCAAAAATACCGATGAACTTGTTGAAGTATTTAATGATAATTCTAAAAAAAGAAATATTGTTGTAACAACTATTCAAAAACTCGGTTGACTTACTGGTGGACCAAAAATTTCAAAAGTTAAAGATAAGGATAAAAAAATAGTTTTTATTTTTGATGAATGCCATAGAACCAATGCTGGTGAAATGCACAAAAGAATAAAAGAACATTTTAAAAATAGTTTAGTTTTTGGTTTTACCGGTACACCAATTTTTCCGGAAAGACAAGATGATATATTTACAACTCCATTTATTTTTGGAGATCAATTGCATAGTTATAGAATAGATCAAGCATGTAAAGATGGAATTGTATTACCATTTCAATATAATCAAGTTAAAACAATGTCTTATAAAGATGAATGTATTCCTGATATCAATGTTAAAGACATTGATCGTAAGGCAGCCTTTTTTGATAAAAGAAGATTAAAGGAAGTTGCCACATTCATTGTTAATAATATTTCTAACCAAAACAAGCAAATAAGAGAAACAAAGTTTAATGCACTTTTTGCCGTTTCATCTATAGAAATGGCCATTGAATACTATCAAGTCTTTAAAGAAGTTCAAAATGAATTAGGTACAAATTTAAAGATTACTTCAATTTTTACATATGATCCTAATGATGCGAATAGTGATGATGAAGGAAATATAACAACAGAACATTTAAATTCAACGCAAAAAGAATCCCTAAGACAAATTATGTATGATTACAATAAAATGTACAACACAACTTATGATTTAAGTACATACGAAGGTTTTCATAGTAATTTAACAACAAAAATAAAAGAAGTTGAAATTGATCTTGTTATAGTTGTTAACATATTGCTAACAGGATTTGATTCGGAATATTTAAGCACTCTATATTGTGATAAAAAACTAGAAAAGCATGGGTTAATTCAAGCTTTTTCAAGAACAAATAGAATAAGTAATTATGATAAACGATTTGGTAAGATTTTTTCGTTCAGGAATAATGCTGTTCAAATGGAAGAAGCATATAAAATTTATGCTTCAAGTTGATATGGGGCTAAAAACATTGGTGTTCCCACATATGAAAAATTTTATGAATTTTATAAAGAAATATATGAAAATTTTATTAAAACATATCCTAATGTTGAATATGTTTTTAAACTTTCATCAATTATTGAAAAAGCAAAATTTATAAAGGCATTATCAGAATTGATAGAAATGATTACAAAATTGTTATACATTCAAGAATTTGATAATGATAACAACAAGAAGCTTCATAGTGATAGATATATCGAAGATTTAAAATCGTTATCAATTGAATTTAGAACACAACTTAAAAAAGTAAGTGACGAAGAAAAAACTAATATAAATGAATATATTGATTATTGTGCTGAAATAGTTAGCTCAACTAGTTATGGACTTCAAGATATACTAATAGATGTAAATAATATTTTAAAGGGACATAAGGAAACAAGTGTATCTGATTTGATTAGAAAAATAAAATCTAGTTTAAAACTTTTTAAATTGAAAGACTTAATCGAATGATTTGTAAATAAATTAATTACAAATAATAAAGTTGTTGAACTAAAAGACTCTGTGAAAATAACATGCTTGTTTAATGAAGAGTTAAACAAGATTTGTCAAGAAAATAAATTTGATTATTATAAATTATATGAAGCAATTAAAGCATCAATAAAAACATTAAAACCTCTTTCGTTATCTGATATAAACAAAGCAAGATTAGGAGATACTAATATATTTGAAAGATTGAAAAAAGTTCAAGAAGAAATCAGAGATTTGTTTAATAATTTAAATATTGAAGAGGTTGGAAATGACTATTCTTCAACAAGAATTGACGATATCATATTTAAATAACACTAAAAAATCACTTTCTAAAGAGGGTGATTTTTGTCCCAAATTTTAATATAATGTCCCAAAAAGTTGTATAATATATGTGTGAGGGGGTTGTTCATGACGATTAAGAATATTTTAAATCTAATTAGATATCATCAAGATAAAAATGATATTTCATTCGCTAATGAGGCACTCGAAATAGCGCGAAAATTTAACCAAAAAGGTGATAGAGACATATATGAATATATAATATTTTTACTTTCAAATGATGAACAGTTTCTTCCACAAATAATTGAGGAAAATTTTCAATTCCTTTATAAAGATAATAAATTTAAACAATCTTTATCAATACCAGAATCAATCATGGAAGATGTAAAAGGCGTCTTAAACGCAATCAACCAAAATGTAGGAATCAATAAATTTCTCTTTTACGGTGAACCAGGAACTGGAAAAACCGAAACCGTTAGACAAATAGCCAAATTATTAGAAAGAAGTTTATATATTGTTAAAACAGAAAATTTAATTGATTCGAAACTTGGACAAACACCTAAAAATATTGAAATATTATTTAATGAGATTAATGAAATTAGGTATAGCAAAAAAGCTATTATTTTATTTGATGAACTCGATTCGTTAGCGCTTGATAGAATAAATTCAAATGACATAAGAGAAATGGGAAGAGCAACAAGTTCGTTTTTAAAAGGACTTGATAACTTGAATGAAAATATTATTTTATTTTCAACAACTAATTTATATGACAAATTTGATAAAGCGCTTCTCAGAAGATTTCAAGCTCACATTAATTTTAATAGATATGATAGAGAAGATCTTATTCAAATATCGGAGCAAATACTTTTTAATTTATTAAAAACATTTAAAAAATCATCTCCTAATATCAAAATGTTTAGAAAAATTATTCAATTATTTAGCACAATTCCTTACCCGGGTGAATTGTATAATTTAATTAGTTCATCACTTGCTTTTAGTGATCCTAATAAAGAATATGACTATTTAAGACGATTATATTTAAAAGTTTCAAACAATAATAGTAATTTACAAAAAATGCAAGAACAAGATTTTAGCATTAGAGAAATTGAGATACTGACTGGGGTTTCAAAGAGTAGCGTTGCTCGTGATCTTAAAGAAAAGAGTTTAATAAATGAATAAAAAATATAATAGTTTAATTGTAATAAATAATTCTTTTAAGCGTGAAGAACGTAAATTTAATTTTGAAAAAATGCTTCCTAATAATAGTTATTTAAAAACCGAAAGACTAGAAATCATTTTGAATAACTTAATAAATGTTGTTAATTATTGAAAAACCGTTCCAATTAATGTCGATCCAATAATAACTGTTTACTATAATAAAACAACTTCTAAATCAAATCTTATTAGTGGGCTTTTTAACATTAGTAATGATAATATTGTAGGTTCTTTTTATCAATACAGTGAGTTAAAACATGCCTATGTTTATACGATACCAATTGAAAAAATTTATTGTGCAATTGATGAATTAAATAAAATTATTGATTTTTTTAAAAAAGCCGATATAACTGTAATCAATAATGAAGTTTTAAATAAGATTTATGGTAAAAAAACAAAATCTTCCAGTATATTAAAACCAAAATTTAAAAAAATAATTATTGATGTTTTTTACATTGATTTGATAGAAATAAAAACATCGGTCGATTTAGATAATAAAATAAATAAAATAATAACGTTTTATAACACCAAAAGAGATACTAAAAAAATTTTAAATGATTTAGGTGTTGATTTATCAAAGATAAAATTCTTGAGAAGAGATCATAAAACTTTCTTAGCATATGAGGATGAGCTTAAGTTAATCTTAGAAAAGGTACCCTTTTTAATAGGTCTCGAAAGTCAAGCGTTATCTGATTTTGACGAACTTAGCAATTCTATAAGTTATAATAAGTTAAACATTAAAATAGATGATCCTAAAAATGAGCCTACTATTGGTTTGTTGGATGACGATTGTTCAAATAACTCTTATTTTTCAAAATGAGTAGATGTCCATAATTTAAATAATTCAAGTTCTTCAAACCAAAGCGATCACTCTTTAGTCGTTTCTTCAATTTTGGTTGATGGTCATAGATTAAATCCTAATTTAAATGATGGCTGTGGAAATTTTAGGGTTAGACATTTTTCAATAAAACCAGATAATTCTTCATTTAATAATATTGATTTATTCAATAGAATAAGAGACATAGTAAGTGAAAACAGGGATATAAAAGTTTGAAACTTATCTTTTGGTACAAGCTACGAAACAAGCAATAATTCAATTTCACTTGGTGGATTTGAAATTGATAAAATACAAATTGAATTTGATGTAATTTTTGTTATTTCAGGAACAAATAAAAATAATCTTAATCAAGAAATACGTATTGGGTCTCCAGCAGATTCTATAAACTCATTAGTAGTTAACTCCGTTGATAAAAACAATAGACCAACTAGTTATTCTAGATGTGGTAAGGTTTTACATTTTTTTACTAAACCTGATGTTTCGTATTATGGAGGAACAGTAGATGATCAACAGCAAGTGGTGAGAAATGGAAGTTTTGATTATTCTTTCGGAACATCTATTGCTGCTCCGTGAATATCAAGAAAAGTTGCATATCTTATTCATACAATGAATTTTTCCAAAGAAGAAGCAAAAGCTCTAATTATAGATTCGGCAGTTAAATGGAATAAATTAGATTATGAAACATCCAAATACATGGGTCATGGCGTTGTTCCAATAAGTATAAATGATGTTATCTTTTCTAAAGAAGATGAAGTAAAAATTATAACTTCCGGAATATCTAGTTCATATAAAACATATATTGATGATATATTGATACCTGATATTGAAGAAAAATATCCATATAAAATTAAAGCGGTCATGTCTTATTTTCCTGAGTGCTCAAGAAACATGGGTGTAGATTATACAAATACGGAACTAAATATAAAGTTTGGTAGATTATCCGAACCGGATAAAATTAAAGATATTTCACACGATCCTCAAAATAGCGATGACGATATTCCTTTAAACGAAAAAGACGCCAGAATGTTTTTCAGTAAATGAGAAAATGTAAAAGTTATAGGTGAATTTAAAGAAAGAGTTCTTCCTAAGAAAACCTATAAGGCAAAAAAATGAGGTCTTCAAATTATTAAAAATAATAGATTTTCAAAAAAATATGATATCAGGTTTGGAATTGTAATAACTTTTAAATCTCTAACTGATAAAATTAGGTTCGACGCCTTTTTCAAAAGTTTAAAATTTTTACTTAATGCAAAAACGATCGAATATGAAGCTATTAATGAATTTAATCTTAAACTTGAAGAAAAAATTAATTTATAAGAAAACAAAAAATCATTTTTATTTGTATACTCTTGAAAACTGAAACACTAAGATATTTTAGAGATAGAAAAACTTTGAAATTTACACTTATATTTAACAATAATAATACATATTAATTTAAAATCTTTTTGTATAATTCATACATGTTAAAAATAGAAGTTACATATAAAGAAAGAATTGATAAATATATATCAAACAATTCTGAAATTTCAAGAAATGATATAAAAGCCTTGATTGAACAAAAGGCTGTTTTTGTAAATGATGTTGTAGTAAATCAACCGAAATTTATTGTTAGAGAAGGTCAAGTAATCAGTGTTACAAAATTAATTGATAAAGAAATTCACATTGAAGCACAGGACATTGATCTTGATATAGCGTATGAAGATGAACACTTATTAGTTATTAAAAAACCAAGTGGAATGGTTGTTCATCCTGCTCCAGGACATCATGAAAACACGCTAGTTAATGCCTTACTATTTCATTTTAAAAATAATCTTTCAAATGAAAATGGCTTACTTAGACCTGGCATAGTACATCGCATAGATAAGGATACAAGTGGTCTATTAATAGTTGCTAAAACAAATGAAGTTCAC
The DNA here is from genome assembly GCF_000025845.1 of Mycoplasma crocodyli MP145. Classification (NCBI taxonomy): domain Bacteria; kingdom Bacillati; phylum Mycoplasmatota; class Mollicutes; order Mycoplasmatales; family Mycoplasmataceae; genus Mycoplasma; species Mycoplasma crocodyli. The sequence goes on along the minus strand of NC_014014.1, from coordinate 821,279 downwards.
CAACTACTTTCAGAAGGTTTTTCAAACAAGTCAATTAATAGAAAATATTTTGCTATTTGTGATGGTGTTTTAAAAAGTAAAAAGATGAAATTAGACTTGCCTATAGGTAGAGACGTAAAAAATAGACAACAAATGAGTGTCACAAATTCAAATTCTAAACATGCAATTACCAACCTTGAAATGCTTAAGAGTTTTTACTTTGACAATCAACCAAAATGTCTTGTAAAAGCAACTCTTGAAACTGGAAGAACACATCAAATAAGAGTTCATTGTGCATATATAAACAATCCAATTTTTGGCGATTCAACATATGGAAAAAAAGTCGATGATTTTAATCAAAGATTGCATGCATATAGGCTTGAATTTGTTCATCCAATAACAAATAAAAAAATCATTATTTATTCGAATCCACCAAAGGAATTTGGAATCTGTGATTTTGATTTTGAAACATTTATAAAAAATGAAAAAGACAATGATATTAATTTATAATTGTATAATTAACAAGTAATATAAGGAGAGAAATGTTAAAGAAAAAAGATTATTTATCATTTAATACAAAAGAAGAACTCTTTGCAAATCATGAAAAAGACACATTTAGAATTTGAATTTGAGGTTTTTTAGTTTCAATAGTTATCCTATTAATAATATCAATAGTTAATCTTGTTTTAGTTGGACTTGAAAAAAACGCTATTATTGCCTCGTTTGTCGACACACTTAAACTAAGTGATGCTTATAAATCTAAACCAACAAGCGAATTAGAAGCGGTTGCACTAAATGCTTATGCAACTGGTCCATTATTACAAAATATTTTGCAATCAGTTTGTTTGGTTGTAGCTCTAATTTTATATGTTAAAGGTGTAGTAACTTCATACAAAAATAAATCATTTCACCATTTATCTGGTTGACCAACAACAATAATTGGTTTGTTGGTAATCATTAATGTAATATTCCTAGTTACTATATTAACAAGAGGAGTTTCTAAACCTAATCTTAAGTTTGCATCCAATATTATAACAATCGTTTCATCTGTTTTATATATTGCTATATGAGTTATATTTGGTAGAGAAGCAAGTTTTATAAGAAGAGCTTTTGCTGCATACGTTACTAGAGAAAGAAACATGAAAATGATTGAACAATTAAGTAAAGCTGCTGGTCAATCAGGATCGCAAGATTTATTTAATTTGTTTGGTGGTCTATCAGGTGCTCAACAAGTTAAAAGTCAAGATAACACACCAGAAGCAGAAATTATAAGTGAAAAAACTGATTCTTCAAATAAACCAAACAACCTAGAACTTAAACTTATTAAAAAAGGTCTCGAAAAAACTGACGTCGAATCATTCAATAAGCTTCAAGATTTACCTAATGACTCGCTTTTCCAAATAGCTCAAAAACTTCATATTTTCGGTTATGAAGAAATTGAAAAAGATGAATTAATCATTCAAATAATAAAAATAACAAAAGCTGATAATAAAACAAAAAAATAAGGTTTAACTTATTTTTTTAAATACACAAACAATAATGAAGTCAAAATTTTCAAAAAACATATTTTTTTATAAAAATAATAAATATTAATTCATTCCATTTTCACTCCTTAAAGTTGAATTTTTAATTCATTAAAAAAATCTAAAATAAATTTGTGTTTTTAAACACTTAAAGGAGAGAAATGATTTTTTTAGGAGAAATTAACAACGAAACAAATATTAATAATACTTCTATTAATTCTACAAATAATGTAATAGATGATATTAGTGTATTAGGAGTTTTGTCAACAAGTGGTAATTTAATCACGAAGGACTCGACGATAATATTAAATTATGGGAGTCTTCTTAATGCTTTTTTACCTCTTGAATTATTTAAAGCTTATAGAAGAGCAATTTGAGCTGGTGGTCCAGGTATGGAGTATACAACTGTATATGAAAAATATTATGATGAATGGGCTAAAAAAACCGATATTATCATTAATGAAAATGAAAAAATAGATTTTGATTTATCTAAAATTGAATATACCGTATCAACGCCATCTGCTAACTCTGATAATTTTGTATCATGAATGACTAACATGGACATTATAGTTAAGTTTGAAGGTCAAAATGAATAAATTAAAATTATTTATACTGAATGAACAAAATGATTTGAAAAAAAGTTTTTTAAATACTTTCTTAAAATCTTTAGTGTTTCTATGTCTTCTTATTTTATGTTGATTAATTGTTTTTGTTTCATCATCATTTTACATTAATATAAAAGCATTTACTTTTAGTCATTTAGTCATGATGCCTTTAGTTGTAACATATTCTTTAACTCATTTGTTTATGAATAAAAGAAAAACAAATATCAAAAATTATTTATTCAATAACTTTTTCTTGAATTTTATTGTATCTATATATTTATGAATCTTACTAGGTTTTTCTTTGTTAATTAATTTAAACAAAGATGAATCTAAACTAAGTATTGATTTTGCTAAATTATTTATTTATACATTCTTTACTTTCTTAATAAATTCATTCATACCATTTTTATTGATTAGAAAAATTAAAATATTACATTTCGCAATACTAGCTGTGATCTTATATCCTATATTATTAATTGCAGCTTTATTAATCTTTCCAAGTATTTCAAAAAATTCACCAGATTCATTTAATAATATAATTTTAGATGTCTTAGTTCCGTTTTATAAACTTAAATTCCTAAGCGAAATATTAATTAATAAAGGTCAAAGACTTATGTTAAATTCATATTATGACAATAGAGTTCTACTAGATTTATTTAGTTATACAAGTCTATTATTTATCTCTTATTGATGTATAAAAAGCTACTTTACGTTTGTAAATGAAATTAAAAAAACATTAACACTTTCTTAAAAAAATAAAATATCAGAAAAACTCAATCATTCTTTGTTTGAGTTTTTATTCTTTTTAACATTACTTTTTACTTAAATAAATTAATTAAAATATTAATAAAATTCTTTTTCAAAAATTTTGCAAAAAATAATAAATCTGTTTTTATTTTTACATAAAACACTACCAATTAGTACTTTTGGTAAAATAAAAAATAAAAAAAAATAAGATACACACGGATATGTTGTTATATAATTAATAAGCTATTTATACAAAAATAGTCCATAATAGAAAACTAATATGAAAGGAAGTAGAAATGCCTACAACAAACCAACTTGTAACAAATGGTCGTAGTTCAAAAACTAAGAAACAAAATGCACCTGCATTAAGTATTATTTTTAACTCATTACAAAAAAAGGCTAAGAAAATGCCTTCTCCATTCAAACGTGGAGTATGTACCCGTGTTGCAACAATGACACCTAAAAAACCTAACTCGGCTTTACGTAAATATGCCCGTGTTAAATTATCAAATGGAATGGAAGTTACAGCTTATATTCCAGGAGAAGGACACAACCTTCAAGAACACTCTGTTGTTCTAATCCGTGGAGGACGTGTTAAGGACTTACCTGGGGTAAGATACCATATCGTTAGAGGAACACAAGATGCTGCTGGAGTAGCAAAACGTAACCAAGGACGTAGCTTATATGGTGCTAAAAAACCAAAAGCTAAATAATTTAATTAATTATCGAAAGGAGACATTATGTCAAGAAAGAAAAGTGCGCCAATAAGAGAAGTACTTGCTGATCCAGTATTTAACTCTGTAATGGTTACAAAACTTATTAATACAATCATGCTTGATGGTAAAAAGTCTATAGCTCAAGACATTTTATATTCAGCTTTTAAACTTATTAAAGAAAAAACACAAAAAGACCCATTAGAAGTATTTTTAACAGCGGTTGAAAATATTACACCTCAATTAGAAATTAGAACAAGAAGAATCGGAGGAACAAACTATCAAGTTCCTACAGAAGTTCCAACACGTAGAAAACAAACATTATCATTAAGATGATTAGTTCAATACTCAAGATTGAGAAATGAAAAAACAATGGATGTTCGTTTAGCTAACGAAATCATTGATGCATCAAACAAAACAGGTGGAGCTATTAAAAAACGCGAAGATACTCATAAGATGGCTGAAGCTAACAGAGCTTTTGCACACTTTAGATGATAATCGTTTAGGTTATTTATGGCTAGAGATTATGAATTAAAAGATTACCGTAATATCGGTATTATGGCCCATATTGATGCAGGGAAAACAACAACAACAGAAAGAATTTTATTCCACACAGGGAAAATTCACAAAATTGGAGAAACACATGATGGTGGAGCTCAAATGGACTGAATGGCTCAAGAGCAAGAACGTGGTATAACAATTACTTCAGCTGCTACAACAGCATTTTGAAAAGGAAGAAGAATCAACGTTATTGATACACCAGGTCACGTTGACTTTACAGTAGAAGTAGAACGTTCACTACGTGTACTTGATGGAGCTGTTGCAGTTCTTGATGCACAAAGTGGAGTTGAACCTCAAACAGAAACAGTTTGAAGACAAGCTACAAATTATAAAGTTCCAAGATTAATTTATGTTAATAAAATGGATAAAGCAGGAGCTGATTTTGCAGCATCTATTTCATCTGTTAAAACACGTTTAGGTGGAAATGCAGTTGCTATCCAATGACCTATTGGAGCAGAAAGCAATTTTAAAGGGATTATTGATTTAGTTACAAGACAAGCTTTCACATACAATGGTGAAGTTGATGAGACAGAATTTCCAACAGAAATTCCTGCCGACTTAGTAGATACAGTTGAACTAAAAAGACAAGAATTATTAGAAGCAGTTTCTAACTATGATGAAGAATTAATGATGGTTGTATTAGAAGGTGGAGAAGTAAGTGAGGCTGAATTTAAAGAAGCTATTAGAAAAGCTACATTAACATCAGAATTCTTCCCAGTAGTTTGTGGAACATCATTTAAAAACAAGGGTGTTAAGAAGATGATTGACGCTGTTGTTGATTATTTACCTTCTCCAATTGATATTCCAGCAATTAAAGCACACCTAGATGAAGAAATTGTTGAAGTTCCTTCAACAGATGATGGAGAATTTGCGGCTTTAGCTTTTAAAGTAATGAATGACCCATATGTTGGTTCATTAACATTCTTCCGTGTTTATCGTGGAGTTTTAGGTAAGGGAACTTATGTGTATAACTCAACTAAAGAACAAAAAGAAAGAATAGGACGTATTCTTCAAATGCATGCAAACAACCGTGCTGAACTTGATGAATGTAGAGCAGGTGATATAGCTGCTGCTGTTGGACTTAAATATACAACAACTGGTGATACTTTAATAGCTGAAAAAGGACAAAAAATCGTTCTTGAAAAAATGGTGTTTCCAGAACCAGTTATTTCTCAGGCACTTGAACCAGAATCAAAAGCTGCTACAGAAAAACTTTCATTAGGACTTCAAAAACTTGCTGCTGAAGACCCGACATTTAGAACATATACAGATGAAGAAACAGGACAAACAATTATTGCTGGAATGGGTGAATTACACCTTGACATTATAGTTGATCGTCTAAAAAGAGAATTTGGTGTTCAAGCAAAAGTTGGAGCTCCACAAGTTTCATACCGTGAAACTATTACAAAAACAGCTGATGTTGAAGGGAAACATATTAAACAATCGGGTGGAAAAGGACAATATGGTCACGTATGACTTAAATTTGAACCTAATCCAGATAAAGGCTTTGAATTCGTTGATAAAATTGTTGGTGGAAAAATTCCTAAGGAATATATTAAGCCAATTCAAAAAGGACTTGAAGAAAAAATGGCTATTGGTATTTTAGCTGGATACCCAATGATTGACGTTAAAGCTACATTATTTGATGGATCATACCATGATGTCGATTCGTCTGAAATGGCTTATAAAATCGCTGCTTCTAAAGCACTTACAAAAGCAAAAGATGCTATTGGTACAGTATTATTAGAACCTATTATGGACGTTGCTGTAGTTGTACCTAGTGACCATATTGGAGATGTTATTGGTGATTTATCACGTCGTAGAGGACTTGTTAATGATCAAGAACAAAGAAACGATGGTGCTACAATAGTTAGAGCTGCAGTTCCTCTTGCTGAAATGTTTGGTTATTCAACAGAATTACGTAGTATGACAAGTGGACGTGGTACATACCAAATGCAATTCGATCACTATGAAAAAACCCCTAAAAATATTTCAGATGAAATTATCAAAAAAAGAAACATCCAAAACAAGGATGAAGAATAATTATTTTCTTACAAAATATTCACAACTTAATGTGAATATTTTTTTAATTTTTTATAAAAAATTCATATTTATACAAAAAAAACAAAGTTTTTGTTTCTTTTTGTATTTTTAATTCGTGCTTTATATTGTAAAATATTAATGACACAATGTGTTAAAGGGATTTTTATGATAATATTAAAAAAAATTTTTAAACCGTTTTCGGTTAAAATATCAACAAATATTTATGTTGATAAATTAGTAAACAATTTTGGAGGTGATGATGTTTAAAATCTACTCTAAATTGTTTTTAAGTGAGTACAAAAACAATTCAAAAGATTTATTAAGGACATTTTATAAATCTTTAATAGCCTTAATTTTGTTGATTTTACCAACACTACTTTTAGCATTTGTTGCTAAAAGTCAACAATATATTTTAATGTATTATTCTCATCTTGCTATTTCTTTTATAGTTTTAGCCTTAATGACCCACTCTTTGTTTTTCTACAAAAAAACAATTAAGATTAGTTCTTTTATTATTAATAATTTATTTATATTTTTATTGAATTTAGGTTATTTATTCATTTCGCTTTTAGTAATTTGAGCTTCTGGAAAACCTTCAGATGAAGGAATTAATATAAACTTTTTACGTCTTGGTATTTATGCTGTTTTATATGTTTTCCTATTTACATTTACGCCATTCTTATTTTTTAGAATTTTTAAAATTGCTAAAATAGGTTTAACATTAATTATATTATGACCAATAGTTATATATGTAATGTTTTTATTAAATAACATATTTATAACTTCATATGATAAACATAATTTACCAACATTTTACTTAATTGTTAGTGATGTAGCAATTCCGTTTATGAAGTTATTTACATTTTCAGCAAGTACTATCTCAAGTACTACATTGTTTGGAATAAATACACTTCCTTCTTCAATATATGATGCATATACATTTTTTGAAGTAGTAAGTTTTTCGGGAACAATTTTCTTCTTATATAAATCAATTACCACAAGTTTTTATATAGTTGCTTTACAAAGAAATATATCTCTAAAAACATTCACATTATAAGAAATTAAACAATGGCTATTAATAGCCATTTTTAATATTTTATTTTTTGCTCTATATTTACCAACTTGGACTAATTTTATTATAATAATTATACTTTTCATAAAAGGAGTTTTAACATGAAAAAAATAACTAAAATATTATTAGGAAGTACCATATTAGTTTCGGTAGCAGTAAGTACTCCACTTTTATTTATTTCCAATAACCAAAAATCAAAAAAATTAATTGATAAACCCAACTATTATAACGAATCAAGCACCACTTTGAGAGCTAATACAAACTTTAATTGACTTAGTGATTTAACATTAAAAAATAAAGATTCTTTAGGTAATGAAGTAAAGATAAATACTAACTATGATGGAAAAACAATTAACCTTAATATTGGTGGAAAGAAAACAGCATTTTTCAAAGGTCTTGGTACGCATTCTGACAATGAATTAATTTATGATTTATCAGACAAATCGTTTGATAAATTTAGTGCCTATTATGGAGTTGATTTTTCAAAAGGCGACAAATCAGCTGGAGTTAAATTCAACTTCTTTGTATCTGATAACGGAACCGATTGAACTTCTTTAAAAGAAGATGCATCAGTTTACAAAGGAAATAGTGAAGCAGGAAAAATAGATCTAGATATAACAGGTAAAAAAGTTTTAAAAATCACCATAAAAAAAGTGGGTGGTTCAAATAGTTATAATCATGCTGTTTTAGCACATGCTATGTTTAGAAAATCAAGTTATCCATTCGAACTAAAAACTACATATGATTTTATAAAAACACCTGAGGAATACAAGCAATCAATAATAGCAAAAAATCCTATTTCTTCAGAAGTATCAACATATGAATTAGACTTGTACAAAGAGAAATTTGTATCAAGAGTAGGATATGATTATTTAGTTTCACTCTTTAATGTTGATGAAGAATTGAAGACTTTTATTCAATGATTGTTTAATGATTCTTTAGGTAATAAATTACTTAAGTATTATATGACTGGTGGAGATTTAGATGCAAACAAAACTTCGCAAGAATACTGGGTAAATTCTATTAAAGTTTTACATAGTTTATACAAAAAATATCTAAATTCTTTTAATATCACTTTTGTGGATGAAACCAGTAAAGTTGCACGTGGTGAAGTGTATTTAAAATTAGCTGCTGCAACAGCACTTGTTTATGGTACCGGCGTATGATCTGACTTCTCTCAAAAACGTAGTGATCCGTTAACAAGATTTGAGATTTTCTATAAACTTAGAAGTCAAACCGATCAACAAGATATAACTGAATATATTGAAGAACTTGAGAAAAAAGGAACTGCAACTACCCAATGAGAAAAAGCTGCTTTATTGAGATTAAGAAACAGAGTTAAAGCTGGAACATACTATGACAAACTAAAAGTTGATCATTTTGATAATTTGACTGTTGAACATATGAGATGAATTATTAACTCAGATTTAACTGATGATGAAATTAATTTCTTAAACTACTGATCAAGAAGAAGAGGTATGTCTGGTGGTGGCAATCCACAACCGTTTTCAGGTAACTTCTCAATTGGTGGGTATGATTTTGTTAGTTATACAACCGGAAGTGCTCATAGTGATTTCTTTAAAAAATTTAAATTAAATGAACCTACTTCACCAGAAGCAATTAAAAAATTTGAGGAAATGGATAAGAAATATTTTCTAACAAAATTCGGAATAAAAAATGATGGGGTTTTTAGAAACTGAGTAAGAATGGAAGTTGGTCAAGTTTGTGGTGGTATTTCGAAACAAGGAACAGCAATGCTATCATCAACCGGATATCCATCTGTTGTTGTTGGTCAACCAGGACATGGAGCTTATTTAAATTACAAATATAAAAAGGATATTGATCCAGTAACTAAAACTGAAAAATTATATAAATATTGAGCAATAGACAATCAAGTCGGATCATGAAATGTAGCTGAAAAGGGCGAAAGAATGATACTTGATTGAAGACCGAAGAGAATCAATGGTGATTATTTTGAATATAACGTTAACTATATTCAAATGGCAGAAAACGCTTTAAAAAACAAAGATCAATTTTACAAATCTAATAATCTTTTTGAAACGGCAAGATTTTATGATGATATAGCTAAAAAAGAAGAAATATATAGAAAAGCTATTGAAATTTTTCCTCAAAACTATAATGCTATTTATGCTCTTGATTTACTAATGATAGATCCTACAAATTCAAAAAGTGATGCTGATAAAGTAGCTTTTGGAAAAATGGTTCTAACAAACCTAAAAATGTACCCACATCCATACAACAACATTGTAAAACAAGTTGTAAATAGTCTTAAAGGTGATGAACATAAATTTGAGTTAAATTCGCTTCTTAAGAAAAATCTTGTTAGAGATTCAAGAATAGATAAAAGTGAAGCATATGATCACGGAATAATTAATGAACAAGCAAGAGGTATATTGGGTGATCTAAACACCGATTTAGCAACATTCTCATTTAGTGGTGATAAGGCAAATAAAATAGTTATTAATGATATGTATAAAAATTCTGATACTGAACTTAGATATAGTATTGATGGAGGTTCTACTTTTAAAACATCTCGTGAAAAAGAAGTTTTACTAAGCGATGAAGAAATTACTTTATTAACCGATTCGAATGATATAGTGGTTGGACTTTCAGGAACTTCAGAAACATTTAGAATTAATTTATCTTCACTACCACTAGATTCAAATAAATATTACTATAACAATTTAACTCAAAAATTATATGGTGATGGCGTTGATAAACTTCTATGAAGTGAAGATAAAAAAACTTGAACATCATTTAAAGAACAAGCACCTAAAATAACCGAAGAACAAGGTAAGGAAATTTTTATTAAAAGATTAGCTTTTGATAAAGTTTTACCAGCAGGACCTATTTCATTTACTTTTTATCCTACAAAACTAGAAAAAGAAGATGCTTATCTTCCTACTTATTTATTTAAATTCACAGCTTCTGATGGTGGAAAAAATAAAGAAGCATCAAAAGCTGTTGATGAAGATTTTAATTCATATTATGAAACTGGTGAACAAAAAGACCCTTCTAAAATGTTTATGCAATGAGAGTTTAATAAGCCAATTAAAGTGTCAAAAATTGAGTATCTTCCTAAAGGTGGTAATGGAAATATTCAAGCTGGAAAAGTTTTGTATAGCACAACAAACGATGATGAAGCTTCATTTACAGAATTAACCACTTTTGTTTGAAAGAATGATAATAAAACGAAAATTGTAGACTTTATTTTAGATAAAGAAATTAAGTATTTAAAGATTATTCCTTCACAAGTTCATGGTGGAAAGTTTTTATCAGCAAGAGAAATAAATCTATATGGTCCTGTTAGTGATTACTACTTGGTTGATAATTCAAAATATGAAGTTACTACAAATTCTGAGGAAAAGACTAAGGAAAATAATGCTTTAACAAACGCTTTGGACAATGACTTTACTAATATATGACACTCAAATTGAAATAAAAACCCAAAAGATGTCAATATATTATTTACATTTAATAAGCCATTAACTTTAAGTTCATTGGTTTATGAACCGAGAAAAGATGTTATGAGTGGAATTATAACAAAACTTAAAGTTTCATATTCATTAGATGGTGTTGAATACAAAGACTATAAAACAATTGATTTAAAATCGGATTCAAATTCTAAAGAAATAATCTTTGATGAACCAATCGAAGCTAAATATCTAAAATTAGATGTTTTGGCATCTAGTGATGGTCATTCAGCAGCTCAAAAATTCAGAATTTATGAAAAAAATAAGAATATTTCAATAGATCCAATCCCTGAATTGCCTCAAAATCCAACTCCTAACGAACCAAATGTTCCTAATGTTCCGATTGAACCCAAACCAACAGAACCGACAAATATACCAACCGTTGATACTTATAAAGGACAAAAAGAAACAAATTCAAATAAAATAATATTGTTTTCATCACTTTTTGGTGGGTTAGCACTGATTGGAGTTATAGGATTAGCAACGTTTTTAATTATGAAAAAAATAAAAACTAAAAAGAATTAATAATTCAAAATAAAATACAAAAAACAGCAAAATTGTTGTTGTTTTTTGTATTTTGAAACAATAATATAGCAAGATATTTACTCCTATGAATTAATAATTCACTGAAAAGTGGTAATTTTTTTTCCATAATTTTTCATTATTTTTGATTTGTTTATTATTAACATATATATAAAAATATATAAAAGAGGGAGAATAAATGAAAACAAAAAAGAAGAAGTTATTAGCGTTTTCTAGTTTAGCTTTAATAGGTGCTTTCACACCTATGATGTTAATCTCTGGTAATACTTTGCCAGCGCTTACTAATCCAGTTATAACATTAGTGGATTATAATATAACACCAAATCCACATACTGTAAATTATTTGGATGGTTCATTTTTAATACAAGAAAAATATGAACTTTCAAAGGATGAACTTGATGAACCAACACAAGCAAAACTTGATGAAGTTTTAGCCGTTAAAAACTTAAGTATAGCTGATTTAAATACTAGTAAAAAACTAAGTATAAATTTAGTTGACTTTTCTAAAAATAGTGATTTAAAAACTAAGGTGGTTAATGAATATGGGAGTTTATTTAACCAAGATGTTTTAACAAAAATAGATGCATATGTTTTAATAATTAAAGAAGGAAAAATTACTGTTATCGGTAAGAATTCAGACGGACTTTTCTATGGACTTGTTTCTTTGAAAGATATATTGGAACAAATCAATGGACTTTCAATTAGAAACTTAGTGATTCAAGATTATGCAGATACAGCAATAAGAGGATTTATTGAAGGGTATTATGGACTTCCTTGAACTAATGAAGATAGAATGTCTCTAATGAAATTTGGTGGAAAAATTAAGATGACATCTTATGTATTTGCACCAAAAGATGATCCATATCATTCAAGCAAATGATTTGAATTATATCCAGAAGAAGAACTGAAAAAAGTTAAAGAAATGGTAGAAGTTGGAAGAATGAATAAAACAAAATTTGTTTGAACAGCTCACCCATTCATGTCGAGTCAAAACATTGGTTCAGATGCAAATAAATATGAAGAAAGATTAGCAAAATTAATTGCTAAATTTGAACAACTTTATTCAATAGGTGTTAGACAATTTGGAGTTTTAGCTGACGATGTTGGTTCAGTTCCTAGACAAACTGTTATTAATATGATGAAATCATTAGTAGAATGAGGTAAGAAAAAAGGTGATGTTTATGATTGAGTATTTTGTCCTGCTGGATATAATAATGCATGAACTGATATGAATGAATTAAGTGATTATGATCCTCAATTTCCACCAGAAGTTCATATTTTCTGAACAGGGAATACAGTTTGTGCTCCAATAATACAAGACACATTAAATAATTTCAGAACAAGAAATTTAAGAGCAGGACAATCAAAAAGACGCGCTCCTTTATTCTGATTAAATTGACCAGTTAATGATATAAATAAGAAAAGATTATTAATGGGAAAAGGTGAACTATTACACACTGATATTAATGTTGAAGACTTGGCTGGAGTAGTATCTAATCCTATGCAAGAAGCTGAACCATCAAAAGTTGCTCTTGCTGCAATAGCTGACTATTCTTGAAATGTTAAGAATTTCAATGCAGATAAATCATGAGAAAATTCATTTAAGTATATTGATGAAAACGTTTCAGATTCATTATTTAGATTAGCTAATCATATGTCAGACCCTGCTCCTAATGGGCATAATTTAGTGTTAGGAGAATCAGAAAACATAGCTTCAGATATAACTACTCTTACTACTAACTTAAATTCAGATCAACCTTTAACACAGGCAAATAAAGAGAAAATTGAAGAAGAAATGAGTAAAATTATTTATGCTTCGTCCGATGTTCTAACTAATATGAAAAATGTAAGATTCTTGCAACAATTAACACCATTTGCACAATCAATAAGAGATAGAGCAAAAGCTATTAATATGTTTTTAGAAGCATATGAAGACTTTAAAAACGATAAAAAAGCATCAGGTTTTGAAAAATATCAAACAGCCATTGAGTTTTATAATAAAGCAAATTCATACAAACATATTATTATTTCAGGTATGACAAATACTGAAGCTGGTGCAAAAAGATTAATACCTTTTTCAAATAATTTAAAAGAAACAACTTCAAAATTATATAGTGATTACATTTTTGGTGGAGCATTCATAAATAGCCAAAAAATAACTTATTCTTCAAAAAGTAATACAAAAAGTATTGAAGGAAATGTTGACAATTTGAATGATAATAATCTAGGCACAGGTCTTCTTTATAAAGGACATCCAGCTAAAGGTGATGAATATTCAATTACACTAAAAAAACCTTCTACAATTTATGGGATACACATTAATCAAGCAACGAATAACCATGAAACTGATTTTTTCAAAGAATCGGAACTTAAATACACAAAAGACGGTAAGGAATGACTTGATGTTGAAACAACAGGTAAAAAATATACAACCAAAGATATAGATTTATATAATATTAAACTTGAGGGAGTGTTAGGTATAAAACTTGTTAACACAGCTGATTCATCAAACGATAGATGAGCTGGAATAAGAGAATTTAACTTGGACTTTTTACCTAAAGATGAGCCAGTTAAATTAGAAAAATTAGCCATCAAAGCAATGACCTTACCAGAAGGTTGAACTAAATATAGTGGAGAATTAACTAATATTTATGATGATGATGAAAATTCTAGTTGTTGATTAAAGACTAAAAATGATAAGTTTTTGGAAAATGATGCAATCACTTTGGAACTTAATTCGGCATCTGCAATTGGTTTATTTAAAGTAAAACTTGGAAAAACAAACAAAGATGGAGATAGATTTAAAAAATTTGCACTGGAATACTCAACAAGCACAGAATTAGCAAATGCAAAATGAGAAACATTAAAAACTTACACAGATGGAGAAACGGAAGTAGAATTTGATGCTTCATCTAAAAAATTAACTAATGTTAAATATATAAGAGTTAGATCAACCGAAGCTGGTGTTACTTGAGTATCATTTAGAAATATATCAGTTTATAAACCACAAGAAATTAGTCCGACACCTACGATTTCATCTGTAACCACTGGTCCATCAAATGAAGTTATTCAAATTGCTGATTCAGAAAAATCAAAAGTATTTGATAAAAATAATTCTACATATGCACACTTTAAAACAGGTCAATATGCATCGGGCCACGCTGATAGAGATTGAACAACAATCGATGCAGCAATAGGCGTTGAACTTGCAAACATGTCTGAAATAGGAAAAATCGATATTCTAATGGGAAGAAATGATTCTGATGGTGATTATATGCAAGGTGCAGATTTGCAAATTTCAGAAAATAACACAACTTGAACTACATTAAAACACTTTGATAATACTAGACATATCATTTATGAATCTGATAGAAGTAAACCTAAACAAAAAGCAAAGTACATAAGAATAGTTTCAACAAAAAGACACAAGAATTGAATTGCAATTCGTGAATTTAAGGTTGAAGGATATAGTCAACAAGTATTTAACACGGTTCTAGAAACCAATAAAACACAAACTGGTTATATGGTTAGAGCAAATTACAATGTTAAAACAGGTGTTTTTGAAGCAATACCAGTTACTGGATTAGTTCTAAAACCTAATGAATATATAACGGTTGATTTATTAAGAAATTCAGAACTTAAAGAAGTATTGTTCGAAGCAACAAACAAAGAAAAACTAACAATTGAACTTTCTCAAAATAATTTAGTTTTTGACAATTTACCAACCGACTTAGCAACGACACATAAAGATGCAAGATATTTGAGAATAATAAACAAAGGTTCTGATGATGTTTCTTTTGACTTATCAAAATTAAGTGTTACAGCTCATCAATTCCAAGGTCCTAGTGTTGTTTCTACAAATATGGGAAATGAAGCTGGAGATGATAAAAAATGAAAATTATTCGATAATAATATCAACACCGGAATGAAGTTAAATAATACTCAAACAAAAGGACAATATACAATAATTGATTTAGGTAAAGAAACAAACATGAAGAACCTTAAGTTAATTATTAATGATTCAAATCCTGATTATATTCGTGATGCTGAAGTTTATATAAGTGCTACAAATTCAACAACTGATACAGATTGAGAAAAAGTAATTACTATTGGAGACGGTGTTGATAATGAACAAAGTGATAAAGATATTATGAACAGTTTTCCAGATCATGAAGTGTCATATAATACTATAAGCAAGTCAAATATAAACAAAACAGTAAGATATATAAAGATTAAAATTACTGCAAATTATGCACACAGATGAAGTCAAATTAACGAAATTATTTGAAACTATGATGAATCTAAAAAAGATTTTTTACGTGAATATACACTTGAAGATAATAATAAAGATTTCGTAAGCGATTCATTAGATTCAAGAGGTCATACTTTTGATGCATTAATTGATCAAGACTTAAATACAAACTATATTTCAGAAAAAGAAACTGGTACATTAAATTATATAGTATCAACTAAAGAACAAACTGAAGCAAACTACATAAGAATAGTTTCACAAGCAAATAAAAACGCAAAAGTTAGCGCCATTTTATACGACGAAACAACAAAAGTAAAATCAACCGTTGAACTAGGTAAATTACTACAATCTGTAAATGATTTTATTGTTCCAACAGGTAAGAAACTATTAGAAGTTAAATTTGATTGAACTGGAGAAAAATTAAATATTTCCGACCTTGTCTTATTTAAGAAAACAGGTGTTACTACACAAGATAAAAGCACTCTAACAACGTTAAAAGATTCGGTAAAAGCAAAATTGAATGAACCAAAAATCGTTCCTGAAGATAAAGCGAAAATGACAGAGCTAGTCAATGCTGCTGAAGAATTAATAGCTAACAATAATGCTGGTGAAGCTTCAATTACATCAATAACAAAAACTCTTGAATACTATAATACAATTCCAACAGACCAATTATTAGGAGATAAGAAAACATTAGAAGATTTATTAACTTCTAATTCAAGTGTTTTTACAAAAGAAGCTGATTATACAAAAGAAAGTTTTAAAAATGTTAAGAAATTAAAAGAGCAAATCGAAACAACAAAAGATGATGCTAATTTAAGAGCCAAAGATGTTGCAAAATTAGCGAGTGAATTTTCAGCTGCATTACCTAAATTAGTTGTTGATTTAACACAAAAAGATAGAGCAATTAATTCATATAATAATTTATTAGACTTAGATATGGATGCTTTATATTATGTAAAAGAAAAAACATTGCTTGAAAATAAGGCTAAAGTATTAAAAGGTTTAATTGAAACTAGTGAAGTTAAACCTTCTTCAGAATATGTGACTTTATTGAATGAAATAAAAGCTATTAAAACAAAAGAGCAATTTAAAGCTGATTTTGATGCTAACAAAAAAGAATATCCTGAAGCACTTTCAACAACACAAGAAGATATTGATAAGATTCAACAAAGTGATATAACAGTTGATAATTCAAAAATTCCTTCTATGTTTGAAATTAAAATAACAGAATTAATTAAAGATAAAGAACATAAAAAAGTAATTGTTAAATATGACCTTTTTGATAAAGAACACCAAGAACTTAAGGCATCTTATGTAAAAACAATAAATTTCGATCCTGCTGTTATTAAAAAAGAAGAAGAAATAAAAACAGAAACTAAGAAGGTTGAAATTACTCTAAATGGTGTCAATAAACCTGATTATGATAAAAAATCACCTTCTGAAATAAAGAAACAAGATATTAAATTAAGTAATGTTGATTCTTCTAAATATACAACAAAGATTTTAGATGTAACACCAGATGATATAACAGGGACATTAAAAGTTAGATATGAATTAACTTTAAAAGAAGATCCTTCTATTAAACTAGCTGAAACAGTTTCATTAGCAGGATTTAAAAAGCTAACTAGTGGTGGAGTTATAAGTCCTGTAAATCCTGATCCGGGAATTACACCTGTTCCTCAAAAACCAGAAGTTAAAAACAATAAAACAAGAAATGCTTGATTAATAAGTATTTCTATTATAACAGGATTGGGATTACTAGCGGTGGTTGCATTCTTGATATTTAGAAAGAAAAAACAAGCGTAATAAATAATTTAAAATATAATTTGTTCTAAGGAGCAAATTATATTTTAAATAAGGGGTAAAATGTTAGATTATGAAATAAAGAATTTAAAACGATTTGAAAAGATTTTAGGTATGGATGAAGCAGGTAGGGGAGCTTTAGCCGGGCCTTTAGTTGTAGCGGGTGTGATTTTTCCTGCTAATTATAAAAATGATGAGATTAATGATTCCAAAAAATTAACTTCCAAGCAAAGAGAAAATCTTTTCTTTAAAATTCAAGAAGATGCAATTGCATATGAAATTATTGAATTGAGTAATTTTGAAGTTGATGAATTAAATCCAAAAAAAGCAAGTATTGTTGGAATGGAAAAAATAGCTAATTTATTAGCTGATAAATATGATGTTGTAATTACTGATTTTGAGAAATTGAATTTACAAGACAAGAAACAAATTAATTTAGTTAAAGGTGATACAATTTCAATTTCTGTAGCAGCAGCAAGTATTTTAGCTAAGCATTATAGAGATCAAGTTATGCGTAAATTGCACTTAAAATATCCTATGTTTTCTTGGGACAAAAATAAGGGATATGGAACTAAATTACATCTTGAAGGATTAAGAAAAAACGGAGTATCTCCATTTCATAGATTATCATATAAGCCTGTTAAACAGGCTATTATGGAAAATAATGCTATTAAATAATAACTAGATAATTTTAAATTTGTTCTTCAGTAACGAATTTACAACTAAGTTTTAAGTCCTTAGGACAGGTTAAGAATTGTTGATCATCACTAAAATTAGTATAAGCCATTGTACTATATTTTCTAGTATATTCATCTTTTCCAAGAAGTTTTAAAGATAAAAGAGGAAGATTTAAAATCTTTCTTTTTTCCTTTTCCTCTTCAATGTTTACATATGGATATATCTCAATTTTAAAATTTAAAAGTATATTAGTCTTAAGCATTTCAATTTCATCAGGACTAAAAAATTCATTAATATAAGCAAAAATTAATTCACATCTTTTTAATTTTCCTTCTTCATTTTGAGATGAGTAATCCTTTTCATCTTTAAGATTATTATCTAAATATTCAAAAAATAACTTCTTATCGAAATAATTTTTTTGATCTTTTTTAAATGCTTCAAGAAAAAGAGATATTGGTTGCAATTCTTCAATAACTCCGAAATAATATTTAAACTCTTCTCCACATTCAATGCATTTAGCAGTAACTTTTGATGCCATTTTTACCTTCTTTATTTAGTAATACTATTTACTAAAAGTCCTTCTTCTTCACTTTGGTCATTAACGTTTGATTTGTATTCAGAATCTAAAGACGAAATTAAACCGTTGAATAAAAAACGTTTTTTCCCTATAATTCTTTTGTTAAAAAACAAATAGAAATCACGTGTGTTATATCAAATTGGGCTATGTCCTGTTCCAATTATATAAACAGGCGCTTCAATTTGATAAGCATATTCAACAAATTTTTCTGTATTAATCACCTTGTCAAAAGCACCCACAATTAATGTTGATTTTTTAACAAGTGAAACATAATCATCGTTCAAAGAAAGCAGTTTTTCTTGATCGAGAACATTTTCTTTAATTAAGTTTGCTCACACACTTTTTTCATCAGAAAAAGGTGCAATTCAAGGTTCTCTTTTTTGAAAAAAATCCAAACCTTTTTTGATACCTTTGTTTAATGTTGTTTTGATTTTACCTTTTGGTTCAACAGTAATGCTACTAAAAAGTTTTACCACTTTTGATTCGGCTAAGTTAGGATGTATAGTTGCTAAAAAAAAGATGTGTTCAAGTTTATTAATTTTTCCAACTTTACAAGCAACACCCCCGCTCATTGAGTGAGCAATTAGAAAATTGTGTTTTGTTTTTACTTTATTTATAACATAGTTTGTAATTTCAATTCAAAGATCCATCTTTACATCTTCATGTTTTATTTTGTTAAGTTCTAAAAAATACTTGCTACCAGGTAAATTAATTCCTATTATATTAAATTTGTTTTTATATTCTGATATAGGAACAATGAAATCAGAACTAGAATTAATTCCGTGTATAGCAATTAGAGTGGAATCAGACTTGTTATCTTGAACAAAAAGTGGTATTTTTCAATTTTTATACTTAATTATTTTTAAATTCATAATTTAATTATAAACATATTATTTTTGTATTAAATCAAATATTTAAGTTAGTTGTGCAAAAAAACAATGTGTGTATTTAATTTTATTTATTCTTTAAATATTTTAGTATTTTAAATATAATAATAAACATGGTTAAAGTAGATAATATAACATTTTCATACAATGAAAGTTCAAAACCCGCACTTAGTGAGGTTTCTTTTGAAATTGAACATGGTCAATATGTAGCTGTTTTAGGACATAATGGTTCTGGAAAAAGTACGCTTTCAAAATTGCTTGTTGCACTAGTAAAACCTAATTCAGGAACATTATCAATTGATGATGTTGTTTATTCAAAAGAAACGATAAAGGATATAAGAAAAAAAATAGGGATTATTTTTCAAAATCCTGATAACCAATTTATTGGTGCAAGTGTTGAGGATGATATTGCTTTCGGTCTTGAAAACAAATGTGTTCCAAGATCTGAAATAGGAAAAAAAATAGAAGAATATGCAACAAAAGTTGGAATGATTGATTATCTTGATAGAGAACCTGAATTCCTTAGTGGTGGTCAAAAACAACGTGTAGCTATTGCATCTGTTCTTGCTCTTGATCCACAAATTATGATTTTTGATGAAGTAACTTCTATGTTAGATCCAAAAGGAAAAGATAGAATTTTAAGTATTATAAGAGAAATTCAAAAAACAAGAACAAAGACTTTAATTTCAATTACTCACGACATGGATGAAGCGATTCTAGCTGATTATTGTTTAGTTTTTAGCGAAGGTAAACTAATAGCAAAAGGATCTCCGCTTGAAATATTGAAAAATAAAAAAATAATTGATATTGCAAAAATTGATTCACCATTCATTTACAAATTGAGTGAAAAAATAAAAGGAATTGATCCAACTTATAATGAAGATGAATTATTGGAGGCTTTATGAAAATAATTGTTAGAGAATTAAGTCATATTTTTAACAAAAAAACTCCAATGGTTTTTAAAGCTCTTAATAATGTTAATGTTACAATTGAACAAGGTGAGTATATTGGAATAATTGGACAAACAGGTTCTGGAAAGACAACTTTTATAGAGCACTTAAACGCCTTGCTTTTACCTGAAGATGGAACAATTGAGTGAATTTTTAGAAATGAAAAAACAAACAAAAAAACAAAAGAAGTCGAAGTATATCTTGATAAAATAACTGTTAAAAAATCAAGAAAAAAGAAAGTTAAAAATGTTAAAGATATAAGAAAAAGAGTTGGAACAGTTTTCCAATTCGCTGAGTATCAATTGTTTAAAGCCACTATTGAAGAAGATATTATGTTTGGTCCAATGTCTTTTGGTGTTACAAAAGCAGAAGCTAAGGAAAGAGCAAAAAAATATATTGAAATAGTTGGACTTGATGAATCATACCTTGAAAGAAGTCCGTTTGCACTAAGTGGTGGTCAAAAAAGAAGAGTAGCTTTAGCGGGGATTTTAGCCATGGAACTTGATTTTCTAGTCGTTGATGAACCAACAGCAGGACTTGATCCAGTTGGTGTTGTGGAAATTCTAGAAATATTCAAGAAACTCCATGATATGGGAAAAACAGTTATTAATGTTACTCATGATTTAGATAATATTTTAGCTTACTCAAAAAGAGTTCTTCTTTTTAAAGACGGTCAAATTATTAAAGATGGCGAAACTTATCCAATTTTAAAAGATACAAAGTTTTTACTTGATAATAATCTTCAACCCCCTAAGTTGCTACATTTTGTAAGTAAATTAGAAGAAAAAGGATTAGAAGTTCCTAAAGTTATAAACATTCAAGAACTTGCCGATTTTCTTAATCAATGAAGGGAGGGTAAATAATATGAAAAGTGTTTTTGGTAGATATCTTCCAGGTAATTCATTACTTTATAGAATGGATCCAAGACTAAAAGTGGTGATTACTTTGTTATATATAATATTCGTATTTTTAGCTCATTATTTTATTGATTTATTGATAATTATAGTTCCTCTTTGAATTGGTTATATTATTACAACTAAAAGAGTTCTTCCGCTTATAAAACTTATAAAATTTCCGTTATTTATTTCGCTTGTGATTTTATTAGTTAATATTTACTCGCTTAAATATGGTGAAAACTTAAATCCTAATGCAGCGTTTGGTTATGATAAAATAATAACAGAGTTTCCTGAATTTAGGCTCATCATTTGACCTAAATACGGATATGCTTTGACTTATGAGGCTATAAACAAGGCTATTGCACTATTTTTTAGAATATATACAATGATTCTTATAACAACTCTTTTAACAAATACTACTAAGCCAATATTACTTACAAAGGCACTTGAAGATTTAATGTTTCCATTAAAACTTCTCTTTGTACCGGTTCATATAGTCGCTATGATTATTTCGATTGCTCTTAGATTTATTCCTACATTACTTGATGAGGCAAACAGAATTATGAAGGCTCAATCTTCAAGAGGCGTTGACTTTAAAAATGGTAAAATGAAGGAAAAAATAATTGCTTTTACTACATTAATTATTCCGTTATTTGTTTCATCATTTGCTAAAGCAGAAGATTTGTCTTATGCCATGGAAACAAGAGGATATGATCCATATG
This sequence comes from Mycoplasma crocodyli MP145, assembly GCF_000025845.1. Lineage (NCBI taxonomy): Bacteria > Bacillati > Mycoplasmatota > Mollicutes > Mycoplasmatales > Mycoplasmataceae > Mycoplasma > Mycoplasma crocodyli. Next base: position 799,231 of record NC_014014.1, on the reverse strand, counting down.
CAAAAAGATCTAAATATCGTAAGTTAACTTTTGGTTTAAAAGACGTGATAATTTCTTTGTTTATTCTTCTTCTTATAACTTTCTTAATAATAAATATTTACAATGTAAATTCTTACTTGCCAAGTTGATATATAAAAACATTGGTTGTATAACAATAAAATACCAACAAGTTTGGTATTTTATTTAAACAATTTTTTAAAAGCAATAAAAAAACAAGCGTTTGAGCTTGTTTTAAAACAACTATTTTTCTGCTTTTGCCTTAGTTGTTGTAGCCTTTTTTGTTGCTGGTTTTTTATCAACAGCAGGTTCTTTTTCTGCCTTTTCTTTTGCTATTTCTTTAAGACCTTTTGCTTCAAATTCATCTAAATCTTTTGTTGCTTTTTCAATATTTTTGTGTAACTCAGGGTTAACGATTTTTAATGTTGCATCAATAAATTGTTCTTCTTGAAGAGAAGATTTAACAACTTCTTCATTAATTTGAGCTTTAACTATTTCAACAGGTAAGTTGTATTTTTTAGAAATTTTATCAAATTCCTTTTCAATATCTTCTGTTTTTGGTTCTGTTGAATACTTTTTGAATAATTCAGAAATTACATATTGAGATTTAACTTCTTTTTCAGCACTCTTTCTTAATTCGGCCATAATATCTTCTTCAGTTGCTTTTGTAACTTCTAAATATTCAGCTCTTTTAAGACCGTTTTGTTTTAATGATTCATTAAAATCTTTGTTTAATTCATCAACTCTTTTTGTATATAAAATCTCATTTAATTTAATATCAAATTTATTGATAACTTCTTCAATCAAATGATCGATAAATGATGTTTTAGCTTTTCTAATTAAGTCTCTTCTAACAGAAGCACCTAAGTAATCTTTCAATTGTTTCATTGTTGATACGCCTGGTAAATTAAATGTTGATATTATTTCTTCTTTTAATTCTGGAACATCTTTCGTTTTAACTTCGTGTATTACGATTTCAAAAATTGTTTCTTTGTTTCTATATTGTTTTACGTAATATGTATCTGGGAAAGTAACTTTAATTTCGCCTTTTCATCCGGCTTTTTTACCAACAAGTTGATCTTCAAAACCTGGTATGAATTGTTTTGAACCAAGTGTTAATTCAAATTTTTCTGCTTCACCACCTTCAAATGCTTCATTATTAATAAATCCTTTGAAGTCTATAACTACTACATCACCTAATGCAGCTGCTTCTTTTTTTGTTTTGAAAGCTGAAAATTTAGCAGCCATTTCGTGAATTTCGTTTTCAACTAATTTTTCACTAAATTTTGTGAATTCAGAATTAACTTTAATTCCTTTTACATCTAAATTGTCGAAGTTAGGAAGCATTGGAAACTCATATTCCATTTCTAATTCTTCAAAAGATAGTTTAATAACATTGATATGAGGTTCATAAAAAATATTTTTAGATTCTTTTTCTGCTAACTTATAAGCTTGTTCTCTATTCGCTCTAATTGCTTGTTGTAACCCTCTTTCCATAACATCTTGGTTTGAGATGTGTTTATCTAAAACGTGTTGTGGAATATTAGCACCAATTCTAAAACCAGGTATTTTTATTGTTTTAGCAATGTTTAGTCTTGTAGTACTTATTATTTTACTTCAGTCTTCTTTTGACACAACAACTGGAACAACAACCACTTGTTTATCTTTATCTATTCTTATTTTTGACATTATTCTCCTTAAAATAGTATATGTTCTATTTTATCAAAATAAATAAAAAAATACAATAATTAATTGTACTCTTCTATAAAATCTAAAACCTTATATGGATTCTTTTTGTTAAATAAAACATCAATTATACTTTTTAAAAAAGGAGTAATCAATTCATGTTTTTCAATAATTTTTGAAAGAATTTTAGCCGTATAATATCCTTCAATAGTTTTGCTTTCTTTCTCTAAAGCCGCCTTTAAACCATATTCTGAAATTTTGTAACCAAAGCTATAATTTCTACTTTTTGATGATGAGCAAGTTAGAAAAATATCTCCAATTCCTGCTAGTTCATAGCCAATTGAGTCTTTTGAATTGGGATAAACTTTTTTATAAACTTGATAAATTTCTTTTACTCCAATCGATAAAACTGCGGCATGCGTGTTTTTACTTGGTAAGAAAAAGTTTATCATTCCTAATCCAATAGCAAGAACGTTTTTTAAAGCAGCAAATAATTCACTTCCTTTTTCTTCCTCGTTAATAACAAGTCTAAAAGTATCGTTACTAAAAATTCTAGTTACTTTTGCCAGATAATTAACATCAATACCTATAACATTAATCATTGTTAGTAAGTTTTCAAAAACTTCAACTGCAAATGATGGACCAATTAGAGTAGCAAAATTTTTAACATTTCTTCTAAATTTTTTGATAATTAGTTCTGAAAAAAGAAGTTCACTATCTTCATCTATTCCTTTTACAACGTTGATTAAGTCAACCTTTTTTGTTTTTAATTCTTCTTGTAATTTTTTCAAAATTGATCTAATAGATTGAGATGGAACAGCTAAAACAACTACATCAGCATCTTTCAATGCTTCACTTAAATCGTTTGTAGCTTTAATATTTTCAGGATTATTAAAGAGTTTACTTCCAAAATATTTGGTATTTTTGCCTTTATTAATATCGCTAATTTCCAATTCATTTATACCGTACATGCTGACTTGGTGATTGTTTTTTGAAACCACAGTAGCCAAAGCAGATGCTCATGCCCCGGTTCCAATAAAACAAATTTTACTTTTATGCATACTCATAACTACTCCTTATTATTTATAATTATATGTATTTAATTCATTTTTTTAATAAAAAAAATGGCAGGAGTAGCAGGATTCGAACCCACAACACACGGGGTTGAAGCCCGTTGTTCTACCGTTGAACTATACTCCTAAGCCATATAATTATATATTAAGATTTTAATTTTTCAATCAATATAACTATTTCTTTTACTGACTTTATTTTGTTTAATTCTTCATCGGGAATAGATATATTAAATTCCTTTTCAGCATCTATAATTAAGTCTGCTAAATCAAGTGAATCTATATTTAAATCTTCTAACTTAGAATTTATATCAACTTTCTTTTTAGAAAGATTTTCTAATTTTTTAATAATTGTATCTTGAATTTTCATGTATTAATTATAGTTCATCAACTGAAAAATAATATTTTTTTCTTTGAATATTGCCTTCTTTAGTTTTTAACTCAACTCAAATGTTTAATATGGTTTTTGATTCATTAAATTTGTAATCATATTTTAATTGACCTTCGCCAACCCTTAAACGTTTAATTGTTTGTTGTATGAAGTATGCTATTATATTTTCATTAAAAATATTTTTATCGTTTTCGAAAACTATAAAATCATCAAACATTTCTACTTTTCAATCAGGAAAAAAGTTATCAGTCTTTTCTTTTTTGCTAATATTTTCTTCATTATCTATTGGTTTTTTTGTTTTACTTAATGACATTACAACAATAGGAGTTATAACTGCACAAAAGCCTATAGCACAGGTACTTAAGATAAAAAGTTTACTTCTTTTAGTCATTGTTTTTCTCATCTTTTTTTATTGCTGAAATGTATTTGTTTTCCAAGAAAATATTGTCTATTTTTTCTTTATTTAAAACTTTTAACCATTCTTCAGAACTGATAGAAAATCTCAAATTTTTATATTCTTCATTAACTATTTTTTTATCTTCTTCAAAACTAATTTTATATTTTTTTCTTGTTGTTATTCGTTTTTCTTTTGCCTTATATTCTTCAAAAAAAGTAAATTTATATGAGCCAAAAAATTCAAATTCAAGTGGTAATTCATATAATAATTTACCATTAAAATTCTTGTTTATAATAGCACCTTTCACATTTTTTGATTTTGTTTTAATTACTTTTTGACTTTTTTCATCAAAAATATAATCATTAGAAAACTCATATTTTTTTAATGCTTTACTATCACTTCATTCTTCACCATCTTGAAATCCATCACTTAAAATTTTAAGTTCAAAATCTTTTTGATCTCTATATTCATCATAATTTAAGATCGATAGTTTTGCAACTTTAATGTTTAAAAATTTTGTTATTTTTGAAACATCTAGGATGTCTGAGTTATTATAAAACGAACTGATTTCTAAAAATTCTTTTTGGTTTTTAGAATTTTGTGGTGTAAAAATTTTGACTAAAAAACTATAGAAATTCTTTCTAATTTTTACTTGATCATCTTTTTGATTTTTCTTATTTGAAATTTTTATTGTATAAATATAAGGAACACTAAATTTAAAGTTTTTTGACTTAAGTTCAATAATGTTGTTAATCTCTTTTGTACGTTTGACAATTTTGTATTCTTGTACAATTACATTTTGATTAATTACTCTTATATTTATTGTTTCAATTTTATTGAATTCTTCTTCAATTTCGAATATAGTATTATTTTCTTTTTCTAATTTTTTATATATTTTTGATTTACCATTCACTAATATTTCTGCACTTAAATAATATGTCTTAGTTAAATTTCTTAAATTAATAAGAATTTTATTTTCATTAAATTTTCTTATTAGTGAAACATCAAATTTGTATTCTCAATCATTCACTCTTTTTGTATTAAGAATATATGTTTGTAAGTTTATTGGGTCGGAGTATATACTTTGATATTCTTGATTATAACTGTAGTTGCTTGTAATCAAAATATAGCGCCATAAACTCGTTTATAGCTTCCTTTTTCTTCTTATAGTATGTTGTTTTTGAAAAGTATTCTTCATACCAATGACCCATTAATTGTTCATTTTTAGTCATAAATGCATTTTTTATTAATCATGAATTAAAAGGCGTCATGTTTTTAAGTACAAAGTCAATCAAATCAGTTGATTGATTTTTTGCTTGTTCAATTCTTGAAATCTCTTCTGTGTTGTTGTATGTAGCATTTATTGCTCCTTTTAATTTTTCTTTGAACATTCTAACACTAGCTAATTTTTCATTCAACAATTTAAGTTGGCAAATTTCTTGAACAACCTTGCACTGTTGTCTATAAAGATCATTTTCATTTGTTTGAGTATTCATTTCATTTCTCCTTTACTCCTCCTATATATTAATATAGGAATGAGAAAGGAGAAAAAAAGAACAAACGGCTTGTTTGTTCTATAAATTATTCAAGAATAAACGTTTTAGCAAAGCATATTTTAATATGCCTTTGCAAAAACAACATATCTATTTGTTTTTGATTTACAGGTGTCGAAAATGCAATCCATAGATTCATCTGGCTTGTCAATTGTTTTTGGAATACATCTAGATGTTGCACCAGTTTCTTCCTTTATTTTCATTTCAGCTTCATCTAAACAACAAAATGGAGCTATTACAAAATTATTCTTTTCAATTTCTTTTTTGAATTCTTCGTAATTTGATACTCATACAGTTTTGCTATCAAGTCTTTCTTTAGCCTTATTAAAAAGATTTTCATGAATTTCATCTAAAATAGTTTGAACTTTTTCTTTAACTTCTTTATAGTTCATTACAATTTTTTCTAATGTATCTCTTCTTACTAGTGTTACTTGATTATTTTCTAAGTCTCTTGGACCTATTTCTATTCTAAGAGGAACTCCTTGAATTTCGCTATTAGCAGCTTTAAAACCGGGTTGTTTATCTGATTTGTCAACTCTAACTCTTCATTTTCTTCTTAATAGTTCAAATAATTCATCACTAACTTCTTTTACTTTTGGAGATTTTGCAGCAAATAATTCAATTAAATCTATTTGGACAGGAGCTACTCTTGGAGGAATGATTACACCTCTGTTGTCTCCGTGTGTCATAATAATCGCACCTAAAAGTCTTGTTGAAACACCTCATGAAGTTTGATAAACATATTCATCTTCATTTTTTTTGTTTTTAAAAAGAATTGAATATGGTTTAGAAAAGTTCTGTGCTAAGTAATGGCTGGTACCTGCTTGAAGTGCTCTTCCGTCTTTCATCATTGCCTCAATTGTATAAGTTGAACAAGCTCCCGCGAATTTTTCATATGGTGTTTTCTTACCTATAATAGTAGGGATAGCTAAGAAATTTTTAAGGAATTTAGAATATGTTGTAATCATTCCTCTTGTAAACCTTCTGGCTTCAATTGGATCTGAGTGACATGTATGACCTTCTTGTCATAAAAATTCTCTACTTCTTAAAAATGGGTTTGTTGTTTTTTCTCATCTAACTACATTGGCTCATTGGTTATATATAATAGGTAAGTCATTGTAAGATTCAATTGAGTTTTTAAACAAATCAGCAAATAAAACTTCTGAAGTAGGTCTTATGAAATATTTTTCACTTAATTCTTTGTCTCCTACATGAGTTACTGTTGCTAATTCAGGGTTAAAACCTTCAAGATGATCTCTTTCAAGATTAAAAAGACTTTCAGGAATTAGTAAAGGTAAATAAACGTTTTCAACATCCTTTTCTTTAAAAATCTTATTAAGATTTTCTTGAATTAACTCTCAAATACCATATGAGTTTGGTTTGAAGATTAATGTACCTTTTGCTGGACCATAAGCAATTAAATTTCCTTGCTTAACGACATCTGTATATCACTTTGGAAAGTCCACTTCCAAAGGGGTTATTTTTTCTAGTTCTTTCATATTATTAATTATAATATATATTTTTTTAAGTAAAAAGTTATTTTTTATTAATTTTTTAGCCAAAAAAATGCAAATATATCATTATTTTTAAAAAAATATTTTTCAAGAATTTTTTAAAAAAATAAAAAAAATCACCTCTTACTGGTGATATGGCTGCCCCAGTTAGATTCGAACTAACGCATGGTGGAACCAAAACCCACTGCCTTACCGCTTGGCTATGGGGCAAAAAATGGTGGGGGGAGAGGGATTCGAACCCCCGAATCGTAAGAAAGTGGGTTACAGCCACCCGCATTTGGCCGCTTTGCTATCCCCCCATGGTTTGCATATCTATTATATTATAAAAATAATTTAATGTAAGCAAATTTTATTTTTTTCTATTGCATACTAAAAAAAGCTATTTATGTTAGTAAAATTTATTTTTTAATTTGGTTATCAAATTTAAAAAATCAAAAAAAATTTTAACTGAATTTCATCAAAAAATATTATTTGGTTAGCAATAACGAAAAGATAATTGATTAAATATTAAAATTAAAATATTTTTATTATTCACCTGTGGTATAGATAAATAAAGAAAATTTAAAATGTTCAAATAATAAAAATAATGTTTTATATCGTTAATTTTATTGCTATTATTTTTTTAATAAAAACCAACTATAAAATTATTTTTTAATTTTTATAAAGACTTACAAGGAAATTTTAGTCCTTTTTTTGCATACTAAATGTTTATATTTAATTTATAATATAACATATTGAGGTAAATATGAAATATAAACGAATTTTAGTTAAACTTTCTGGTGAAGGATTAGCAAATAAAACAAAACATTTATCAATTGATAATGCTCTTGTTGAGGATATTGCTCATCAACTTAAAAAAATAGTTGATATGGGCATTCAAGTGTCGGTTGTTATTGGTGGAGGTAACTTTTGGAGAGGTGCATCTGCTGAAAAAAATGGGATTCCAAGAAATAGAGCTGACTATATTGGAATGCTAGCAACAATAATGAATGGACTTGCTTTAAGAAGCGGATTTGAAAAAGTCGGTATTAAAGCTAGAGTTCAAAGTTCAATTAGTATAGATGCAAAAGTTGCAGAAAATTATGTTAATGAAAAAACACTTAAATACTTGGAAAGTGGCGAAGTTGTTATTTTTGTTGGTGGAACTGGGCGCCCATACTTTACAACCGATACAGCATCAACTTTATACGCTTCTGAAATTAAAGCTGATGTTATTTTAATGGGGAAAAATAACGTAGAAGGTGTATATGATTCAGATCCTAAAATAAACCCTAATGCAAAAAGATTTGATTTAATAACTTATGATGAAATTCTTGAGAGAAAATTACAAGTTATGGATCTAACTGCGACAAGCATGGCAAGAGATAACAACATTTCCCTAATAGTCTTCAACATACTTGAAAAAGACTCAATTTTAAGAGCCATAACAGGCGATATAACACACACAAAGGTAATTAAATAATGGAACTAGATTTATATTTATTAGAGATAGAAGATGCTGCTCAAAAAGCTATTAATCACTACAAATTTGAGCTCTCAAAAATGTCAACAGGAAGAGCCAATCCACAAATCATAAAAGGTATAAGAGTAACATACTACGATACTCCAACACCACTTGAAGAATTAAGTAATATTTCAGTACCTGAACCTCAACAATTACTTATAAAACCTTATGATATTTCTTCGGTTAGAGATATTGTTAAAGCTTTAACAAATGCAAATTTAGGTATTTTACCGGTTGATGAAGGTCATCAAATAAGAATGACTTTTCCAACTTTAACAACTGAAAGAAGAAAAGAAATTGTTAAAAGTTTATCTAAATATACCGAAGCTGCAAAGGTTACCATTAGAAATGCGCGCCAAGATGTTAATAAATCAATAAAAAATGATGAAGAATTAAGTGAAGATATTGAAAAAAGATATCTTGAAGCAATTCAAAAAGAAGTTGACAAATATACTGAAATCATCAACGATTTAACAAAAGAAAAAGAAAATGATTTAATGAAGTTATAAGAACATGATTCAAAATAAAAAACATTGGTTTTTAGCCAATGTTTTTACTTTGTTTAGATTTACTCCAAGGTATTATAATAACTTTGGATTGTTTAAATTCTCAAAACTGAATGATTCTACTTCAATTAAATCGATATCTTTTTCATCCAAAATATCAACAAATTTAAGGACATTATATACAAAGTTTAAAGGCATTTTTGTCTCTTTTAATATTTATTAAAATAACAGATTTCTGAAAAAAATTTTGTGTTTTAAAAAAAGTAAAAAAATCGCTTTTTCTTGAAATTAAAAAAAGTTGGAATAACCAACCTTAGAATTATTTTCCTAATGTTAAAAGTGAAATAAAACTATCAGCTTCTAAACTAGCGCCACCAACTAAGAAACCATCAATGTCTTTTTGACTTGATAATTCATTAATGTTTTTTGGATTAACGCTTCCACCATATTGAATTACTAACTTATCACTTGTTATACTTTTTATAAATTCACATACTTCTTGTGCTGTTTCTGCAGTTGCAACTTTACCTGTTCCTATTGCTCAAATAGGTTCATAAGCTAAAATAACCTTGTTTAAATCTAAGTCTTTTAGTGATTCTAAAACTTGTTTTTTAACAACTTCCTTTGTCTTTCCTGCTTCATATTCAGCAAGTGTTTCACCAACACAAATTACAGGAACTAATCCGTTTTCTAAAACAACTTTTGCTTTTTCATTAACTAATTGGTTAGTTTCTTGATGATATGTTCTTCTTTCTGAATGCCCCAATATAACATAATTTACATCTAGGTTTTTAAGCATAGAAATTGAAACATCACCTGTATAAGCCCCTTTTAAGTGTTGTGATACATCTTGAGCACCTAAATTTAAGTATTTAACCTTATTTGCCTTGAACGCAGCTAAATTGGTAAAAGGCAAAGCAACAGCAAATTGTATGTTTTCATGTATTTTATTTTTCTTTGCTTCATATAACTCAGCAAAATTATCCATAAAGTTTATTGTTTCATCAAATGTTTTATTCATTTTTCAGTTTCCAATAATAACTAATTTTTTCATATATCTCCTTATTGTAATAATAATAAAAATTATATAGTAAAATTAAATAGTAAAAAATATTAAAAAATGCTTTTTATATTGCTATTCAGCAATTGCTAAAAGTTATTTTTTTAATGAAAAAAAGGAGGTATTTTTGAAAAAAAATAAAAAAAATAATAACCATGAAACTCCAGAGTTTCATTTAAAAAACCCTAATAGAAAAGTTTTTAAGAAAAATACAATATATCGCCGTACAAAAATGTCAAATTTTGGTCTAAAATTTGCATCACTATATAATCCTATGTCTTTAAGGAATGCAATTTTAATTACAGTTGGAATGGCTGTTTTCTTTGGAATTATATCGGTGTTTTTTGTTAAAAACGTTGGTATCTATAACTTTGGATTAGCAGCAATTGGTCAATCAGCAGCAAGATTAATAATAACTACAATTCCCGAAACATCTGGAATAAGTGAATCAGTTAGAAACTTGATTGACCAAGCTATATTTTGAAATGCTTATATATTTTTAAGTATTCCATTGTTTATTTTTGGTTATAAAAAAATAGGTAAAAACTTTACTATCCTTACTGTTGTTTTTCTTTTTGTTTCGTCTTTTGTTTCATTTGGGATTGGACAAATACCAAATGTAAATAACATATATATTATTGGAGATTTTTCAAATCAAAGTGTAAAAGCAAGTCTTAGCGAATATAAAAAAGGACTTTCATCTATAATCCCACTTCTTTGAATAGATGGAGGAAACACAATTGCTCTTTTGATATATTCAATTTTCTACGGATTTATGCTAGCTGTTGTTTTTGCCATAATAGCTATTATTGGCGGAACAGCTGGAGTAACAGGAATTATTGGAGAATGATACTCAAATAAAACTCAAAAAAGTTTTGGAAGCATAAATGGATATATTAACATGGCAATCATTTTGGTTAGTGTTATTATAGGTTCTTATATTCCAGGATCATTATTAATTAAAGAAGCAAAGAATGCATATGTTGGTCCTATCGAAGATCTTCCTTTAGTTCTTAAAAAAGCTTGAAGTTTTGAATTATATTTATCACCAAACTTTGTGGCAACAGTTTTATCTAACATTGTTTTTGTAATGGTTTTAGGTAAACTATTTCCTAAGTTTAAACTTGTTAGAGTTGAAATTTATTCAATGTACTCTGAAGAAATTAAAGAAGCTGTTACATCTGATTCGAAAACAGTTAATGGTGTTACTTTATTTTCAGCAAAAGGCGGATTTAAAGGTGAAGAACTAAATGTTGTAACGTCTGTAGCATTATTTAAACAAGTTCCAAGAATAATTAAAAATGTTAGAAAAGTTGATAACGATGCCTTTGTTTCAATTTCAGAAATTAAAAGCATTGATGGTTATATCTATCTTCCGCAAGAAAAATTTTAAATATAAATGCAGATGTTTAATGCTGCATTTTTTATTTGTTTTTAAAGTCGTCATAAAAATTTTCTTATATGTTGAATGGATATTTAAAAATAATATAAAATTAGAATTAATACATTATGTACATTTATAAGTTTTTAATAAAACAATAATTTAATTAAATAGGAGATAAAATTATGAATCATATAAATTTATTTGCACTTGGTGGGCTTGATGAAAACGGTAAAAACATGTATGTTCTAGAATTTAATGATGAAATTTTCATCATTAATTCTGGAGCAAAAATTCCAATTTCATCAACCAACGGTGTTGATACACTTATTCCAAATTTTGAGTATTTGGAAAAAAACAAAAGCAAAATTAAAGGTATTTTTATAACGGATGTAAAAAACGAAAGTTTTAGCGCTTTACCTTGATTATTGATGTCGCTACAAGGAGTTAAAGTTTATACTTCATCTTTCAATAAGATAATTATTATTGATAGATTGAATAAATATAAAATTGAACAGTCTTCTTATGAGGTAGAAACATTAAATAAAAGAACAAAGGTTGGCTCAATTTTTGTGAATTCACTTCAATTAGCTGGTTCTATGATGGGAACAATTGGACTTGATTTTGAAACACCTGATGGTGATGTAATTTTCATTTTTAACTTTGTTGAAGGTGATTTAGGAATTTATGGAAAAACATCATATGAAGATATTAAAAAAAGTTTAATGAAAAGAAATCTTTTAGCATTAGTGGCTGACGCTGGATATTCCAATTACTCTGGAAGAGCAATTGATAAAATAGGATTACCAAAAAATATAAAAAACGTTTTCGAAACAGCAACTGAAAAAGAGAGAATTATCATTGGTGCATATGATGAAGAAATGGCTTCAATTCATGAAATTTTAGATTTAGCCAGAAAACACAATCGCCCAGTAGTTACATATGGAAAAACATATGGACAATTACTTCATTTAGTTAAATTAGTAAATCCAACATTAGAATTACCAGTAATAGTTGATTATAAAACTATTTCAAAACACCCTAATGCTGTTATTCTTGTAACTGGTGCTGTTGAAAGACTTTATTCAAGATTTTTAAGAATTACAGACAATAATGACGTTTTTTTAAAATTAAAAAAAACAGATATTGTTATAATGATTGCCCCTCCAATCAACGGACTTGAATCATTAGCTGCAGTCGCACTTGATGATGTAGCTAGAATTACTCCTAAAATTGTCGAAGTTTCTTTAGATGAATATTACAAACATAAACCAGCAAGACAAGATTTAATTAATCTAGTTAATACTCTTGATCCAAAATATTTAATTCCTGTTCAGGGATTATATAGATATTTAGTAGATGTGTCTAGATATGTAAAAAAAGCTACTAAAATAACTGACAACAGTTGCATTATTTTACAAAATGGAAAAATAGCACATTTTGTTGGAGACAAGCTTTTTTCAGTTAATGGAAAAATAAAACCGGTTGGTGATACCATAATTGACGGTTTTGGTGTTGGTGATATTTCACCTGAAGTAATTACAGAAAGAGAAAGTTTAGGTCGTGAAGGAATTATTCTAATTTCTGTTTTATATAACCCAAGAATAAAAGAAATGGTTGGTAAAATACACATTAATTTTGTTGGTGTAATAGATAAAGAAGAAAAAGTATTGATTACTGAAACGATTAATTCAATTATTATTCAAACTATTAGAGCCGAAAAATTCAATGGTTTAAGAGATTTACAAGAAAGATTAAGAAAAATAATTAGAAAAAAAGTTTTCAAAATAACAGATAAAGAACCAATGGTTGCTTTAACATTTAATTCTTTATAATATTAGATGAGGACAAAGATGATAAAAAATAAAAGAGATGTTTATTCAAAGCTTGGAGTTTCTTTTGTAGAAAAAATTCCAGAAGCTAACAGAGTTCTTACTCCAAAAACAAATTATGCTTTTGAAATTATTAAGTTCGTTGTATTTAACTTAATAGTTGTTTTTTTCATACTAATGTCTAGAAGTCAAGGAACCTGACTTGAGTCATTCTATAAGTATTCGATAGGATTGCTTTTTGGTAATTTAATTTACCTTTTTGCAGTTATAGGATATATGTATTTTTGTATCAGTTTTTTTTCTTATTTTACTAAGAACAAGTCATTTGCGCATTTTAATAGACTTAGAAAAACAAACATAAATGTCATAAAAAAGAATTATTTTATTTTATTGATGTGTTTATTCTTGGTGCTTAGTTTATCGTTGCACATTGCTTATTATTTTAAGTTTAATTCTGCTTTTTCATTCGACCCAACACCTGAGAATTTAAAGTCACTTTTTGTTAACGGTTGATATGCAAGATTTACAATCGATGGACCAAACGTTAATAACAATATAGGTTTTATGCTTGATAGTATTTACAACATTTTATATTATCCAACTCTTTCTCCAATCCTTCCTATTATTGTTATTCTATTAATTATCGCTTTTGCGATATGACAATTATTGTTTAATGGAACTAAAAACTTTTTTAAATATTATTCATTTAAATTACCTATTACAAAATTAATAAAAAATATGTCTCACAGAAATTCAACATATTATCTAACTATAGAAATTCAAATGTATTTTGAGTTCTTAATACAAAGTGGCAGAGAATTGAAAATTAAATATGAAGATATTTCATTCAAAGATTTAGAAAAACAAGTCTTTTTAAACATTGATAAATTAAACTATGATCTAACATTTGAAAAACTTAAAGGTTATACCACACAAGAAGTTGAAAGTGATATCTCTAAGTATCAAACCAAAAACATTATTCTTGAAACAATAGCTTTTGAGCGAAAAAATTCTTATATTCAAATCGATGAAGAGAATGTTAAAAATGATGCAAATTTAAAATCAAAAGATGATGTCTTTTATGATGAAGAATCTCCAACTTATATTAAATTAATTAAGAATGATTTAAAAACAAAAGATATTTCAACCTTAACAAAAGATGAACTCGAAAGTTCGCTTGTTAAGGAAGAAAAGAAGGTTGATTTTATTGAAAAACCAGCTGAAATTTTAACTAAAAATGAAGATAAAGAAAGTGATTTAAAACTGCTTGAAGAAAATGAAGATTCTTGATTTGTTGAACTTGATGATACCCAAGAAATATCAAACGAAAAAATATCTAATACAAAAGAAATTAAGCAAAGTAACTTAAAAAGCAAGAGTCAAGAAATTAAATTAACTCAAGAGACAAATAAAAATGACGTAATCGATAAACCAGTAGGTGAATTAGATGAAATTGATAATAAAATATTTGCTAAAAAAAGCGAAATAACTTTTGAACAAAATGATAATGAAGATAATACATATACCAAAAATAATATTGATCAAATGGAAAAATTCCTAGATAAAGTATTTATTGGAGATAAGAAGGATAAAAATGATTAAAGAATATGAGTGGAATGAAGTCCTAAAAAAAATTGATACTAATTCAGAGGACCACATTATTTTTCTGGAATTCACAACAAAATGATGTAATGACTGTAAAATGATGGCTCCTGTTGTTAATGAAATTTCATCAAAATATGAAAACAATAAAAATATAACATTTTTAAAAGTTGATGCAGAAGAAGCCCAATTATTTAGAAACCCGGATAACAAATGACAAATTTTAAGAGTTCCTACACATATGGTTATTAAAGGTAATGCAATTATTGAAAAAGGATATGAATATTATCCAAAAGAAATATTAGAATCTTGAATAGAAAAATCAATTCTATGAGATGATAAATTTTAAAAAAAATAGCAACACAAGCGCTATTTTTTTTAAATCATTTTTTCGAATTCATCAATAGTTATTACTTGTGTTCCTAAAATTTTTGCTTTGTTTATTTTTGCGGATCCGGGATTTTCACCAACGATTAAGTAATTTGTTTTAGAAGTAGGCAACTTATGAAATTGACCACCATTCTTCTCAATTAAATCAACAAAATAGTCTCTTGGTTTTAGTAATGTACCTGTAATCGAAAAACTTAAATTTACCAATTTATTCCCAATAGAAGAATCGTTTACTTGGATAAAATAGTTATCTAGGAAAGTAATTAATTCTTTATTTTTATCTTCACTTAAAAATTCTTTTATTGAAGCAATTGACTTAGGACCAATATCATCTATATTTTCTAATTCATCTATATTATAGGTTAATAAATCACTTAGTTTATTTATTTTTGTTGATATTAATTTTGAAGATCTTGTCCCGATATTCTTCATTCCTAGAGCTATAATTACCTTGTGTAATTGTGCTTTTTTAATTGTTTCAATAGCGTTTATAAGATTATCAACTTTCTTTTCTTTAAAGCTAGGAAGTTGCAACATTTTATCTCTTTTATTGTGCAACTCAAAGAAGTCTTTAATTTCTAAAACCAAACCATTTTCATACAATATTTTAACAACTTTATCACCCATTCCTTTTATATCTAAACAAGGTTTTGAAGCAAAATAAATAAGTGAATTAATAATTTTCTCTTGACAATTTTTGTTAAGGCAATATTGTTCTAAATTATCATCAATGTATTCCAGTTTACTTTTACATGACAAACAATTTATAAGTTTCGGAAAAACACCAATTGATTTTTTTTGTTTTAATTCTCTAACCTTAGGAATTATTTCACCCGCTTTAATAATAACAACATCATCACCGATATTTAAGTTTAACTCTTCAATATAATTGTAATTATGCAAAGTTGCTTTACTTACTATACTTTGATTTAATTCAACTGGTTCTACATGGGCTAGGTAGTTTATTTTTCCTGTTCTTCCTGTAGAAATGCTTATTTTATTAATTCTTGTAATTGCCTCTTCAACTTGATATTTATACGCAATGGCATATTTAGGAAATTTTGAGGTAAAACCAAGTAGTTTCCATTGCTCTATATCGTTATATTTTATAACTAAACCATCACAATCATAATCTAAATTGTTTTTGATTTCTCCAAATTCTTCAATATAGTTTAATATGTCATCAAGTTCATAAAGTAATTTATTATTTTTTTGAGTAGGAAAGCCTAACTGATTAATAAAACTGATGCTTTGATCTTGGCTTGTTATTTTATGAACAAGCGGATCAACCAATTCATACAAAACAATTCCTAAGTTTCTTTCTCTAACTATATTTTTATCTAATTGGCGTAACGTTCCTGAAGCAGCGTTTCTTGGATTAGCAAAACTTTTTAAACCTTGATCTTCAATTTTTTTATTAAGTTTATTGAAATTTTCTTTCGATAAATAAATTTCACCACGGATTTCAATTGGTTTTTTATATGCAATTTTGTGTTTCACTTCTTTTATTTGCAAAACATTCTCACTAACATCTTCTCCAACCAGCCCATCTCCACGTGTTACTGCTCTTTGTAAAATTCCATTTTCATAATGTAATGATATTGATAAACCATCAACCTTAGGTTCTAGAAAAAAACCTTTATTATCAGTTTTGATTACTTTAAAAATATCATTATAAAACTTTGTTATTTCGTCAAAATGAGTAGCCTTATCTAAGGATAGCATTAACTTTTGGTGAGTGTATTTGCTGAATTTGCTTGATGCAAATCCACCAATTATTTGACTCGGTGAATCTTGATTTATTATTTTAGGGTTTTGTTTTTCTATTTCAAGTAATTCCTTATACAAAGCATCGTATTCTGCATCAGAAACACTTGGTTGATCTAAGTTGTAATATTCATTATTATATTGCTTAATTTTAGCAATTAATTCTTGGTATTTATCGATAACTTTTTGGTTCATTTTTATATTATAAACTATAAGATAAACAAAAAAACAACTTTTATGTTGTTTTAATGATATGGGGCGGACGACGGGATTCGAACCCGCGCGTGACGGGACCACAACCCGCTGTGTTAACCGCTTCACCACGTCCGCCATTTGCTAATCTATTATAATATAAAAGTTTGTTTTTTAGCAAATTATTTTTTAAATAAAACAAAAAAACAGCACAAGGCCATTTTTTTGTATAAATTAGTTAAAATCTCCGAGGTCATCATCCGCTGTTCTTCAAGCAACCGTATAACCGGCTCTTTGTAGTTGATTATATAAAGCTTGATTTCCTGGATCAACAATTACCTTACTAAACATTCCTCTACCTAATTCTCTATAGAATGTTTCAAGGTTGCTTAATCCTTCTCCGTTTAATGCATTTTTACCTGTTAGGTGAATTGCATTAACGTTTTTATAACCGTTGAATTTAAGTCTTATTTCACCAGGGTTAGGAGGTCCGTCTAAATGCATAACTTTTGTAAATTGACTTTCATTCATTTCATCTGCACTAATTTTGAAGTCTTTTGTATCACTTCATAAAACAAGTCTTCTAACTTTTCTGTCAAATCTCTTACCTTCTTTAATAAATGAGAATTGAAGACCTCTAAGACTTTTAAGTTCATGAATTCTTGATAAATCAAGTCCTGTTGGATAACTATTTCCACCTTCAGAATGGTCAGGTCTTGTTCCTGGACCAAAACTTCCTTGGAAGAATGGTTCATTATTTCTAACTAAGTAGACCATTCTTAATCCAAGATTAATTTCTCTATATGCATCTTGTGAACCGTGTGTATAGTTAACTGGGTCAAATGCAATTTTATCAAAAGTAATTCTTGTATCAATCTTATCAAACTTGCTGTAAGAACTTGAAACGTTATAGTCAAGTGTATTAATGTAAGCAACTCCTCTAAGTGCAAATGGGTTAATACTTCATTCATCAGTTAAACTGTTTCTTGATGTGTACATGCTTAATTCGTCAATTTCTTTATCTTCAAGAGCAATTAAAGCTTCGGTGTTTTCATGCTCAAAGAATAGTTCAAGTTGAGGAAGTTTATCAGGTAATGCACTTAAAATTTCCTTGAATTTTTGATTGTGATCATTTAATCCCATATTAAATAAACGGTATGATGTAATCTTTTTACCTGCACTTTTTAATTGGTTTATTAATGATAGTGTTTTGTTATAAGCATCACGTTTTGACACGTCAATTTCAACAACAAATCCATTGTTATTTTTAGCAAAAGTACCATCATTATTAGTCATTTTAAAGATTTCAATTCCATCAATTCCATCAAGTCCAAAAGTTTTAAATTCCTCAGTTGAAGTAACGTTAGTTTTTTCTCAACCTTCATATTTTCCATCTCTAATGCTTTTTGGACTTCTCGTATATCATGATTTATATCCAAACGTTCTCTTGGTTGTATTATCTCTTTCCATTCTAGATGTAACTGCATTATATCCAGGAAGTGGACTAAATGCATATGAATTAAATTCACCATTAGCATCTATATAAACATTGTTTGGATCTGTGGTCATACCTTTTTCAAGGTAATCATGCATTGTTTTTGAATCTTTTATTTTGCTTCATTCTATGTTATCTAGCAATCAACCATATCATTGATATTTCTTATCTTTGAATTCTTCTTTTTTCTTGTCAAAGTCATTTTGAGCGCTATCTTTAATTCAGTTTTTAATATCAGGTCTCTTTAAAAATGGCTCAAATGCAGCAAATTTATTTCTTGCAGAAGGATTATCATTAAACCATTTTTCTGTATTAAACATTGGAGAATCACCAACGTTTAGAATGTTTGAAAGATTTTTTGCCTCTCGTGTTGTTTTTTCAATAACTTTTCCACGGTTATTTCCTACATATTCTTTTGTTAAATCAACGTGATTAATATCTGGAACAGTGTTGTTTATATAATCAACTCTATTTGCTATTCTATTATCAACGTCACTTTTGTATTTTGTACGTTCTGGTTGCTCAGTGATATTTGCATTAAGTTTTAATCCGTCATAATCAATAACAACGTCTTTAGGTTTAGGATCGGGTCTAGATTTATCAAGAGCTTTTTCTTCAACTGGTTCTTTATTAACTTCTTCTTTTTTTTCTTCAACCGGTTTTTCAACTTTTGGTTCTTCAACTGGCTTTACTTCTTCTTCAGGTTTAACTTCTTCTTTAGGAATGATGGCTACGTTTTCATCTTCCTTAGTTTTTTCTTCAACTTTTTCAGGTTCAACACTTGTTACTATTTCTTCTTTTTCAGGATCTTTTGGTTCGATCTTAGGAACAACAACCGGTACTTCTTTTTCAGGAGGTATTATTTCTAGATGATTATCAATGTTTGATAAACTGTTGGTTGGATCAACTTTACCATTTTCAATAATATTGTTGTCAGGTAAAACTCTAAACATTACATTTAGATTTACCTTGTCATTATTTTTTGAAATGTAAAATGGTGCAGCAACTACTTGTGGCAGAACCAATGCACCAGCTACTGTTGAACTAATGATAATTATTTTTTTCTTTCTTGCCTTGATCATGTGATCCTCCTAATATTTTCTTTATTATATATTAAATAATAAAAAAATAGTAATGCAAAATAAATAAAATATTTTATTCAATTTTTACTACAATGCAATCTAGTCTATTAAAGAAAAATAATCAAAATCGAAACATAATTCATGGCAATGTTGAGAAAATATCTAATGAAGACTTGATAAAATTATTTGAATTAAAAATTAGTGGATTAGATTTCTTAACAAATTTGGCTTCTTGATAATATTTTTCTTATGTGGGCAAAAGGTTAGGTTTAAATAATGTGGGATGTACATTGTTTTTTTATCGTTATGCAACTTTTTTAAAAAATAAAATCTTATGCATTTATATTTGAAAATGTTATAGTGCTAAAAACACAAGATTCTAGAAAAACTTTTGAAATAATTATGAATGTTTATGAGAACCGAGTTATCATGTAAATTATAAAATTTCAAAACACATTTGACTACGTAGTAGCACAAAAGAGCAAGAATCCAAAGTTTTCTTGATGAGTGAGAATTTATATGTTTAATTTCTTTGCAATATAAACAAATAGATAAAGTAGTACCTGTTCAATTAACTAAAGATTTGGGTTAAAAGTAAAGAAATTATTTTGAAAAAAATGTCTAAATATATTTATTCATTAAATTTTATTAATCAAGATGATTCTGAAAATCATGCCAGATTAATTATTTTAGAAAACAAAAAATGTTTAAAGTCGACAAACCTTAAAAAATAATAATAACTTAATTGATCCTATAAAACTTTCTTTGATAAGGTTGTATTTAAAAAACCATTTGAGCAATTAAAAGATGAAGAAAAAACAATATCCTAACAAAAGGATATTGTTATAGAAGAACATATGTAAATAGATAGTAATATTATAAAAGTTATTTTTAAGTTAGTTTTTATAAAATATGAAGGTTTTAATATTGATTCTTAAATTACTCTAACCCACTTTTATTCTTGAATTGAAGTCTTATAGGACATCCAGTAAAATCAAATGTTGAACGTATTTGATTTTCAAGGTGTCTTTCATATGAAAAGTGTATAAATTTTTTGTTATTTACGTAAAAAACAAATGTTGGAATTTTATCCAATGTTTTTCTTACAAAATAGATATTTAACCTACCACCATTATATGGTGCTGCAGGTTGTATCATTTGAGTTTCCATTATAAATTTAGATAAAAGAGCAGGTTTAATGTCTCTGTTTAAATTGGTTCTAACTTGTTCGATTGTTTTAATTAATTTTTCTATTCTTTGATTAAATTTAGCAGAGATAAATACAAATGGAACTCATGGAACAAAATGAAACTTAAAGCGCAAATTCTTTTCATATTCGGCCATAGTGTTTGTTTCTTTTTCAACCAAATCTCATTTATTAATTACAACTATAATTGGTTTTTGATTTTCTAAAGCATAACCAATTATTCTTGAATCGAAGTGACTGATATCACTTGTTGCATCTACGATGATTAGAGATAAATCAGCTTCATTTAAAGAATTCATCGCTCTCATTAAAGCATAATGATCAACACTTTCAACCAATCTACTTTTTCTCATTATTCCAGCTGTATCAATAATGTTATATTTTTGTCCATTAATCTGAACCGTTGATTTGACAGAATCACGAGTGGTTCCAGCTATTTCAGAAACTATCGAACGATTTTCTTTGGCTAGATTGTTAAGAAGCGAACTTTTACCGGCATTA
Organism: Mycoplasma crocodyli MP145; assembly: GCF_000025845.1. Lineage (NCBI taxonomy): Bacteria > Bacillati > Mycoplasmatota > Mollicutes > Mycoplasmatales > Mycoplasmataceae > Mycoplasma > Mycoplasma crocodyli. The sequence goes on along the minus strand of NC_014014.1, from coordinate 778,104 downwards.
GGTTTTCCGATAATAGAAAGTTTGAATTCTTCATCTTCTTGCTTATCTGTAAAGTCGAGATGTTTAACACATTCATCTAATACTTCTCCAACACCTTCTCCATGAAGAGCAGAAATTGCATATATTTTTTCAACCCCTAATTTATATCATGAATAATCAAAGTCCTGATTTGATTCGAGTTTATTAGCTACTGCAATTATTTGTTTATTACTCTTTCTTAAAATGTTCATTATAAACAAATCATCATTAGTAATTTCGCTTGTTCCATCGAAAATAAAAATAATAACATCAGCTTCATCAATTGCAATTTTGGCTTGGATTTGGATTTGTTCTTGGAATGGTTTATTTTCAATTTCAATTCCACCAGTATCAATCATCTTTATAACTCTACCACATCATTCAATGTTTTCATAAAGTCTATCTCTTGTAACGCCTGGTTGGTCATAAACTATTGAAATTTTCTTACCAATAAGTCTATTGAAAAAAGTGCTTTTTCCAACATTTGGCTTTCCTATTATTGCAATTTTATTTTTCATTATTTACCTTTGTAGCAGTTGTATTCACCAATTCTATTATTTTATTTACTACTTCTTCAAAGTTCATAAAAGTACAATCTATTAGTGTCGCATCTTCTGTTTTGTGAAGTGGATCAACCTTGCGGTTCATGTCTTGTTCATCGCGATGTTTTACATCAAGTAAAACTTCTTCTAAACTTGTCTGAAACCCAAGCGATTCATTTTGTAAATATCTTCTTTTTGCTCTTTCTTTAGCGTCTGCTCACAAGAAAATTTTTACTTCTGCATGTGGCATTAATTTGAATGTTGTATCTCTTCCATCCATTATAAAACCTTTAGATGTTTTGGTCATATTATGTATATAATCGACAACAAAATTACGCACTTGTTGATATTTTGCAACAATAGCTGATGAGCGAGAAATATGTTCTGCTCTTATTAAGTTAGACACATCTTTTCCATTAAGTCAGACGCTTTCATCAAGTTTTAATTCAATCATTCCTTTTTTTAATGTTTTATTAACTTCTTCTTCGATATTTAAATCAACATTATTCATAATTGCATTATAAGCTATAGCTCTGTACATGCTTCCACTATTAATAAAAGTGTAATTTAATCTCCTAGCAATCTCTTTTGAAACTGTAGATTTTCCAGCACCTGCTGGTCCATCTATAGCGATATTTACCTTATTCATACTTACCCCAAATCCTATAAAATATTATTAATTATATTAAATTTTTATTTTATTAATAACAACTCTTGTAGTTTTAGTTAAATCTATTAATTCGTTTCCGTTTTCTGCTAAATTATTATTACCTTTTAAGGTTAAAATAACATCATCGATATCGTGATTACGATATGAATAATTATCCATGAAAAAAACATGTTTTGAATTAAGTAGTTTCATTTCATGAAGAATTGACTTGATAGTTGTTAAATTTGAGACAACTAATGTGTCTCTATTGATAATATTGTTTTTGTATTTGATTTTTTTAGGAAGACTTGAAGTTCTTTTGTAATCGAAATCTTTAAAGACATTTTTTATTCATGCATATTCTTTATTAATGATTTTGCTATTTGAAATATTAAAATCTATCAATTCATCCAATGTTATATTTTTATTATCCATAAATTTAATTTTATATTATTAATTAAGTATTAAAATATATATTATGGGAATTTTTAAAAGACTAAAAGATAAGTTATTTGGAAAAAATAACAAAGACATAGAAGAGCTAACACAGCTTAATGAAGAAAAAGAAGTTAAAAAACTTCTTAAATCAAAAGAAATGGAGAAGTACGAAACAGGACTTTCTCGTTCCTCATCATTTGGTAAAAAACTTCTTGAATTACAAAATAAATATAAAAAAATTGATGATGAATATTTTGATGAACTAGAAGAAGTATTAATAATGTCAGATATTAATACTGATCTAGTATTTAAGATAATTGAAAAAATTAAAAAAGAAGTCAAAACAAATAATATTGATGATCCTAAAATGATTGGTGAGATAGTTGCTGATCAAATGTTTTTAATTTATACAAATAAAACAATAGTTAATACTAATCTTAATTTTAAGAACGAAAGACTTAATGTCTTTGTTATGGTTGGAGTTAATGGTTCAGGTAAAACTACATCTATTGCAAAATTGGCGCACAGATATAAAATGCAAGGTAAAAAAGTTGTTATTGCAGCTGCCGATACTTTTAGAGCCGGTGCTGTTGATCAACTTTCTGTGTGAGCCAATAAAATTGGTGTTGACATAGTTAAACCAGATAAGGAAGGTGCAGATCCATCTTCTGTTGTTTTTAAAGGTCTTGAATATGCAAAAAATAACTATTATGATTTATTAATAATTGATACAGCAGGAAGACTTCAAAATAAAATTAACTTAATGAAAGAGTTAGAAAAAATGTTTGGAGTAATTAGAAAATTTGTTCCTGATGCCCCGCATGAAGCATTATTGGTTTTAGATGGAACAACTGGTCAAAATGGATTGAGTCAAGCCAAAGTATTTAAAGAAGTTTGTCAATTAAGTGGAATAATTCTTACTAAAATGGATGGGACTTCTAAAGGTGGAATTGTAATATCAATAAAAGATGAATTTGATTTAAATGTTAAACTTCTTGGCCTTGGTGAAAAACTTGATGATTTACAAGAATTCGATCTTGATCTATTCATATATCAAATGACTAAGGATTTAATCGAAAATAATGGAAAATAGAAAAAGTATTGAAAGTATTGAAAAGTATACAAAACTATATGAGAAGTATTCTTCGTTTCTAACTCAGTCACAAAGTCAAGTTTTTCAGTTATTTTACTTTGAGGATCTTTCATATGGAGAAATAGCTCAAATACTTGCAACAAGTAGGACCAATGCTTATGATACGCTTGCTAAAACAATAAAAAAACTTGAAAAGATAGATGAAAAAATGAATGTTGAATAAAAGAAATTTTAAAGTAGGTAAATTCCTACTTTTTTAATTCCTAAATAACTTGAAAAAATAAATGAAAATAATAAAAAAAAAGTGCTATTTTTAAATGAATAATCCTTTAAATGAATATTTTTAATTAAATATTCTATGTTAAATTGTATGTATATAATAACAACATATTTTATTTAAATAAAGGAAAAACAAATATGAAAAAAATATTATTAATAGGAAGTAGTCTTTTAGCAACTAGTGCATTGATCGCTTCCATATCAGCAACAGATGCTACCGCTACTAACACTGATGCAACACCAACAAATGAAGCACAAAAGGTATCAAGTTTTGCAAACAATGGTAAATTTGAAATTCTTAAAAGAAGTGAATTGAGAAAAACATACATAGATAAGCTTAAGGTTGAGTTAAGTAAACTTATAACTACATTAAGTAATGTAGAAGGTGCCAACAATATTATTGCAAGAGCATCTGAACTAGAGAAAAGTGAAACTGCAACATTAACTGAATTGTTAAAGTTTTATTTTGAAAATACAATAAATATAAGTAATGGTTTTTTAGACGATAGTGGTAAGGTAAAGATTTTTTCAAATCTTAGTACAGACGAACAAAAGAAAGAGAGATGACTAAATTACTTTTCATTTTCAAGTTATTATATTAATAATAGTAATAAAACCAATGATGACCAAATTACATCAGTGGATGAAAATTTTAACTTTTCAATTTTGAATGAATTTGTAAAATTTAACTTAGAATTAGAAAAATTAAATCTTACAAATAAAAAAATAAATGGTGAAAACTATGCACAAACTCTAATATCCGAATTAAATGGTTATAGAGATTTTGATAAAAATTGAAGTAATTTTATTACATCATTAAATACATATGATAAGAATAAGAAAGAACTTTATTATTTGAATATATATTCATCGTTTTTATACAAACAATTATTTAGTGGTAAGATTATCTATAATGATCCTGAACTTTCTATTGTTAGTTCATCGAAAATTCCAAGTATGTATTTGGTTGCAAATAACAAGCAAACTATAAACAATCTTTGAAATGTTGCTTTTTATAGTTATAATTTGGATGAAATTAAAGAAAAAATAAAGTCATTGATAACTTTATTTGAAAGCGGTGAAAAACAAACATGGTTTTTCTATGAAGTTCTTAAGAGTAGACTTATTAAATATGTAACATTGATGGGTGGTTTATTTAACGATAGATTTAATCAAGATTTAGAATTTAAATATATGGATTTTTATTTTAATAAACTTTTAGAAGAATCTGGTAAAAATGATGTTCATACTAAAGTGCATCAACTAAATATGGAATTCTTTTTTGATAAAAATAATTTAGATGTTTTTGAGAATTTGTATACAAACGAGATGCTAAATAATACAAATGGCATAAAAGAAGAATTATCTAAAGTTGGTCAAAAATTCTCAGAAAATATTGTAGAAGGTGGAGATTCTGGAAGAAATGATGAATTAAAAAGATTATTGACCCGTAAAATCAGAAACGTTGTTCATCAAGCTGAAGGTAAAAACGCTCTTGATCAAGGATATTTTAAATTTTATAAAGATTTATCTGAAAGATTATTCTCTGAGTGAACAATTAACTCATTTGAGGTATACACATCAGAAAAATACGTTACTATATCAAACTTTTTTACCAATATGGGCGAAAATGATGTTTATTATTTTGTAAAACCTATTTTAATGGATATATTCTTACCTATGGCAAACAAGAGAGAAGAATTGATAAAGTTAATTAATTCAACAGAAATCGAAATAAATGTACTTGATGAAAAAATCAATGAACTTAATGTTTTTTATGAAAAAATAATGAAATATGATAATAAATTTAATGGGATAAACCCATATACTTATTTAGCTGCTGATTTACTTAAAAAATATACAGAAATTCATATAAATGAAATTCCAGTTCTTAAAAAAATTGCAAAATCAATTCATAATGATGAACAATTTGATAAGAATGATCAAGATGTTATAAAATATGTAAATTCATGGTTTAAGGATGGTGAAAAAAAATTGGCTGAACAAGGAATAAATGAAATAGAAGAAGTTTTAAAAATATGATCAAAATCAAAATCCGATATAACATCACTTACATTGGAAGAAATAAATAAGCTAGATAACAATAAAAATGATTTGGCATCTAATAAGCATGTATCACATATTATAAAACCTCTCTTAGTAAAATCATCAAACAAAAAACAACCAAAAATTGATAGTTTTAAAAAAGTTGCTGAAATTCTTGCAACATCTAATTCAAATAATGAAGATTTATCAAAACTTAAAAATTTCAACACTTCAGTGGAAGCTGAAATTGCATCCGTTTTAACTAACACAGGAAACTTATATTCAGAAGAAGAAAAAGTTAAAATACAAGAATTACTAAATAAAAAAGCAACAGAATCTAAAGAAAAAATTGATACAGTTACAACAAAACTAGCAGAAGATTTTAAAGCTAAATTCAATACCGTTACAACAGAAAATGGTAATTCTATAAATAAAGATGCTTTAGATAAATTGACCGAAGCAAAAACAGAATATGATAATTTAGATCCATTGGTTAAGGAAAAGTTAAAAGAGGTTTCTACAACAATTGAAAAAAATCTAGAAACTGCTAAAGCAGATAAAGAGAACTTTGAAACAAATAAATTATCTAATGAAGAACAAATTAAATCATTTAAAGAAAAATATCAAACTTTGGTTGATAAAACAAATGATGTTTTAAGCATAAATGATTTAGAAACAGTTGAAGCCGCCCTTAAAGAATTTGAATCTAAAACCCAAGAAGTTAAAACTGCTCTTGCTGAACAAAAACAAAAACTTGATGCACAAAAACAATATCTTCTTGACAAAAAAGATGCTGAAGCAAAAAAAGTACAAAATGATGAGCAAATTAAATTATTCAAACAAACTCATGACCAATTACTAAATAAAGCAGATAATACATTAGACTATAATGATTTAACAAGCATAGAAGCTGCTCTTAAGGATCTCGATTCTAAAAACCCTGAAGTTCAAACTGCCCTATCGAGTGAAAAACAAAAACTTGAATCTAAGAAACAATATCTTATTGATAAAAAAGCTATTGAAGAAGGTGATGCCAAGGATAAAGAACTTAAAAAACAAGCATACGATAAAGCACAAACAGATATTGATAGTATTTATGCATCAATAAAAGATTCGATTGGTAAAAACAATAAAGATAATGAAGCTTTATTAACCGACTTAAAAGAATCATATAAAACCTTTATTGATAATAAAGGTGGTGTTGAAACACATGATAAATATTTAGCAGATAAAGCAGAAGTTAATAAGAAACTTATAAATTCAATTGTAAATGATCATGCTATTAATCACAAAAATATTGATATGAATACTTTTGATTTCTTAAAAGCTAATATGAGCGATGAAGAATACCAAGAATTAAGTAAAGTAGTTGATAATTACAATAACTTTAATGATAAAGTAAATAGTTTAGATAAAGAGAATAAAAAACTTACATTAAAAGATTCTAAAGAATTAGACCCTTCATTAAAGGTTCTTAATGAAAGTCCTTCATCTAATGAACAATTGAAAAACTTAATTAGTGATAGATTATCAAAACTTAAACCAGATAGTAAACTAAAAACAGCTATGTTAATTTTAGGAATAGTACTAAGTGGATTAGCTATGTTATTAATTGTTGCATTAATTACAAAAAAAGCTAGAGCTTAATTTTACAAACACAGTTAATCTGTGTTTTTTTATTAAGTAGCAAAATCCGAAAGGAAAGAATGAAAAAAACTTTCATAATTATATTTTTCTATCATTTAATAACTATAATTTTCTTATATTTAAGTATGATGAATTTGCTTATTTAATATATAATATAAATAATATTTCAAAAGGTGGAACTATGGAAAAAAACAATAATTATGAAGCAAGTAATATCAAATTTCTAGAAGGTTTAGAACACGTTAGAAGAAGACCTGGTATGTACATTGGTACAACTTCGAAAGATGGGCTACACCATATGATTTGAGAAATTGTAGATAACTCAGTTGATGAAGCTATGGCTGGTTTTGCTAATATAATTCAAATCACAATAACTGATGATGATAGAATAATAGTTGAAGATAATGGGCGTGGAATTCCGGTTGGAATACATGAGCGTTTTGGAATAAGCGCTCTTGAAGTTGTTTTAACAAAACTTAATGCCGGAGGAAAATTTGAAAGCAATGCTTACAAGGTTTCAGGAGGACTTCACGGAGTTGGGGCTAGTGTAGTTAACGCACTTAGTGATTCAATGAAGGCTTGAGTAAAAAGAGAAGGAAAAATTCACTTTGCTGAGTTTGCTAATGGTGGTGTTACTATTAAATCAACAGAAGTTATAGGAACATATGAAGGTGATTCAAGCGGAACCAAAATTGAATTTCATCCAGATTTTACCATTATGGAAAAAGTTCCTTTTGATAAAGAACTTGTTGTCGACCATGCTAAGCAAATTGCACACCTTAACAAAGGACTTTTTGTAAGTGTTAAAGATTTAAGAGACAATACTTATGAAGAATTCAAATTTGACAATGGAATTATTGACTATGTTAATGAGTTAAATGAAGGTTATACACCAATCAACCAGGAAGTTATTTTCGCAGAAGGAACATATTTATCAGTTCACAATGGAAACGAAAGAAGTATTGGTGTTGAAATAGCGGCACAATATTTAAGTGATTTTCCTAGAAGCAATATTATTTCATATGCAAATAACATTGCTACTCATGAAGGTGGAACTCATGTTTCTGGTTTCTACGATTCAGTTATGAGAATTGTGAATAATTATGCAATTGAAAACGGAATAATTAAAAATGAAGCAGAAAAATTTTCAAGAGAAGATCTAACCGAAGGGCTTACAGCAATTATTTCGGTAAAACATCCAGATCCACAATTCGAAGGTCAAACTAAAGGTAAACTTGGTTCTAAGGATGCTAGAATGGCCGTTAATAAAGTGTTTTCAGAAGTATTCGAAAGACTGTTAAATGAAAATCCCGTTCTATCTAAAAAGATAATAGAAAATGCGGTTTATGCTCGTAAAGGAAGACTTGCTGCTAATGCAGCTAGAGATAATGCAAAAAGAAAAAGTGCATTTGACAATGGAGGTCTTCCTGGAAAATTAGCTGATTGTGCTTCAAAGAATGCAGAAGTTTCAGAATTATATTTAGTCGAAGGTAATTCAGCTGGTGGTAGTGCTAAAATGGGAAGAGATAGAAATACACAAGCTATTTTACCACTTAGAGGAAAGGTGCTTAATGTAGAAAGAGCAAGACAAGATAGGGTTGTTAATAATGAAGAAATTATGTCGCTTGTAACAGCGCTTGGTACAAGTTTAGGTGATACGTTTAATATCAATAAATTAAGGTATCATAAAATTGTTATAATGACCGATGCTGACGTTGATGGAGCTCACATTAGAACGTTGTTATTAACCTTCTTCTACCGTTATTTTAAACCACTAATTGAATATGGTTTTATCTACATTGCTCAACCACCACTTTATAAAATTCAACAAAATAAAACAGTTGAATATGCATATAACGACGCTCAAAAAGACGAAATTATTACAAAGTTAAATCCAACACAAAAAATCAATATTCAACGTTACAAAGGACTTGGAGAAATGGATCCAGAACAATTGTGAGAAACCACAATGGATCCTAAAAACAGAAAAATGCTTCAGGTTCAAATAGAAGATGCTTATAAAGCAGATTGAGCATTCTCAACTCTTATGGGTGAAAATGTTGAACCAAGAAGAGAATTTATAGAAAAGAATGCAAAATACGTAAAGAACATCGATCTATAATTTATAATCTCATCAATATAATAATGATGAGATTTTTTTATAAGTAAAATTGTGATTTTAATGTTATAAAATGCTTAAATTAACTTGATTTTTACATTTTCAAAAACAACTAATTTTTAGAAAAACATTTATTTTTAAAAAATAAAAACCACTATGCACAAGGCAAATGTGGTTTTTTGATTTCTAAATTTCTTCTACAAAAAATACTGTATCTTTATTAAGTTTTTCATCCTTTAAAATTTCTTCTGCAAAATATTCATCGTTAGAATTAATGATAGCAACACCATCACTTGGAGCAACTTTTACATCACTTAATAAGTGCAATTTGTAGTATTCTGTTTTATAAATTAATGTTTCATTTTCTATTGAAGGTTTAACTTTGTAATTAAGATCTTTAATTGATTTTAGAGCTTTATTTACATGTAAATCTCTAAAATTACCATTCTTATCTTTTCGGTTATAATCTCAAAATCTATATGTAACATCAGATGGTTGTTGAACCTCAAGAACTGTGATTCCGGAAGCGTTTGGTCTTCCTATTCCATGAACCAGGCCGGCTGGAATATCTATAAATTGTCCAATTTTTGGCTTAATAACTTTTAGGTATTTGTCTATGGTTTTATTTTGAAGAGCTTGTTCTATAACTTTTTGGTCATGATTATTAAGACCCACTACTAATTCACTTTTTTCATTACAATCTAAAACTAATCAAGATTCACTTTTTCCATTGTCTTGATTTTCTAATTCCTTAGCTAGTTCATTATCAGGATGTACTTGTATTGAAAGTGGGTCATTAGCCTTAATAATTTTTATTAAAGGACCTCTTGAAACATAACCGCTTTTATCTTCATATTGAGTAGGTGCTTCTTTTAAAGGCGAATACAATCATATTTCATAACCTCATATTTTTTCATGTTTAACTGGTATTACTTTTTTCATATTTTAATTTTAACATTTACCATAAAATATTCAATTTAAAACATAATAGATTCATAAACAATTTTTATTTAATAAATTAACAATTTTGTTCTTATGAAAAAAATATTTTAAGGTATAATCTAAAAGCAATTATTAGCTAATATGAAAGGAGCTCAAAATGTCAAGAGTAGACGTACTAACTGGTAGAGGTCCACAAACAGGAAACAAACGTTCACACGCACTGAACGCTACCAAAAGAAAATTCAATGTTAACTTACAAAAAATTAAGTTAAATTTAGATGGTCAAAGAGTTACTGTAAGAGTAAGTGCAAAGACCATTAAAACCTTAAAAACAAAAGGTTTAGTATAACAAAAAACCCGTTCTGATCAAACGCGTTTTTTTATGCATTTTTATTAAAAAAAGCAACTTTTAACTATTTATTTTTTTATCTATATATCTTTAATTATTCATTGAATTATTTGGAGATATATTTTTTTCATTATACATATGATTTCTTTATAAAAGAAAAAGTAAAAACTTATTTATTTGCACTATTTAGGACGTTAATATATTTTTTTACTTAAAAATCAACTTTGAAATAGATGATATTATTATGGTGTAATCATTTCCAAAGGAGAAAACAATGCAAAAAAATAAAAAAGTTTTTTGGTTAAATGTAGGACTTGTGAACTTATCTATTCCATTTGTAATAGCAAGTTGCAACCCTTCAAATAACAATAAAAAAGAGAATACTGTTTCAACTGATGTGGCAACAAATTCTTCTTTTAACCCTGGAGTTCATACTCTTAAAAAAGAAAGTGAATCTGTTAATTTTGATGATAGAAAACCTTCAATACCAAACGAAAATAAAGAAGTTAATACTAATAAAGTACCTGATGAAATTAATAAAAATCTAGATAATAAAATAGAAACTTCATCGCGTGAAAATGTTAATAAAGATACTAATGAGAACGATAAAAATATAGATAATCTAGATAATAAAATAGAAACTTCAAATTATACAAATAATAATGAAGATCATGAAGAGAAAATAAATGATATTATTGAGATTATAAAACCTAATATTCAAGATGAATATATTTATTTAGATGAACTTGAATTTGTAAATACACCTTTTTATAAAATTAATAAAAATATTTCTTATGGTAATCAAAAATTAGAATTAAAAATTAATGGAAAATATAAAAGCTTTATTAAAGGCATTGGGGCTCATGCAAATAATTCAGTTAATCCCAACTTTGCTATTGTGGATATTAGTAATAAAAATTATAAATATTTTGAAGCTTACTATGGGGTTAATCCTTCTTTTAGAGGGAAAGCAACTGGAATGAAATTTGAAATATCAGGTTCATATGACAATGAAAACTGAGAAGTTTTAACAAAAGATGAAGAATCTTTAACTGAAGAATCTGAAGCAAAAAAAGTTAAGTTTGATGTTGGAAGTTATAACTTTATAAAATTTAATTTTATTAATACTGGAAGTAGAAATTCTTATAATCATGGAACTATAGCTGATGGTATTTTCTACAAAGAAAACTACCATAAAGTTTTCCATGAAAACATTGAAAACTTATTAAATGTTGATGAATATAATAAATTATTAAGAAGTTTTGATTATCAAAATAAAGCACTAAATATAAAATCAATTGAGAATGAAATAATTAAAAAAGAGTTTTTAGCAAAACTTCCTAAAGAAGATGTGCTTAATGTTATTAATACTAATGAAAATTACTATGATGCAGCAAAGTGATTATTTTCTAATGATGCTGACGCTAAAAGTTTATTTAATGAATATGCACGTTTTTATGACTTAGGTTGAAGATCGCATGGTAACTTTGCTCGTACATTTAAACTTTTACTTGATTTAATCATTGAACATAAAGCTGATTTTACAACTAATTATGTAGAGAAAAAAGAATGATTAAAAACTAATGTTGAAAGAAAACATGTTTATCAAAAATTAGCTGCTGCAACAGCCATAATTTTCGCAGAAGATTTAAGAGATAATTTTAACTACCAAAGCAATAACTTTTTAACAAGATATCGAATATTTAAAGAATTAAGACAAGAAGATGATTTAGAAGATCAAAAAGAACATTTAAAGAAAATGAAAGATGCGCTTGATATGCTAAATTCTCATGAAGATAAAAATCAAAAAGAAATTACTAGACTTCAAAATATTATTGCTAAATTAGAAGAACAACTTCGTTTAAATGTTATACATCCGAAATTAAATATTGAGTTATTTGATAACTTAAGTGTTGAACATATGCGTTGAGTTGTAAACGCTAATTCTGCTGATGAAGAAATTAAATGATTAAATTGGATGTCGAGAAGAAGAAGTAATTTTGACGGAAGATTTTCAATTGGTGGATATGATTTTGTAAGTTATACGACTGGTGATGCTCATGATAAATACTATAAAAAACATGAATTGTATCAAGGAGATAAATCGGCTACAGCAATTGAAGAATGAAACAAAATGGATCTTAAATGATCACTTTCTAAGTTTGGAATTAAAAACGATGGAATACCAAGAAACTGAGTTAGGTTCGAAGTTGGACAAGTTTGCAGTGGAATTAGCTTTAATGGAGTAGCTGTTCTTTCGTCAACTGGATATCCTTCAACTGTCGTAGGACAGCCAGGACATGCAGCTTATTTAAATCTTAAATTCACAGAAGGAAACTTAAATAATTACTGAAACATCGATAATAAAGTTGGTGGATGAAATCAAGCTGAAAAAGGTGAAAGAATGATGCTTAATTGAAGAAGCAAAAGAGATGGTAATGACTATTTTGAAAATAATGTTAATTACATTCAATTAGCTGAACAAGCTTTAAATATCAAGAATAGAGATAAGTTCTACGAATCAAATCTTTATTTATCTCTTGAATTTGAAGATATGACCTTTGAGCAAAAAGAAGAACTTTACAAAAAAACTTTATCAGTTTTTTCGGGAAACTACAATGCATGAGATAAATTAGTGAGACTATATAAGTCAGATATAAGTAAAAAAACCGATGAACAAATCAAGCAATTTGCAATTGATTTAATTCTTGCTCTTAAAGGGAATGTATTTGTTTATAGAACATTATTAAAATCATTAATGGACTCTAAATCAGAAGATGCTTCATTAAAATTTACTGTTGATCACTTGGTATCTGAACAAATCAAACACGATGGTTTATTAGGTAAAGAAGATAGATTAGATTACTGAATTTTAAAAGAACAATCAAGGCAAGCACTTAATAACCAAGTTGGTGAATTAGCTTCATTTTCATTTGATGGTACTGATGATCCGCTTCTTGTTGGTACAGATACTAAACAAGCAATTGTATTTAATATAATTTACCATAATAGTGCTTCAAGATTTAGATATAGTTTAGATTGTGGTGTTACATGACATTCAACAGATCAAAGAGTTCATAAACTAACGGATGCTGAATTAGCTGAATTATTTAAAAATGAATGTGACTTGCTTGTAGGGATATATGGAACTGAAACAACTTTTAACATCAAAATTAATAAAGTTGTTTTAGAAAGAAAAAACTATAATTTTAATGAATTACAAAGAAGAGTAGTTGGTGAAAATGCTGAAAAATTAGTTTGAACATACGACAATCATTTATCTACAAGTCAATGAAAAACATTTGATCAAGAATTACCGTTAAAAAATGAAAATACAACAATTTATGTAAAAATGTTGGCTAAAATGTCTGACTTCGAAAGTAACACGATTCCTTATTTAATAACAGCTTATGACAAAGACAGTGATTTATTTATTAGAAACAATACTTACATTTTAACCGCTTCAAAATCACAAGGCGGATTAGATATTAAATTTGCAAATGATGGGCTTGAAAATAAATATTATCATTCAATTTATTCTGGTTTACCAGTAGAAGAATTAGCATTTAAATATGAATTTAATGCACCTCAAAGAGTTGACTATATTGATTACTTACCTCATAACGGAAACGGAACAATTTTAGAAGCTGATATAATGGTTTCTGATGATGATAAAACCTATGAAAAAATAGGAACATACTCAGGTAATTCGGCTCGCCAATGAAAGAAAATTAATGTTAAAATGACAAAAGCTTACAAGTATTTGAAAATCCAAGCAACCAAAGTTCATGGAGATAAATATTTAAATGCTAATGAATTAAACTTATTTGGATATTCTGCTAAGTATTCAAAAATGGAAACAAGCGAATTTGAATATAAAACAAATTCAGAAGAGAATAATTCTTATTCAAAATTATCGAATGCTTTTAATAATAATCCTTACATAATTTGACATTCAAAATATGATAGATCTCTTAAAGATTCAACTTATATTGAAATTGATTTTAAGGATAACCAAAACATTGATTCAATTAAGTTGAGTCCAAGACAAGATGTAAGTTCTGGTTTTATTACGAAAGTGAATATTCTTGTTAAGGAAGGAAATGAATGAGTTTCATTTAAAGAAAACTACACAATGGATGCTGATTCTAAAACTAAGAAAATTGCAATTAATAAAGATAACATCAAAGGAATAAAATTAGAACTTAAAGGTTCAAATGATGAACACTATGCATTAAGTAATATTGAAATTCTAAAAAAGATTTAAAAATTAAATAAAAACACGCCTATATTTAGACGTGTTTTTTTTGTTATATTTTGTTTTTGCAATTTTTGGTTTCTATATATTCTTTAAGATTCTCATAAGATGTTTCAATCATATTTAATGCTGCTTCGTCTGTGTAAGAACCAACATGTGGGGTTAAAACGAAACGAGGATATAAAGACATTAATTCTTCAATCACTGGATCTTCATATTTCTTTAATTCTTTGAAAAAGTATTTGCCTTCTTCATTTAAAACGTCAGTTGCAACAGCACTTAGTTTTCCACTTTTAAGAGCATTTAAGATTTCTTTTTCATCTTGTATTTGACCACGTGAGGTGTTAACTAGGATTGCTCCATCTTTCATTTTTGAGATAAAGTCTTTACCAATCATTTTTTCGTTAACTCCATTTATGTATGGGGTATGAACTGAAATAATGTCGCTTCTCTTAAGTAACTCATCAAGACTTACAAAATCAACAACTTCCTTAGCTTCATTGCTTGGATAAGGATCATAACCTAAAACATTTGGACTAAATGCTTTAAACATTTTAGCGGCTGCTAATCCAATCTTGCCAACGCTGACAACACCAATGGTTGAATTTTTTAATTCTTTAGAAAATCCAAATGGATCGACAACAAAGTTTTTGTTTCTTCCTTTTTCAGCAAAGTGTAATGATTTACGAGAAAGCATGTGAGCTAATGAAAAGGCTAATTCTGCGATTGCTGTTGGTGAATATGAAGGAACTCTAGCCATCATAAAACCAAGTTCATGTGCTGCATTTAAATCAATATGATTTGTTGCAACTGTTCTAGTTAATAAATATCTTACTCCATAATCTCAAATTGTTTTTAGAAGTGACGAATCAAGAGTGTCGTTTGCTCTAACAATTAAACAATCAAACCCTTTAACTAAATGAATGTTTTCTTTACTTAATCCTTCAGAATAGTATGTTAATTCATATCCGAATTTATTATTTATTTTTTCAAAAATAGGAGCTTCAACTTCTCTTACTCTAAATGTTATAATTTTCATATTTAACTATACCACAGCGTTTTTAGATTAATAACCCAAAAACAACTTCACATAATATAACTCAAACAGGTATCATAACTACAGCACATAGTGTTGATATTGCTGAACAACGTGCTGCTAAGTTTGAACATTTATTTTCACCTAAACAGAATGCAACTGCAACTGTTGCTGGTGGAGTTGCGGCGAATATTACCATTGCTATTGCAATGTTTTTAGGCATTTCTGGTGATTTAACATCGGTAGGTAATGCATTTGTTTTTAGCAGTATTGCAAAGATTGCAAATATAAATGCAGGTAATAAAATTAATTTCATTGCTGAATAAATTCAAGCTCATTTATCTGTAAATGCATCTTTTAATTTTGTACCGGCAAGAGTCATACCAATAACTATTCAAATTAATGGTGAACATAATGCACTTAGTACATCAACTGTTTTATAAATTCATGGTGCTGTTGTCCCTAATTGGAATCATCCAACCATAACTTCTTTTCCTGCAGGTCCTTGTTTTCAACTTGCTCCAGGTATTAATTGGGTTAATCATAAAACTAAACCTAATAATGTTGCAATAATAATTGGGTTTAAAAATGTAGTTTTCATTGATTGTTTAATGTTTGCTTTATCAAGTTTTAACCCTTTAATTTGCATAAAACAAACTGAATATAAGAATATTCTATATGGAATATTTCACATGTTAGCTGCTAATAATCCACCATTTTTATATAGTTGGTTAATAATAGGCATTCCAAAGAATGTTGTCGAACCAAATATAATTAACATTCATAAAACTAATGGACGGTATTTTTTATCAACATCTTCTTGAGACATTCCTGATACTTGACCCATTAGAGAATCTCCTGTTGCGTTAACAACAGTTTTTGGTAATAATCTAGGCATATATTTTACTCATAATATAGCAACTGCTAAAAGTACTATATAGAAAGCAAAAGCAATCCCTAGAACGATAGCTTGTTGTTGTAAATCAACAAGACTATTTTTTGCCATGAACCCTTTTAAGGCTAAGGCAGGCAATCCCACTTTCATAACAACAGCGGTAATAGCACCTTTTCATTCTAATTTAAACCACTTCATTTTTACAAGAATGTATCCTAGTGCAATAATTAAAATACTTGCTAGAATAGCTCCTCATAATGTTTGGTTTGTTAGAACTTTAATCAATTGTTCTGAAACACTTGATTTAGATCCTGTTGTTGATGTAGCAGAAGAAAATAACATAGTAGCGTTATTTATCATTTTACTCCTTCATGTAGTATAATTCTACATTTTAATTTTACCATTTAACTTGTTAGTTAATAATGGAATTGATAAAATGAAAAAATAAAATCAAACCACCTATTTTTTATGGTTTGATTTGGAAATGTGATTATTGTTTTTCACTTGAAAGATAATCGCTAATATTTTTAGCAGCTATAGCACCATCGCTTGCAGCTGTAACAATTTGTCTAATATTTTTAACTCTAATATCACCAGCAGCATAAATTCCGGGAACTTTTGTTTGCATTTCTTCGTTTGTAAGAATAAAGCCATTTTCTTCTAGAACACCTAGTCCAGCAGCAAATGATGCAGCAGGTTCAAGTCCGATATATGGGAAAAATGATGACACTTCAATTGTAGTTAATTTTCCATTTTTATCTTTAATTGTAGCCTTTTGAAGTCTTTGATCTCCTTCAATTTGAGTAATTTGACTTTCTCTAAAAATCTTAACATTATCTAATTTTAACAAGTCATCAACAAGTCTTTTTTCTGCTGTGAAATCTGTATCTTTAATAACCAAATTAACTTCTGATGCTATTTTTGAAAGATATACCGATTCTTCAACTGCACTATTTCCACCACCTAAAACTAAAGTTGGTGTTTTTCCATAAATAGGACCATCACATATTGCACAGAAACTAACACCTTTATCAATAAATTTGTCTATGTTTTTTATAAAGGTAGGAATTTTGTTTTTCATTCCCGAAGCAATTAAAACTGTTTTTGATAAAACTTTTGAACCATCGGCTAATTCAATTTCTTTTAAAAAATCACCTTTATTTATTATGTTTTTAACTTCTCCATAGATGTATTTGGCTCCGTATTCTTGAGCGTGCTCAAAAAATTTAGTTGCCATTTGTCAACCTTCCATATTGCCTAAACCAATTCAGTTCTCGATTTTTGAAGTAGCTGAAAGTTTTCCTCCAGGTGCAGACTTTTCAATAAAAGCAACATTTAAATTTGCTCTTGATGCATATAATGCAGCGTTTAAACCAGCAGGACCAGATCCTACTATTAATAAATCATAAATATTATTCATGTTTTTACTCCTATATTATTCTTGTTTGTTTTTCATTTATTTTCTTTTTAATTATTTTGATAATATCAGTTCTTTCTACTCATCTTAAATAGTCTTCTTCACGAGCATATTCATATTCAAAATAGTATTTTTTTCATACTTTAACATATTGAATTCTTGATAGAAACTCAAAGTAAACAAACATTAATGTTCCTAAGATTATGAAGATTAATGAAGTAATTGAATATAAAGCAAATGACTCTTGTCTCATGGGTTCCATTACTAAACGAACTATACCATATCATATTAAATAAAATCCTGAAGTTGAACCCGGTTTGAATATTCCGAATAAGTTGAATACTCAAACAATTAATAAATAACCTGCTAAGTTTGCTAAACCTTCATAAAGGAATAGTGGGTATCTATAAGCACCTTGATTTTTTCCTAAAATTGATTCTGAAACACTATCAACTATAAACATATTTTGCGCAAATGACTTTCCAAACACTAATGATGATTTTCCAGTTCAGTCAATTTTTCCATAAAGTTCATGGTTTCCATAGTTTCCTCATCTACCAATTACTTGTCCTATTAAAATTGTAGGTATAATAATGCTCATAGTTTTTCTAATGTCTATAATATCACGTTTAAAATAAACATAAATTAAATCGCATGTAGCAGCCAAGATTATTCCACCTTGAATTGATAGTCCCCCATCTCAGGCGGCATATCAATGACTATTTGCAAAAGGTTTTTCTTCATAAATTAAAGCTTCAACTACATAACCTAATCTTGCTCCAAAAATTGCCGTAGGAACTGTAATTAAAATTAAAGCCATTAAAACTTCGCTTTTGTATTTTTGTCTGGTTCAAAAGAAGGTAATCGTTAAAATTGATGCTATTATCCCAAGCATTATCATTAATGAATAAAGATAAAAATTAAAAGAGCCTATTTTAAAAAGGATAGTTGTATCTCCACCTTTAAATGCATATTCTGGTACTCAACTTGGTTGTTGCATTATTTTTCACCTCCTCTTTCAGCTATTTCTTTAAGCACATCAACACCATCATGTCTTGCTAAATATGTACTTACAGCGGCTTCAATAAGTGAAGCTGTTGAACCTCCATCTTTAACAGGTATTTGTATTTTTTTGATGTATGTATTGTTAATTGGATATTTTAAGAATTCAATCCCTATTCTATCAAGATCATCTTGATGTTGTTTTTGAACAAGTTCAACAACAAGATTTATTTCACAACTTCTAGCAACAGAAGTTATACCATAAGTATATTTAATATCAATAATTCCAATACCCCTTACTTCTAAGAAGTTTCTTGTGATTTTTGGACATGTTCCAACAAAATGACCACCAGTATCTTTTATAAGTACTGCATCATCAGYGATAAAGACGTGCCCTCTTTGAATTAAATCAAGTGTGGCTTCAGATTTTCCTGAACCAGATGGACCAACTATTAAGACACCAACTCCACCAATTAAAACTAAACAACCATGCACTTGCACTTCTTCCAAGTAAAAGTTATTTAAATAAGCACCTATTGTTGTACTTATTACAGCTGTTGATGAATTAGGAAGAATACAAACAGGAATTCTATATTTATTAGCAACTTCTATAATTCACTTGGTAGGTAATGTTGTAAGTCCCCTTGATAAAATTACAAAAGGTGGTTTGTATTGAAACACACTTTCAATAGCTTCAATACTTTTTTGTTTTCCAATTGAAGTGAATCATTTGCTTTCAGTAGTTCCTCAACAAATAACATTATGACCAATTCGATCATTTTGAATTTGTTGTGTTAATTCAAKACCCACCCTTTTAATAGCTGGTGAAAGCACATCTAAATAATTTGGATCACATTCTGGATTAGCTATTTCAAGACCGAATCTTTCAATAATTAATTTTATACTTATGGCTTTTTTAATCATTTCTTACCTCAATATTTATAATAATTATTTTACTTTATTATTTAAATATTTAAGGTAATATTTTTGCCAAAAATTGACCTGTATAACTGTTTGGATTTTGAGCTACTTGTTCAGGTGTTCCAGAAGCTACAACTCTTCCTCCATTGATTCCACCATCAGGTCCTAAATCAATAATGTGATCACAGCATTTTATAATATCGAGATTATGTTCTATTACTAATACACTATCTCCATTATCAACAATTCTATTAAGAATTTTGATTAATTTTTTAACATCATGAGTGTGTAAACCTGTTGTTGGCTCATCTAAAACAAACAGTGTTTTTCCTGTTGGTTTCTTTTGTAGGTGTGCAGCTAATTTAACTCTTTGTGCTTCACCACCTGATAATGTTGTGGAATTCTGACCTAGTTTAATATAACCTAAACCAACATCGAAAAGTGTTTGTAATTTAACCATTATTTTAGCTTTGTTTTTAAAAACATCAAGTGCTTCTTCAACAGATAAATTAAGTACATCATAAATGTTTTTGTTATGATACTTAATTTCTAATGTTTCCCTATTATAGCGCTTTCCATCACATTGATCACAATTAATATAAACGTCTGGTAAGAAGTGCATTTCAATTTTTATAAGACCATCACCCTGACATTTTTCGCAGCGTCCACCAGGAACATTGAAACTAAATCTTCCTTTCGAATATCCTCTTGTTCTTGATTCGTTTGCGGCTGCAAAAATATCTCTTATTTCATCAAAAACTCCCGTATACGTAGCCGGATTAGAACGAGGTGTTCTCCCTATTGGGCTTTGGTTAATTTGAATAACTTTATCTACATCAAAAAGACCTGAAACAGAATCATAATCAGCTTTTTTAACACTTGATTTAAACGAAATGCTAAATGGATTATTTTCAGAACCGTTTAATTCATTTACTAAAATAGTATTTACTAAAGTTGATTTTCCTGAACCGCTAACTCCAGTTACACCAACTAGTTTCCCGAGAGGAATAGTTACATCAATATCTTTTAAATTATTTTCACGTGCACCTTTAATGATTAATTTTTTTCCATTTCCACTTCTTCTAAATGAAGGAATTGGAATTTCTCATTCTTTAGATAAATATTTTCCTGTTATTGATTCAGAACTTTTACAAATATCATCCACTGTTCCTTGAGCAATAATTTGACCTCCATGAAGTCCTGCTTCAGGTCCGATATCAACTATATGATCTGCTGAAAAAATTGTTTCTTCATCATGCTCAACAACAATTAGTGTATTTCCTAAATCAACCATTTTTCTTAATGTGTCAATTAATTTTAAGTTATCTTTTTGGTGTAACCCTATTGAAGGTTCGTCCAAAACATAAAGAACTCCAGTTAGTTTTGAACCAATTTGAGTAGCTAATCTTATTCTTTGTGCTTCACCTCCGGAAAGTGTTTCAGCATTTCTTGATAGTGTTAAATATTCTAATCCAACATTTTTTAAAAAGTTTAATCTATTTACTAATTCATCTATTATCAAGTGAGATATATTCTTTTCTTGTTCACTTAATTTTGATTTTTCTAATATTAAAAGTGCATCAGAAACTGATAAATTAGAAAAATCAAAAATATTCTTTTCATCTATTTTAACAGCTAAAGCATATTTATTTAATCTTGAACCCTTGCACACTGAACAATCAAAAGTCCCCATGTATTGTTTAATATAATCTCTTACTCTTTCACTACTTGTATCGTAATATTGTCTTTCAATTTTTGTTAGAATTCCATCTAATTTTTTTGTTCTTCTTAATGTATTACCACTTGAAGTTTTAATTGCAAAATCTATTTCTTCTTCTGAACCGTGTTTTAAAATGTCGATTTGCGATTTAGTCAATTCATTAATTGGAACATCAATAGGAATGCTAAATTTATTAAGTAATAATTCAAATTCTTGCCATTCTATATTTAATGTATTAATCATATTTTTAAAATAAATTATTGCACCTTCTTTAATACTTAATTGTTTATTAGGAACTAATGTGTTAAAATCAGGTTTAAATTCTACACCAAGACCTTTGCAATTTTCGCACATCCCATAAGGAGAGTTAAATGAAAAAAGCTTAGTTTCAATTTTAGGCATTTCAAAATCTTTATATATGCAACTATAGTTTTTTGAATACATTTTTATTTCATTAGTATCAATGTTTTCAACTTTAACATTACCACCAGATTTTTCAATACATATATCAACAGCTTCAGCAATTTCTGAATATTTTTCTTCTGTTAATGCTGCTCTTATAATCATTAAATCAATACTGTGACGTTGATTTTTATCAAGATCAATTTGATCATCTAAAGTATATATTTTGTCATCAATTTTTACCCTTATATAACCTTCTTGTTTTAATTTTGAAAGTAAATTTTGATGTGTTCCTTTTTCTCCATCAACTAATGGTGCATATAAAATAAGTTTTGAATTTGGCTTATTTTGATAAATAGAATCAATAATATCTTTTGTTGTTTGACCAGATACTTGTATGTTATGTTTAGGGCAAAAAGGCTTACCAATTCTTGCAAATAAAAGTCTAAAATAATCATATATTTCAGTAACTGTTCCAACGGTTGAACGTGGATTATTATGAACTGTCTTTTGCTCAATTGATATAGCAGGAGATAATCCTTCTATACTATCTACATCAGGTTTAGAAGTTCCACCTAAAAACATTCTGGCATATGAACTTAAGCTGTCTACATATCTTCTTCTACCTTCTTCATAAATCGTATTAAATGCTAAAGATGACTTTCCCGAGCCACTTAATCCTGTAAAAACAACTAACTTATTTTTAGGTATAGTGAGTGAAACGTCTTTTAAATTATTTTCTCTAGCACCTTTTACAATTAATTTATTTTGTAGATCTTTTTCCATTTTTTACCTCTTACAACGGAGCATCACATCCATTAAATGGATGAAATTGAAAAGTTGTATTATCTAATTTTTTAATTATTTGATCATCAAATAAATTAAACTCAAGTAACACTAAAAGATCTTTTGAAGTTCCATCTAACTTAAATAAGTTAAATATTTGAGACATTAATTTCATTACATCTCTTGCTCCATATTGTAAATAAACTTCTTCATAAAATTCTTTTAAATTAGTAGTACTTTTTACTAATTCTACATATTTATTTAATTCTTGTGAAAAAGTTTTATTTGTCTTGCCATATTTAAATAATAAATATGATAAAAGAACTGAAAACCTTTCTAAATTTTCCCTAACCATGCTTGAGTTATTGTCGAGTTTAAAGTTTTTTATTTCTTCTTCTAAAGCACCTTCTTCATATTTAAAAAAACTTAACATTTTTTTTAAATCAGCAAATATATCATAAATATCAAGTGTTAAATCATTGATAATATCCTTATTTTCTTTAATTTCGCTTAATGTGTAGTACATTTTCACCTCCCTTTTAGTATAATTCTAACAAAAAGTATAAAATGTTAAGAAAAAAATAGAAAAAAAGCATTTTTTAACTTTTTTCTATTTCAATTATTAAATCTCTAAGTTCAATTGCTCTTTCATAATCAAGATCTTTGGCCGCTTGTTTCATTTGAACCTTGATTTTTTTGATCAGTTCTTCTTTATCTTGTTTGGTAATTTTTTTATCTTTTGCCAATACTGCTTCAAGCGCGTTGTCGATATCGTGTCCTTGAATAGGTTCTGCTATTTCTTTATATATTGTTTGTGGTGTAATATTGTGTTTTTTGTTATATGCAATTTGTAATTCTCGTTTTTCTTTGTTGTCTTCAAAAGTTGCTTTTAAACTTTTTGTTTCAACATCCGCATAAAAAATAACTCTACCATCTTTGTTTCTGGCTGCACGTCCAGCAATCTGGATAAGACTTGATCTATTTCTCATAAATCCTTCCTTATCAGCATCTAAAACAACAACAAGAGAAACTTCTGGTAAGTCAATTCCTTCCCTTAATAAGTTTATTCCGATAACAACATCATAAATCCCTTTTCTTAATTTTCTAAGTATTTCATTACGTTTGAATGTGTCGTATTCAGAATGAATATATGCAGATTTAATATTTCTTTTTTGCATATAAGAAGATAATTCTTCAGCGCTTCTTTTTGTAGTTGTTAAAACAATTGTTCTTTGATTTTTATCATTTTGAATTTTTATCTCATCAAAAATATCTTCAATTTGATTCTTGGTTGGTCTCATTTCTAAAATCGGATCTAATAAACCAGTTGGTCTTACATAAAGTTTTGTGACAAGTCCTTGTGATTGATCGATTTCATATTCATTAGGTGTGGCAGATATATAAATTTTTTGAAAATCAAATGCTTGTTCAAATTCATGGAATTTAAGAGGTCTATTTTCTAGAGCGCTAGGTAGTCTAAAACCATAATTAACTAAAGTTTCTTTTCTTGCTCGATCTCCTTTATACATTCCATGTAGTTGAGGAATCATCATGTGTGATTCATCAAGAAAAATTATCGTATCGTTTGGTAAATAGTCAAATAAAGTAAATGGTCTTTGATTAAAATCTCTACCATCAAGGTACATTGTGTAATTTTCTATTCCACCGCAAAAACCATATTCAGCCATTTCATCCATATCGTTTTTAACGCGTTCACTTATTCTTTGTGCTTCAAGTAGTTTATTATTTTCATTAAAATATTTAATTCTTTGATTTAATTCTTCTTGTATCATAGGAAGAATTTTGTCAAAAATACTATTTTCAACAGTATAAGCTTCACCTGGATAAATAGCATAAACTTTAAACTCTTTTATTATGTTTTTAGTAACTTTATCAACTTTATAAATTGCCTCAATAGTATCGCCAAAAAAATCAATTCTTAATAAAAACTCATCACTATCAGCTGGTGAAATAAAAACCGTATCCCCTCTTACAGCAAAAGTTGCAGGCGGGTTATCTATATCATTTCTATCATATTTTATTTTTATAAGAGTTCTTAAAAACTCTTTAAAATTAAAATCCATTCCTTTAAAAATTTCGAAAATTCCTTTTTGATATTCTTGAGGATTAAGTGCTCCATATATTGAACTTACTGAAGCAACTACAATAGTATCCCTTCTTCTTAAAAGAGAATTAATGGTTGACATTCTAAGTAGTTCTATATCTTGGTTTGTTTTTGATGTTTTTTCAATATATGTATCTGATGTAGGTATATAAGCTTCCGGTCTATAATAATCAAAATAACTAACAAAATATTCCACAGCATTATGTGGAAAAAACGATTTTAGTTCACTATATAACTGACTTGCAAGTGTTTTGTTGTGTGATAAAACTAGAACAGGACGGTCGAAATTTTGGATAACATTTGCTATTGTAAATGTTTTTCCTGAACCGGTAACCCCTTCTAAAACTTGGTGCTTCAGTCCTTCGGCTACTCCTTCACTTAGTTCTTGAATTGCTCTTGGTTGATCTCCACTTGGTTTATAATTCGCTCTTAATTGATATATTGACATAGCTTAATTATAAATTATTGAATTTAAAATATAAATATTACTTAAATATTTAAAATTGAATCAAACACAATAGAAAAGCATTTAAAATTAAGTTCTTTTCTATTGTGTTTGATTCTTTAATTTGTGTCTTTTCTAAGCATCGTGAATTGATATAAATTTATAAGTAATAAAAATCAAATAATAATTATTGAATTAATTATTACAGTCAATTCAAAGGTATAAGGTTGTTTTATTAATGATAAAACTATTAACAATAAAATAAAACTAACCACACCAAATGTAATAAAGGAGATTGCTTTTTTAATATTTTCTGATTTTGTTATTTGACTATACAAAAGGGAAATAGGAACAAATAACATAAAAATTATAAGAGTAGATATAAAATTATATCTTCCACTGTTTTGAGAGTTAAACAATGGCTTGAATACATCATCACTTGATTCTTTTAAGTTTTTGTATGAAACTAAATATATATCGTTATTAACTATTACATAAAATAAATAACCAAAAACAAAATAAATTATTAAATTAGTTATTTTGTTTACATATATAATGTGGTCTTCACGTTGCGTTCCTCTTAGCAATTCTCATATTATTAAATAAATATTTAAAAATATAAAAGTTACTATTATTACTACATGTACATAAAAACTAGGACCACTTGTTCAAATAATTGTAAGAAATATTCATATTAAATTAATAATTATTGTGATACCTAATAAAGCGATGTTTACTATTTTTCATTTACTAAAAATAGTAAACAAAATTATTGCTGTAGATATGATTAGTGATGAAATCAAAAATATTTCAATACTATTTTTCTTTATTTCAAAATATTCAGAATAGTATGATCTGTGCAAAAGTTTATTGGTTATTGGATCTTGATATAAATTTGAATTATAGAAGTTTCTACTTCCGAAAAAAACAATAATTCCAACAATTAGCAAAACAAGTGTAAAAATATTAATTATTTTTTTATTTTTTTGTAGAAGTTTAATCATGTATTACCACCTATAATATCAAAGTCTACTAGAACTTTGTAACCATAAGACAATAATTCCTTTGTTACCTTCTACTTTTAAATTACCATTATTATCTAGAAATTTATCAGATATTACATCACCTATTTTTGAAGATGAGGATGATATTTGTTCGGTTATATAATCTTTTGGTCTTGAACCATGAGTATTATCTAATAATGTGTAATTATAAAAACTAGATTCATTTTCTTTTACAATATTAATTTTTTCATTTAATTTTTCTGATAATTGATAACCTTCATTAATGGTTATAATTTTGTTAGATAACAAATGCTTAAAATGTTTAGAATCAATCTTTTTATAATATTCAAAAGGACCAAAATAATAATTTTCGTTTGAAACAAAAGGGTTTTTTGCGTCTAAAATTGTTTCTACATATCTTTTACTTTTATTGTTATAAATGCAAAAACCATTACCCATACAATTATAAATAAGTTCAAATGTATTATGATTCGATTTTATTTTTTTAATTCTAATATTTGATATATCAACACTCAGTTCATTTGATAAATATTTTTTGTGATTTTTTTCAATGTTGCTTTCATTTTGTAAAGCCATCGAAGTCATTAAAGAAGTCGTTATTAATAATGTATTGAGAAAAAAATAATTAATTAATTTATTATTTTTCATATTATCTCCTTTTTTTGTGTAAACATATACCTAATTATTATACTCTTTTAAATAGCTTTAATTTATGCGTTAAATTCAAACGAAAAATAAGATTTTTTATTAATTATTTATTTTTAAAAACTTTATAATTTTAAATTGTAATATGGATGAATTAATTATAAAAAAATCAAGATTTATTTCCTTTGTTTATCTAATAAAAAGCAAGGAACATATCAAAAAAGTGATAGACACTTTATGGCTTGAACACAAGAAAGCAAGACACATTTGTTATGCCTTTAATTTCATCGATGAAAACGGAATAATCAATGCCGGTTTCAACGATGATGGAGAACCCAAGAATACTGCGGGAAAGGCAATTTATGACATAATTTTGCTTAAAAAAATGTCGAATGTTTTAGTGGTGACTATAAGATATTTTGGTGGTATTTTGCTAGGTGCAGGTGGTTTAATAAAAGCTTATAGAAAAAGTTCTTCAAATGCAATTAATTCATTTATTGAAAGAGGTTAGAATGTTAAAAATGTATGAAACAAAAAGAGATAATAATATGCTTCTTAAAGTTGTTTATTTTGATCAACAATTTCCTGAATTTGTATCCAAAAAACAAGGATTACTAAGTGTTGATTTTAAAAATAATATAGCATATTTATATATCGATCATGAAAATAGAAAATACTATGATGTTTACGAAACAATATTAGGAGCTTTAGAAAAAAGAGAAAGAAGTTATCAATTAGACATTGCATCAATTGAAAGAAAAAAAGTAACACTTAAAGATGCTATTAGAATAGCTTATAAAGCAACTGAGTTTGCAACTTTTGAATTGTTTTCTAAGCATGAAAAGAAAGCCAAAGATGATAAAGAAGATGAAAAATTTAATGTAACATTTTATCTTGAAGATTCTTCGTTTGAAGACTTTGTTAAAGAACAAATCATTGTTAATCAAGCAATTTCAAAAGCAAGAAACTTTCAAATAATGCCTGAAAACTTTTTAAATTCAGAGCAATTAGCAGAACATATTGTTAATGATTTTCAAGGAATTAAAAATCTTAGTGTAAAAGTTTTAACAAAAGCTCAAATAAGAGAATTGGGAATGAATTTAATTCTTTCTGTAAATAAAGGAAGTACTCATGAACCAAGAGTAGTAGTAATTGAATATACAGGAAATAAAAAATTAAAAGATAAAGTAGCTTATGTAGGTAAAGGAATTACTTTTGATACAGGTGGAGTTAATACAAAAGGTTACCACATGGATGGAATGAAGTTTGATATGTCAGGTTCTGTTATAGTTGCTTATGCTTTAAAATCTATAGCACAATTAGGAATCAAAAAGAATGTTAGTGCTGTAATGTGTATAACTGATAATAGACTTGATGGTGATGCTTCATTACCTGAAAATATTTATGAATCAATGTCGGGTAAATGAGTTGAAGTAGCAGATACTGATGCAGAAGGAAGATTGGTTTTAGCTGATGGATTATACTATGCAGCAGATGTTTTAAAAGCAACAACAATCGTTGATGTTGCAACCTTAACCGGGTCAATAATGTATGCACTTGGGAAAACATATAGCGGAATATGATCAACCGATGATAAAAACTGAGAATTATTTGAAAAGTCAGCTTTCGAAGCACATGAAAAAGTTTGAAGGATGCCTATGCATAAAGATTTTCATAAATCAAATCAATCATCAAAAATTGCTGATTTAGTTAATTGATCTCCTAGATCAAAATGTGACCATAATTCAGCAGCTATGTTCTTAAAAGAATTTACAAAAAATATTCCTTACATACATTGCGATGTTGCTTCAACAGCGGAAATTGATGGTAGCCCATATGCTTCTATGGTATCGACATTAGTAGAATTTGCAAAGAATAAATAACAAAAAAATCATTGTGTTTGACCCAATGATTTTTTTATTATGTTATGGTAAATCTGATCCAAAGTTTTGATTTAATATTCTTCTTTAATTGATTTTTTTACTTTTCTTTATTAAATCTTCAACTTCTTCGTCAGTATAAAAGTATAATTTATGCATTAAAGTAAGCAATTGTTCTGATCTTTGAATAATTTGTTTATATTTATCTTTTAGAGTTTTCTCTTCAAAATTACTGTTATGTCAATCCATTAAAAATTCTTGATTTTCATTTTTATAACCATGGTATAAATATTGATATCTATTTTCATAAACAGGTTGTTTTATATTCTTGTTGCTTTTTTTAATATTATCAAATTTATTCAAAATGAATAAATTACCTATTTTTGAAACGTGTTCATTATATTCTTCTATGTTTGTTATTTCTTCGTTTTTAACTGGTTTTCTAGCCAAATAATGCTCTAACTCGTTTTTTTCAAATGGGTCAAAATAATTATTTTCAAGAATCTGTCTATTTGTATCCTTATTTATATAACCTTTCATCTTATTGTGAAAAAAAGTATTAAGTCTAATAAGTATAGTTTTGGTATTTGGTGCATTAATGGTTTTACTTTTTACGTTATCGAATAATAGGATTTGAGAATCTTCTTTAAAAGTCTCATTATTTTTTTTAAAATCTCTTCTTAAACTTGGTATCATATTAATTAATTCATATCTAAAATTTTCGATATTGTATGTTGAAAATCTACTTGTTCTAATATTATTTGCAATTTCCTTACATTTTTCCCCTATTGATTCACCACTAAATCCTGATATTGTTCAAAATATTCAAAATCTTTCAATTTCAAATAGTCATCTAGATAAATCATATATTGATTCTATTGATAATTCGCTTTTAATGAAATTACAGCTATCAATAAGTTCTCATATTATTGGTAAAAAAACAGTTTTTGTGCTTGTTGTTAAAATTTGAGATCTAATCATGTAATTTTTTATCATTTTACTACTTAAACCAACAATATTTTTTGAACCATATATGTAAGAAAATACTATAGAATCATCTTTTAGTTTATCAATTACTTGATCTATGTTATCGTTATTTTCTTGAAGATAATAGTCCAATATTTGAAAACTTAATTTTGCAACATCAATAGGTTTAGATGTTTTGCAATTTGAGGAAGTTTCTATTTGTAATTTATTAGCTAATATATCAATGAAAAGAATAAATTTTTTATTGTCATACAATTCGCCTTTTTCATTTTTGAAATTATTAAGAACTTCATCATTAAGTTTTTTCATTATTCTGTTTCTTGAATCTTTAGAAGAATATATTAAAGAGGCTGAAGAATACACCTTATTTTTAAATAAATCTATTGCTTCAAGTTGTGCTTGAACCATATTTAAGTTTGAAAAAATCTTGTCTTTTTTCTTTCCACAAAGTATTGTAATGGTAAAGTTGGTTTTAGTTAATATCCTTTCAAAAATAACATCTACTTTTTCAACTTCTTTTAGTAAAAAATTACCAATAGTTTGAATATGTTTTAATAAATTTGTATTTGTAAGTTCATCATACTTGCTTTTATCATTACCAACATTTAGTAGCAAATTGAAATCATTGTAAACCTCTATTTCTATTGAGTTGTTATAATGATTTAATTCGTAACGATTTGTTTTATGATTTTTATATTCAAACAACTCTATAAACATTAAACTAACTTCTTCACCTTTATTAACTTTATATTTGTATATAAAATATAACACCATAATCATGGTAAATATTCTTTGTTGTCCATCTATAATATCTCAACACGTTCCGTCTTGACTGATTATTATATTATTCAAATATGAATATTCAGTTCCATCATTTATATCGTCATACAATGACTCAAGAAAGTTTTCGATATATTCTTTCTTTCAAATGTATGATCTTTGAAAAATAGGAATTGAAAAGTTTTTATATAAGGACAAGAACTCGAAAAAATTCATAATTTTTGATTCGTCTTTATCTGAATTGCCTTCTTTATAATTTGGTTTATTAACTCATGGATCATTAAAATTATCAATAGTTTTTAATTTTTTATTAGTTAAAATAATATCTCTAAAATTGTTATTTTCAAGATTTAGAGATTCTGATAAAACCTTGGCTATCTCTAATACAATTTTGTTATCAAGTTTTAATTTATTATTTGTTCAATAAAGATTTTTATTTTTTTTGATTTCTGTTTTGTTATTTAATTCATAAATATGTTTTGTCAATTCTGAATATCCACTATCAATAATAGATCTTAAAGTATCATATCAAATTGAAAATGTTGGGCTTTTAGAAAAATCTTCATCTTTAAAACTAACATCATCACGAAGACATTTTAGCAATTCATTTAGTTTATTGTTTATATTGTGTGAAATATATTCAACTATTTTTTCATTGTAATCATATTCATCTTTAACATTTTCAAATTTTTTATTGAAATAATAATTAGATTCTCCATTATTTTTTTGAAATATATTGCAATAAATTAGATATCTCAAAAATTGATTTTGAAAAGTTGCTCTAGCATATTCGGAAACATCACTACCTTTATACAAAGGTGTAGTGTCTAATCTTTTATTTGATCCTTTTTTAAAAAAACCAACTTTATCATACCCATTGCCAAGATCTTCAACTTTAAGATATACGTGTGGAAATTCTTTAAAAAACTCAATGTTTGAAAACCAGTTTTTTATTTTTTCTAAATACAAACTAGTGTTTGTTCCTAGAGTTCAATATTGACTTAAAATTTCTTGGAGATTATTTTTTTCTTTCATGATTATCCTCCTTGTTTATGAATTCAATAGACTGCTCTAAAATATCCTTAATAAGTTCATCTGGAATTGAACTTCTTCTTGCATAAGAACCGTGCGACATATGTGAATTATTTGCTGTTCTTCTTTCTGTTTTTAAATTGAAGGTTAAGTTTGATTTAAAAATTGTTGGTTTTAAACTATAGTTTTCATCATATGAAGAGTAATAAGTTTTATTCAATTTTCCTGAAAAATTCCAATGTTCTTCTTGAAATTCTCATGACTTAGAAGTTGCAGGGTTTTCTATTACCCAAACCTTTGGCTTAAAGTGTTTGATTATCGATATTGAACCACCTACTGTACCTTCACCAATTAATCTTCCAGTTTCTTTTTGTTGAAAATATCTTCTTTTTACTGGATGGCATGTTTTTAAATACTCGTCATAATATTTTGAATTAGCTACTTTTCATAATCCTACGTTATCAATTCCCTTAAACATTCTTCCCGAACAATCAGCTCCGGATCACGATTCGCAAGGAGGAGACGCAAAAATAATATCGGGATTTGGTAATTCCGACAATTGCTTAATAAGGTTTGGGTTAGTTATTGACAAATCGACTTGGTGATAAAAATAAAAATCACTTTTATTAAAGGTTTTATCATTTATACCAATTGAGTGAACCTCGATAGATGTGCTGAAGTTTGATTGAAATTTTTCAATAGAAGTTTTATAGGAAGAAGTTGCGTCATCAAAGAGAGCTCATAGAATTACTCTCTCTCTCTCTCTCTCTCATTCTAATTACTTTTTTCATCTTAACTCCTTAACATATTTTATATTTTAACACATTTTATTTTTTTATCTTATGTATAAGACTTAGCATTTCAATGTGACTAGTATTTCTAAAAACATCATATCCTTTTATGAATAATAATTCATAACCAAGTTCATTAAATAACTTAATATCTCTAATCATTGTTCCTAAATCACAAGAAATATATAGAACATTTTCTGCTTCATTTTGAGCTAAAAAATTAATGAGCTTCTTGTCTAATCCAGCCCTGGGTGGATCTAAAATAATTAAATTATTTTTTAGATTGACATTTACTTTTTTAATAATGTCAAAAGCATCACCTTGATAGTATGTAGTGTTTTTTAAATTGTTTATTTCTTTATTTTGATTAGCATTTTTAATTGAAGATTCTGATATTTCAATCCCAATAAGTTTTTGTTCTTTGTTAGATAATAACATTCCTAAAGAGCCTACACCACAATACAATTCAATAATTTCTTTGAATTCATTATTTTTAATTAATTTTTTAGCATCATTAATTAAGTATGAAAATTCATCACAATTTGTTTGGAAAAACGAATTACAGTCTACTTTGAACGACATTCCACCAAGTTCTAAATGAAAATCTTGATTATGTAAGTTTATTAATTTTCCATCTTCATTTACTATTCAAAATTGTCTGATATTTTTGTTGTTTTTTATGAATTCTATGAATGTATTTTTATTAATATTATTTGACTCCTTTGAGTTATAAAATATGACTTGAAGTTCATTATATTTATTTTCTCTGACCATTATTTTTGATATATATGTAATTTTATTTTGATTTAAAAATATTATTGATTTATTAAGAAAATCATTAATATTTTTAGAAGCTAATGAGATGTATTTTACATCAACTAAATCATTTGATTTATAAGCATGCATAGCCAAAGAAATTAAATTATTTTTAACAATTAAAGGAACAACAATTTTGTTCCTTGTTGTTGTTTCGAAATGTGATTTTTCAAGTCCATTAAAAACAAAATCATTAAACTTTAATGATCATTTTAATCTTGTTTCTAACAAATTTTTTTTGAAATTATATTGCTCATTATAATCAATACCCAGAAGTGGTTGAGCGTTTGAAATTATTGAGTTTTTATCAGGGATAAATATTCTAAATTTAGATTTTATTATTAGTTCTTCTAAATATCCAAAAGCAATGTTTTTATTTAATTTAAATATCCTAACTTTTCCTTTTTCACCTTTGAACAAGCCAGATACAAAAATTTTTAATCCATTATAAAAACAAATACCCAAGCATTCATAGCTTAGGTCGTTTGCTTCTAGTTCAATAACGTCATTAACTTTTAAGGTGTTCATTATTTCTTCTTTTTCTTTGTATCTGTGTCGCCAAGAGTTCTATTTATTTTTGCTAATAATTCTTCTACATTTAAATCAAATGTGTTTATTTGATCTTCTGCATCTTTAAATCTTTGCTCTTCACTTTTCTTTGGTTTTTGAGCATCGGTCAACAAATTAATTTCTAGCGTTTTTTCTTTACTTTCTTTAGATTTTCTTGGTGGCTTACTTGCCTTTATTATTTCAATCTCAAGAGTTTTATTTATATCTTGTTCTTCCTCTTGTTGAATGATTTTTTGGTATGCTTTTGATCGATCAAATTTATATGCTTTAACTTCTTTTTTGATAAATCCAGCCATATATGAATCGGTCTTTATCTTTGTAAAGGAATCGTCGCTATTTGTAATTGAATAGTCTTTTGTAGATCTAACAGCGATCTTATTATCTTCTAATTTAATAAGGATTTTTTCATCATTTTCAGATGAATGCATATCGCTTATAAAGTAAGGATTTAGCTTTCTATTTTTAAAAATTTCTTTCCCTTTTGCGGTTTTAGGAACATAATAAATTTCTCTTGATTTCATCTTTTTAATATAACCATCATCACTGATCATAATAACTATATCGTTAAAATGTGTTGGTGTAAAACAAGCAACAAAGTCTTTGTTTACTAAGTAAACCCCTTTTGTTCCTTTTGCTTTTGGTCCATATAAACTAATCTCTGCTTCATTATATTTAGTAGCAAATCCCATTGCTGTTATAATTAAAATATCTTTTGTTCCATCACTAACTGCAACATTTATAACTTCATCTTTATTATCTATATTAATTGCTGTGTAAGTTTTATTGGTTCTAGATACTTCAAAATCTTTAATTTTTGTTCTTTTGAAAAATCCAAGTTTTGTAGCCATAACAATAAAATCTGGACTGTTTCAATCTTCAACTTCAATTACATTTATTATGTTTTCACCTGGTGCTAAATCTACAAAAGCACTTAGATGAGTTCCTAATTCTTTTCATTTGGTTTCTTGGATTTTGTAAACAGGAATAATAGCATAATTTCCTCAGTTTGTAAAAACTAGAAAATTATGCACAGTGTTTGCCTTATCTATATAAAGTAAATAATCATCTTCTTTTAAAGCAAAAGTTGAGAAGTCGTTACTATCAACAACTTTTTGACTAAGACGTTTTATATATCCTAATTTACTAAATGCAATGTTAACAATTTCTTCTTTAACAAGGTCTTTTTTATCATGATTAAATGTAAATTCTTCTTCAAAAATTTGAGTTCTTCTTGGAGTAGGCATATCTTTTATCATTTGTTTTAAAAGTAAAATTAAATAATTTACAAATTTCTTTTCATCATCTAACAACTCTTTAGTGTTTGCAATTTTCTTTTCTAAATCAGCTTGTTCAATTAAGAAAGCTTCTTTATCAGTTTTGCTTAAACGGTAAAGTCTTAATTCTGCTATTGCAGTAGCTTGATTTGTAGTAAAGTTAAATGCATTCATCAAGTTTTCAATAACAGCTGCTTTTCCACCTTCGGTAGCTCGAATAACCTTAATTACTTTGTCTGGAATTTCAGAAACTTTAATAAAACCTAACACTATTTCAAGTCTTAATAGATACTTTTCTAAATCATATGTCAGAGTTCTTGTTTTAATTATTTTGATGTGTTCAATGTATGCTTCAAGCAATTCATTAAGTCCCATCAGTTTTGGTGAATTATTATGTATTACTACATTATTATAAGAATAGTTAACTTGCATTGAAGTCTTTTGAAGTAGAAAACTTATTATGCTTTCAACATTAGCTTCTTCTGAAAGAGTGATAACTATTTTAATACCTTCACGGTCAGATTGATCTTTTATTTCTAATAAACCATCAATTGTTTCAGTGTTTATTAGAACATCAATGTCATAAACTAATTGTGATTTTACTACACCAAAAGGTATTTCGGTTATCTCGATAAATTGAAGTTTATCTTTTTTAACAACTTCATATTTACAAAAAAGCTTTATCTTTTCCTTTTCAAGTTTTCCTGATTCGAAAGCTTCAAAAACTCCTTTATTTCCATAAATTATTCCACCGGTTGGAAAATCTGGTCCTTTTATGTGTTCCATTAATCCATCTAAAGTTATTGAAGGTCTTCTTAATTTAGCAATGGTTGCTTCTAATACTTCATTTAGATTATGAGGAGGCATTTCGGTAGCCATTCCTATTGCAATTCCGGTTGTTCCATTAACTAATAAATTAGGAAAAATGGTTGGCAAAACAGATGGTTCTTTTTCAGAATCATCAAAGTTAGGAATAAAAGCAACAGTGTTTTTTTTCAAGTCTTCAAGCATATAGTTACATACTTTGGCCATTCTAACCTCTGTATAACGCATGGCTGCGGCTGGATCGTTATCTAACGAACCAACATTTCCATGCATGTCTAAAAGAGGAATTCCACTTTTTCACCATTGTGACATATTTACCATTGCATCATAAACTGATGTATCACCATGTGGGTGATACTTTCCGATAACATCTCCAACTACTCTGGCAGATTTTTTATATGGCTTATCATTTGTTAGACCTAATTCTGACATAGCATATAGAATTCTACGGTGAACTGGTTTCAATCCATCTCTAACGTCTGGTAAAGCACGTTGTTGGATGATATATTTTGAATATCTTCCGAATCTTTCGGCCATTATTTTATCAAGTGAGTTGTTAATAATTCTTTCAACTATTTCTTCTTTTTCTTTGTTCATGTTTTCCCTTATTGATATATTATAATGAAAATAAATAATCTATTATTATCATTTTAAAATATTTTTTGATTTTCTTCAAAAAAATATACAATTATTATGTAAAGAGTTTTTACTTATTATCCTATTTAATAGGTATAAAATACAAAATAACAATTAACAAAGGAGAAAAAAATGACAAAAAAAGAATTCATTATGAAAATAGCAAACAGAACAGGATACACAGTAAAAGAAGTTAATAAATTTTTTGATACATTCGTATTTTTTTTAAAAGAAGAACTTATCGGTGAAGAAAAAGTACAACTTTCATCATTGGGTACATTTTCTACACAAATCAAACACAAACGTCATACTAAAAATGCATTTACAGGTGAAGATCTGTTTATTCCAGAAAAACGTGTTGTAAAATTTACACCATCTAAATATCTTCGTGAATTAATCGATCTTAAAAAATAAATTTTATAAGTGGTAAAAAATCAATTATTCCAGGAAATGTAATTTCTACATTAATGGAATAATTTTTTATTGTTTCTTGGCTTATATATTTTTTACCATCTTTAATGATTTCTAAGTAATTTTTAATAGACAAAATATAAACTTTGTTGTCCTTACTGAAGAAAATAACAAAAAACGGAAATCCCCCATTATCATAGATAATTTTTAAATAATCTATTTGATGTTCTTTGATATTTGATAATTCAAGCTTATCAATATTAGTGCTTTTCGCTTCAAAAGCAACAAAACTTCCATTATAGCAACCTATGTAATCAACCGTAGATTTTGAACTAATAACTGCATTACCAATGCTTAATTTCCCATCTATATTTGATATAGATTTAAATGTAATTGGTATTTGCTTTTTTTCTATATAAGCTATATTGTTTGTTCAATAATAATTAATTGTTTTATTAATTAAAGTTTCTAATAACATTCCTCTATTTTTGTGCATATTAATTTATTTGTTGCTTTTTTAAAAAGGACGAAAAAAGAACAAAAATGATTTTTGTTCCTTATTATAATCAAGGCATAAAACAGATTAATGAACTCACTAAACCTAAAAGTATTATTCAAAATAATGGCGTCTTTTTATGAGATAAATAAATTGAAATTATAGTCATAGTTGGAAAATAGGCGTAAAGCATTAATCTTCTTCAACCACTGAAAAAAAGTGCTTTTTGATCATTGAAATTAAGTCCAACATATTTATTAATCCCCTCATTAAAATAAATATAAGGAAACATAATACTCAAAATTAATTGTATTGCAATACTAAAAATTATTCCAGCGACAATTGGTTTCATATATAACATAAGTTTTTTAACTATTAATTTATCCTCAAATTTATTTATATACTTCATTGTAACTAACATAACAAAAATAGCAGGTAAGCAAAAAACAAAATATGTTAAAAACATTGCAAGATATCCTCATCAACTTCCATTTGCTATAATATATCCAGTAAAGAAAGAAAATTTTGTTGATACAACTCCAGGGGTTGCGTTTGAAATTGTAAAAATTCTATTAATTGTATCTTGATTAATATCGCTTTGAAATAATTTAGCCAAGAGTTCTCAAAATCATTTAAAGATGGGCATAAAAACTTGTCCGCCACCAAAAACGGATAAACTAATTAAAATTAAAATAGGAATAGATACTAGCAATGCAATCATTATAAGTCCTCATTTCTTATGTTTTTATCATCAACTATTTCAATTACTTTTTTCGATTTTTTAATTATAATAAATTCAACAATAGCTATTAAAATAAACAAAATAGTCATAACAACAATTGGTACATTATATGGACTTGGAATAAAAAAACAAAAAGCAAAAGTTATACAAAAAAGACTTACCCACAGTGGTATTGGCATATTTTTATGAGATAGTTTTATATATCTTATTCCAAAAATTATAAGCACTCCAACTATTGCACTTAGTACTCCAACAGATACAACATATAAATATTTTATAGGTAATAAATTAACTAATAAATACAAACCAAAAGCAAAAAGGACATGTGGTAAAAGAGCCAATAACGTGACTAATGTTCCTCACATTTTACCCAAAAACTTTATTGAAATATAACCGATGGTTTGAATTACTGATGGACCAGGAAGTAAATTAGAAACAATTACAACCTTATCGAATTCTTCAATACTAAGTCATTTTTTCTTATCTACCGCCTCTGATTTTATAAGTGGCATCAATGCGTTCCCACCTCCAAAGCCAACAAAAGACACTTTTAAAACAAACAAAATCATCTCAAATATATTTTTAAATTTATGCATTTTAGTCCTTTCTTTAATTGTTTTTTGTTTATTATTCTTTCTTGCATTATATTGATATATAATAGAAACATGATTAATAATTATAATATTAAACTTCAAGATTATAAAATTTTTTTAGATGAAATTGATGAAAAATCAGTTGATTTTATTTGTATTGATCCACCCTATGGAAAGATAAACGGCATGCAATTGTCCGGTCAAAAAACCAAAATTGATTGAGATGTTAATATTGATTGAAAGGATCTTTTTAATAGATTTACGAGAGTTTTAAAACCAGGTGGTACAATTGCTGTTTTTGGACAAAATCCCACTTATTCAATGATGATAATTGATAATATTAAATATTACAAGTATGAATTAATTTGAGTAAAAAATAATGCTGCACAAGGTTTTCATGCTGATAAAATGCCGTTAACTTTTACAGAAAATATTGCTATTTTTATAGTTGGTGAAAATTCAAAAAATAAAAGAACTTTTAACAACATAGCTCAAAAAGAAGAAATTGATAAAAATAAACACTTTACAAGATGGTATGCACAATCACTATATGATTTTATTAATATTAAGAGGAGAAAGATTCATGAAATTTTAGGTCATAGAAAATCTGAGTTTTTCTTTTGTTATACTGGTAAGCAATTTGGGTTACTATCTGAAGCGATTTATAATGAATTGATTGAAAAATTTGCTATAGACAAATGAGAGTTTTTTATTCCGTACACCCAACTTAAAGAAAAATGAGTAAACGAAAAAAGCGCCACTCAATATATTAAATTAGATAGCTTTAATTATTCAAAAACCCTTCCAAATTATATTTTTGAACAAAAAGAAATTGTCTATTTGCACCCTACTCAAAAACCTGTTAAACTAATGGAAAGACTTATAAAAATGTATTCAAACGAAGGAAATGTTATTCTTGATTGTTTTATGGGATCAGGTTCTACCGGTGTTGCTGCATTAAATCTTAATAGAAAATTTTTAGGATGTGAATTGGACGAACAACATTTTCAAACCTCGAAAAACCGTATAGAAAACATAAAATAATAAGCCTTAACTTATTATTTTTTTGCCATAAGTATCAATTATTTTTTTAACATTATCTACCTGAATTTTAAATGTTATTGAAGAATCTCTGTTCGGCCTCTTCCTATTAGTGGACTTAAACCGTTATTTAATACAACACGAATTCTAAAAGGGCTTTTAGTTCCATCTTTGTAAAGTAAATTAAAACTTGTTTTACTGTTGTTGTTAATAGTAGTAAAATCTAGTTTTATTAATTCATTCCTGTATCATGAATAATTTAATAAATACAAATTTTCTTTATTAATTTCATGTTCTTTTTCATATAAATTTAACATTGTAAAATCATTTGTATTTTCTTTATATTTATTAAAAATATAAAACAAGTCTTTATTTGTTAGTTCAGAAAGAAGACTAGAACAAAAATAACTTATTCTTGTTCTTATTTCTTTAATTATTGTGTTTGTGATTTTAGTCGGATCAAACTCTTTTATTGTTTTTTTAACTTTTGAAAAAGCAAAATAAATATCAGAGAACTTTTTATTATTAACTAATATTTCATTAATGTGAGTTGTATTAATTAAATCGAATGTTCCTTTTATTTTTCCGTCTTCAATTTTCTTAGATTTTATTGAAATATTTAAATTGTTAATTGTATCATGAATATCACTTCTACTTTTTGTTCCACCTATATGTTGGAAATGAAAACTATTGAATTTTAACCCAGTGATTTCATAAAAAACATTTTTAAAGCAATTTAAATTTGCTTGTTTTTTTATGCATTCATTTAAAAAATTAGTAAGTAATTCTTCAAAAGAAACTCCGTTTTTATGCGGAGTTCCATCTATTTTATATGCGATCATAATTATTTATATTGCATCTTTTTATATTTGCTAGTGTTCATACTTTTTGCAAATTCTGTTCCTAAATCAACTACGGCTTGAATGTCAATCAATGAACAAGAACCTATTGGTGAATGTAAATATCTTTGTGGAATTGACAAGGTTAATGTTGCTACTCCACCTTTACCGAATTGTAAATTAGCTGCATCTGTTCCACCACCTTCAGCAATGTATTTATATGCAGGAATATTATTTTGTCTTGCTACTTCCATTACATTTTCAACAAGTAATGGATCCATTAATGTTCCAGAATCTTTTACTAAAACTGCAACTCCATTTCCTAACTTAGGAACTCCTGTAATACAATTTGGTGTATCATGACTAGCTCCTGTGTCAATAGCAAAAGCAATTTGAGGATCGATTAACATAATAGATGTTTTTGCTCCTCTACATCCAACCTCTTCCTGAACTGTTCCAACAATATATAAATCAACATCAAGATCTATGTTTGCTATATTGTTTGCAATAGCTACTATTGAAGTTACACCAGCTCTATTATCCATTGCTTTTCCAGCAATGATATTGTTTGGAAAATGAATTGTTTGACCAGACATATAAACTCTGTCTCCCATTTCAATACCAGCATCTTGAGCTTCTTTTTCACTTAAAAATCCTAAATCAACATATAATTCATCATTACTCATTGCTTTAGTTAACTTATCTCTTTCCATTATATGTACTGAAGTGTGTCCAAAAACCCCTATAAATTCTTTATTAGTTTTATTGGTAACAACTTTGGCTTTTGTACCAATAACTGTAGATGCTCATACTCCACCAACAGGGCTTACCATTAACATACCCTCTTTAGAAATATTTCTTACTAAATATCCAACTTCATCCATGTGTG
This sequence comes from Mycoplasma crocodyli MP145, assembly GCF_000025845.1. NCBI lineage: Bacteria > Bacillati > Mycoplasmatota > Mollicutes > Mycoplasmatales > Mycoplasmataceae > Mycoplasma > Mycoplasma crocodyli. Next base: position 736,703 of record NC_014014.1, on the reverse strand, counting down.
CTGCATACATAACTTTTGGAGCACCTTTTATTTTTGATGGTTTGTGTAAAATTAATGAACCTAAATTATCACGAGAAATAATAAAATTTTTAGTGTCAACTTGTTTTAAAATTTCTTGAACAATAACCTCTTCATAACGGCTCATTGCCTCAATATTCATAAAAGTATCTAAACTTTTAGCTAGTTTTTCATATTTTTTATCCATATTTACCTCTTTATTTATTAAAGTGTATCAAAAAAATGATAATATAATGTAAAATATAACAAACGACCATGTAGCTCAAATGGATAGAGCACCAGCCTCCTAAGCTGGGTGTTGACGGTTCAAACCCGTTCTTGGTCGCCATTTTTTTATATTTTTGTGGAATAATTTCCCATTTTCATACCCGTTAAATAATTAGTAATATAATAAAGAAGATAATGTAATATTATCGAAAATTTGATCGGAGAAAAAAACATGAATAAAATTAATGTTTATAGCGAGGTGGGTAAACTAAAAGAAGTTTTAGTTCACACACCCGGAGACGAAATAAGGCGTATCTCGCCAAGTCGTTTAGAAGAATTACTCTTTTCTGCAATTCTTGAACCAGATTCAGCAATTGAAGAACATAAGAGATTTCTCAAAATTTTAGAAGATAACAATATTAAGGTCATTCAATTAGACCAACTTGTTGCCGATACTTATGAATTGGTTAATCCTTCAGTAAGAGATGCTTTTATTGAAAAATGATTAAACGAATCAGAACCAAAATTGGATAAAAAATTAAGAGAAAAAGTAAAAGAATATTTACTTCACACCCAAAAAACTGTTGGAACAAAAAGAATGGTTAGAATTATGATGGCTGGAGTTGATAGAGTTGAATTAGGAGTTGAATTAGATAGACAACTAGTTGTTGATCCAATGCCTAACTTATACTTTACAAGAGATCCATTTGCATCAGCAGGTAATGGAATTTCTTTAAATAACATGAAATATGTTACAAGAAAAAGAGAAACTATTTTTTCAGAATTTATTTTTGAAAATCACCCTGATTACAAAACTACACCACACTGATTTGATAGACTAGACAAAGGTAATATTGAAGGTGGAGACGTATTTATTTATAATAGAACAACATTGGTTATTGGAATTAGTGAAAGAACTAATAAAGATGCCTTGTTAACTATTGCAAACAATATAAAATCAAATAAAGAATCAAAATTTGAAAGAATCGTTGCGGTTAATGTACCTCCAATGCCTAACTTAATGCACTTAGATACATGATTGACAATGGTTGATCACGACAAATTCTTGTATTCACCAAATATGATGAAGACATTAAAGTTTTGAACAATAGACTTGACAAAGCCTATTAAAATGGTTGAATTAGAAGAATCCTTGTCTGATATGATAGAAACTATAATTGGTAAAAAACCAGTCTTAATTCCTATTGCAGGACATGATGCATCTCCTCTAGATGTTGACATTGAAACACACTTTGATGGTACAAATTACTTAACTATAGCACCGGGAGTTGTTGTTGGTTATTCAAGAAATAAACTAACAGAAAAAGCACTTACAAAAGCTGGGGTTAAAGTATTATCATTTGAAGGGAACCAACTTTCATTAGGTATGGGTTCAGCAAGATGTATGTCAATGCCTCTAGTAAGAGAAGATATAAAATAATAAATTAACTTTTATGATGTTGAATAAATATTCAGCAATTTTAATTGTTAGAAAGAGAGAAAAATGCCAAGAAATTTAAAAGGACGTAGTCTTGATTCTGCTCTTAACTTTACAACAGACGACATCAATTACTTAATTGATTTAGCTATTGATTTAAAGAAAAGCAAGCAACAAGGTTTACACACAGCAGTAAGACCACTAGTTGGTAAAAATATAGCAATCATGTTCCAAAAGGACTCAACAAGAACTAGATGTGCTTTTGAAGTAGCAGCTGCTGATTTAGGTGCAGGTTGCACATACATAGGGCCAGCTGGTTCTAACTTTGGAAAAAAAGAATCTATTGAAGATACTGCTATGGTATTAGGTCAATTTTATGACGGAATTGAATTTAGAGGATTTAAACAAAGTGACGTTGATGCACTTGTTAAGTATTCAGGAGTTCCTATATATAATGGATTAACTGATGATGAGCACCCAACACAAATGTTGGCTGATTACATGACAATTAAGGAACTAAAAGGTGACCTTAAAGGTAAAAAAATTGTTTTTGCCGGAGATATCAAAAATAACGTTTCACGTTCAATAATGATTGGTGCAGCATTTGTTGGTATGCATGTTGTCTTATGTGGTCCTAAAGAACAACACGATATTGTTAAAAATGGAAAAGGACACAAAGAAGTTTATCAAGCTTGTCAAGAATTATTTAAGAGAAATGGTGGTTCAGTATCGTTTAGTGACGATAAAATCAAAGCAGCTAAAGATGCCGATGTTATCTATACAGACGTATGAGTATCATTAGGTGAAGACTTTTCACTATTTGAACCAAGAATTAAAGAACTTGGAGCATTCCAAGTCGACATGGCTATGCTTAAAGCTGCTAAAGAAGATGTTTCATTCTTACACTGCTTACCAGCATTTCATGATGATCACACACAATTTTCAGCCGAAATTAAAGAAAAATTTGGTAAAAAATACCCAGTTGTAGCTACAGGTGCTATGGAAGTTACCGATGAAGTATTTCAATCAAAACATAACAAATCAATTGAACAAGCTGGAAATAGAATGCATTCAATTAAAGCGGTTATTTTAGCTACATTAGGATATTAAGATGTCTAAAATAGTAATTGCACTTGGTGGAAATGCTCTTGGAAATAATCCAGCAGAGCAAAAAGAATTGGTAAAAACACCAGCCAAAAAAATAGCTCAATTATTAAAGAAAGGTCATGAAGTTCTAGTTGGACATGGAAATGGACCACAAGTAGGTATGATTTTCAACGCTTTTGCTGATGCAAAAAAAGTTAATGAAAAAACACCTATGGTTCCATTTGCAGAAGCTGGCGGAATGTCACAGGGATACATTGGTTATCATATGCTAACTGCTTTAACGAATGAATTAATGCATGATAAAATTCAAAAAGATGTTTTATACTTTTTGACACAAACCATTGTAGACAAGTCAGATAATGCTTTTAAAAACCCAACAAAACCAGTTGGTCCTTTCTATAAAACAAAAGAAGAAGCAGATAAAAACAATCCTAATTCAGTTATTGTTGAAGATGCAGGAAGAGGATATAGAAAAGTTGTTCCTTCTCCATTACCAGTTGATTTTATTTCAATCAATGCTATTAAAAAGAATTTTGATGAAGGTAATGTTGTAATAGTTGGAGGAGGTGGAGGTATTCCCACCATCTTTGAAAACAAAGAATTTGTAGGAGTTGATGGAGTTATCGATAAAGATTTTGCTCTTTCAAAATTAGCTACAAAAGTTAATGCTGATATGTTTGTTGTGCTTACAGCTGTTGAACATGTTTATGTAAACTATAATAAACCAAATCAAAAGAAACTTGAAAATGTTTCAATAAAAGATCTTGAAACTTATATAAAAGAAGGTCAGTTTGCACCTGGTAGCATGTTACCTAAAGTTCAAGCAGCCATTGCTTTCGTTAAGGAAAAGAAAGGAAATGTTGCAATTATTGCATCATTAGATAAACTTTCAGAAGCCATTGATGGAACTAGTGGTACTCGTATAGGAGAATAAAATGTCAGATAAAGGACAAACACAAAACGTCCCTACAACAAAGAAAAAAATCTCATTCTTTTCAGCCATGCTTATAGTTATGGGTGGATCGATTGGTGCAGGTATTTTCTTTAAATCAGGTGGTGTTTTATCAAACTCTCAAGGTAGTTTGATTCTCGCAATTTTCTGTTGATTAATAGCTTCATGTGCTGTTATTGCTATGGCGTTAGCATTAATAGAAATATCTGCTGTTAGAAATGACAACTTATCATTAATTGGTTGATGTAAAGAATTTAACAGTAGAACAATTTATAAAGCCTCTAAGAATTTTATGGTCTATGTGTATTTACCAATGACCTACTTCTTTATGCCTTTATACGTTATCTTGTCAATTCAAGACGGAATTCAAAGTTTAGCAGGAAGAAATAACTTTGGAACTCCAGGAGCTGACTGAGTAATTTGAACAATCATTTCATTATGTATTTCAATTTACTTTTTAACAGTTCCAACATTATGATCAAAAATCGGTGACATTCACAACAAGGTTGTGCTTGCTATCAAATTTGTTCCTTTAGTAGTTGTAACTATTTTAGGATTTGTTCTTATTTTCACAAAAAACTCATCTCAAGTTCAAGTTGGCTTTGATGAAGCATCGAAAACAATAAAGGAAGGTGCAAGTATATTAGGAATTAAAGGAATTGGTGCTGGTCTTGGAATGTTCCTTGCTATATCAGCTATATTCTTTGCATATGATGGATTCTATGTAGCTAGTGGAATTCAATCAGAAATGAAAGAACCTAAAAAAACTCCTCTTGCTTTATTATTTGGTCTTGGAATTACAACAATTATTTATCTATTAATTTCAATTGGATTATCATTGAATGGTGGAAATGTATTCAGCATGCAAGATAATTTAGGTAAATTATTTGGTGGAACTCAAAAAGCACAAGACGCAGCAAGAATACTTATTGGTATTCTAAACTTAATGATTGGTATAGGTGTTCTTGGAATTATTAATGGATTTTCAATGTGAGCTCCACGTTTTGTAGAAGATTTACTTGCAGAAGGTGAATTACCATTCTGAAATCACAAATTGGTAAAAGGTAAATTAAATCCTAACTTTCCTAAAATCGGAGTTATATATTCATTAGTACTTTCGATACCAACAGTTTTAATATTTACGTTAATCGGTGCTCTTGGATACATCGCTTCTAATCCAGATTATGTTGGTGGTTACGATCCTGTTGACAAATATGAAATGGCTAAATTATATTCATTTGCTGATTTAATGGCAAACTGAACTGCCCTATTTACCTTCTCATTTATAGGTGCTTCAATATTTGGAGGAATAAGAAATAGAAAAACAAATCGTGTAAAAATTGAAGACAAGAAAAAATACTTTGTTGTATCAGCATGAATTGCTGTTGTACTAGTATTTTCAGCTTTACTTATTACACTAATTGTTCCATTTATTGATTTCTTTGCTATCTTCGCAATTGATAAAAATACAATGAAACCTGAAGACTACACAACTATTATTATAAGTAGACTTATGCTTGTTGTAGTATTATTCTTACAATGTGGACTTGCATTCATTCCTACAATTATAGAAGACAAAATTGCTAAGAAAAAATATGGTTCATTAGAAAAATTTGAAGAATATAAAAAACAACAATTAAGCCTATAATCAAGCTTAATAAGACAAAAAAATCAGAGATAATTTCTCTGGTTTTTCTTTACATTTAATTAGTTAAAATCAAGATCAAATACATTTGCATAAGTTGTTGTAAACGATTCATCAGTTGCTGTTTTTTTAAAGATAATAACTAGTTTATTAATTCCTTTATCATTTGTAACAAAAGCGAACGCTTCATTTTTAGTTCCGTCTAATCCAAAAATTTCAGTTGGGTATGTTCCGTGATTTTGTGGGTTTTCACTCAAAATTTTATCTTTATATAAAAACTTATATTTAGTAGTTTCTGTTTGGTATGTTAATTTGAAAACTATATTTTGTTTGATTCCGCTCAATATGCCGGCATTTATCTCATTAATTGGTAACGACATTCTTTTTTTAGTATCTGAATATTTAGTTATTAATTCATTTGATAAAGTCATTCCTTCTTTTAACTCTTCATTTCCTGCTGCTGTATTTGGTTCTGTTGGGGTTGCCGGTTGTTCTGGGGCAACTGGTTTAGTAGGTTCTGCAGGTGTATTTGGTTGTTCTGGTGTAGCTGGCTTAACAGGATTACTTGGAGTAGTTGCTGTTGTTGTTCCTTCCGGCTTTGTAGTTTCACTTTCTTTATTTGTAGTTGTATCATTTTTTTTAGTGGTGTTATCATTACATGATATAGCTATCAAAGATAGTGGTAATGTAGTTAATAAAGCACCTATTGTTATTAATTTTCTTTTCATATTTCTCCTTAAAAATTCTTTTTTATTATATGGAAATTTTTAAAAGGTGATAAAAAAAATAACAACTTTTATAAAAATTATTATTTTTAGTTTTTGTTACATTTTGTGATTAATTGTAATTCCAATTAATTTCATTCCTGTTTCTAAAACAGTGTTTGTTGCTTTAACAAGTGATAACATACTTTCTTCATTTTCGTGTCCAATTACTTTTGGTGAATTTGAGTATCATGAGTTAAAGTCTTTAGCTAATTTAATTAAGTATTGAGTCATTAAGTTTGTTAAGTATAGTTCAGCGGATCTATCAACAATTTCTGGAAATTCTAATAAAGTAGAAATAAGTTTTTTGTCAAATTCATTTGAAAATTCACTTAATTCAATTCCTTTTAAATCAAGAGTTGATTTTTCCAATAAACTAAATGCTCTTGCGTTTGCATATTGAACTAAAATTGCAGGGTTGTCATTTGTTTTGTTTGAAGCAATATCTATATCAAAATCTAATTTAGAATTATATGTTCTATCTAACAAAATAAATCTTGCGCTATCTACTCCAACAAGGTCAATAAAGTCTCTTAAGTAAAAACTTGTTCCTTTTCTTTTTGACATTTTATATTCTTCACCATTTTTAACTAATCTAACAAGTTGCATACATAACACTACTAAATCATCAGGATTTTCTCCTAAATCTTCTATAGCACACTTCATTCTTTTTATGTATCCAGAGTGATCAGCACCTCAAACATTCATAACAACAGTTCTACCTTTTTCTCTATGGAATTTTATATGGTGGTAAGCAATATCTGGAGTAAAGTAAGTTAAAGATCCATCACTTTTTATTAAAACTCTATCCTTATCATCACCATGAATTGTAGTTTTTAATCAAGTTGCACCATCTTTAACATATGAGTTTTTAAGTTTCTTTAAAGTTTCTTTAATAGCTTTTTGGTCATTTTCATATAAAGATTTTTCACTCATTCAAATATCAAATTTAATTCCACCGAATTTCTCTAAGTCTTTTTCCACTTCACCTAAGAATAGGTCAACTCCATCTTTTTTAAATGTATTGAGAACATCACCTTTACATTCATCACCCTTAAATTTTTCACCATATTTTTTAAACATTTGTTCTGCTGCTCATGTGATATCATCACCTTTGTAACACTCTTCAGGCATTTTATATTTTTTGTCAAAAATTTGTTGATATCTAGCAAATAAACTATTAGCAAGCATATCAATTTGATTTCCTGCATCGTTTATATAGTATTCTCTTGTAACCTTAATTCCAGCGAATTCACAAATATTAGAAACAGCACTCCCTATTGCTGCGTTTCTTGCGTGTCCAACGTGTAAGTAACCTGTTGGGTTAGCTGATACTCATTCAAGATTTAAAAAACCTTTTCTATTACCCTTACCATAATCACTACCTTTTTTAAGTATTTCGTTAACTGATTGTTTAAAAAACTCATCGTCTAAAAAGATGTTAATAAAACCAGGCCCAGCAACTTCAATATCTTTTAAATAAAGATTTTTACTTACTTTGTTCAGTTCATCCTTTATTTTGTTTGCTAATTGAACAGGATTTAATTCAGTAGTTTTATTAATAATTGCCATACTTGTTGAAAAGTCAGCGTTTGTTTTAGGCTCAATTAAAAAAGGTTCTTTTGCAAGTTTTAGTTTTTTGGAAATTTTTGTCAATTCTTCCAATAATTTATTTTTAATTTCTATTTTATTCATACTTATTATTATAATATTTTTTAAAAAAAATGTGCTAACTTTAATAGTTATTTTGTATAATAATATAAATGCGCCCGTAGCTCAATTGGACAGAGTGTTTGGTTACGGCCCAAAAGGTTAGGGGTTCGACTCCTCTCGGGCGCGCCATATGCTTAAATGCACCAAAAATAGTAAACATGTTACTATTTTTTATTTTTTTAATGTTTTTTGTTAAAAACTTCAGACACATTTTTTTATTATAAATATATAGATATAATAATATAAATTTTGGTTCCAAAAATATGAAAAAAATATTTTGAATTTTTTTTGAATATGTATATAATAATTACATGTTTATAAATGTTATGACTAAATGCAATATTAAGATGATTACAATTTCTTACAAAATTGTTATTTAGTCATAGCCACATATACATATTAAAAAAGTTATACTTTTAAGATATTAATTAAAGGCTACAGACTTAAAACTGTGGCTTTTATTAAAGGTTGTTAAAAGTATTCATAAACTATAGAGGAGCTTTTAACAAGAGTAAATAGTGGAGCAGACATGCTATGAAGCTATTGAAAGGGTATAAGAGCCGAAGTGCTTTTAAAGGTATTTAAAAGTATTGGTAAGAAAACATAAAAGTTTCTTATTCTTTGGACTTAGTCCATTGGTGCTATAGTATTACATTCTTATTTATATTAATAAGTTTTGTGGTGCTATACAGCAAGGGCCACAAAACTTTTTTAATTAGAAAGGAGCGAATTGAAGATTAAACAATATAAAAAATATGAAGATGTCCCAAAAGAATACAAATGAAATCTAGAGGCTATTTTACAAAATAAAACTTTGGAGGAAGCACTTGAAGATTATTCAGAACTATTCAAAAAACGGATTTTGGTTAAAGATTCAAAATATAACAACATTGAAAATTATCTAGAAGATGTAAAACTTTCTGAAGAATTAACAATGCTAGAATTTAAGATATCTAATTATATTTCGAATAATTTGAATACAGAAGTAACTAGTTCAAAATGACTTAGTTATGAGCAAAAATGACAACATCTTAATTCAGAACTTTCTAAGGAAATGGGTTCTGAAAGCAACAGATTTTTCAAACACATTGATAAAATGAAAATTTGAAAAGATGATCCAAGATTAAAAACTTATAAAATTTTAATTGAAAATAGTATTGAAGATTTCAAACATAAATTGAGCGATGAAGTTGAAGAATACATTATAAAAACAAGTATTGGCTATCCAAGTCCATCGCAAATATTTGAAATATTAACAGATAGCGAATTGGATTATGGATTTGTTAAAGATAGCAAAGGTAAGAAAATTAAACTTACTCGTGCAAATAGGTTGAAACTATTAAAGAGTGAAGATAAAGAAGTACGTAAAAATACATATCTAAATTATTCAAAAGCATATTTAAATCATAAATCTTCTCTCTCCTCAACTCTTTATCAACACTTTAATAGTTTAGTAACTGAAGCAAAAGTAAGAAAGTTTGATTCAACAGTTGCAATGCTTACTCATGAAGATAGAATTAGCGATCAAAACCTAAAATATCTTTTTGAGCAAGTTTCTAAAAAATCCTATGTGATAGGCAAATACAGAAAATTTCATAAGCTATTTTATGAAGCAAAATTTAAAGAGAAATATAACAAATGAGATTCTTTAAGAGAATTAGTAAACGTAAAAAGTGAATACACCGTTGAAGAAGCAAAAGATTTAGTTTCCAAAGCATTATTACCATTTGGTAAAGAGTATTCAGATGTTATTAATAAAGCAATGAATGAATCTTGAATTGACTTTATGTGTGTTAATTCAAAACGTAGCGGAGCTTATTCAATTGGTGGAAGTTATGGATTAGATAAGAAATATATTCTAATGAACTTCAATGGCGATTTATCATCGGTTGAAACATTGGCTCATGAACTAGGTCATTCAATGCACTCTTATTTTTCAGATACACGTCAAAACTTGGTTCAAAGTCAATATCCAATTTTCTTAGCTGAAATTGCAAGTATATTTAATGAATCAATGTTATTTGACTATATGTTGAAAAACTCAGATAACGATAGCTTAAAATTTAAAATTTTAGATACTATGATTAGTGGTTTTATAGGAACTGTTTGACGTCAAATTGAATGAGCAAATTATGAATATGATTTGTATAAAACAATTGAAGAAGGACAACCCGCAAACAACTGAGATAGTATAAGTAAAATATATTTTAATAACCAAAAAAAATATTCAACTAAACAAAGTAAAAAAGAACCTAAATATAATGAAACTGATTTGTATGGAGCTATATTTGTTCCTCACTACTATTATGGTTTCTATGTATATAAATATGCAATAGGTCAATTGTGTGCATCATACTTTTTTGAAAAATACAAACAAGAAGGTGTAAACTATTTAAATAAATATATCAATAACTTTTTAAGTGCTGGTTGTTCTGACTACCCACTTGAAATATTAAAAAATGTTGGTATCGATCTTAATGATGAAAGCTTCTATAATTATGGATTTAATTATCTAGAAGGCTTGATTGATGAATGAATAAAATTAGGAAAAAAACTTTTTACAAAAAAATAAAGGAAAATTATGACAACAAAAAGAAAAGTATTATTATACTCCACTCTGTCGATAGGTTCAACAGCATCTGTTGTTGCTGCAACTATATCATGTGGTCCAACTAGTGTAGAATCGGAAAACTTTGATTCTTCAAAAGGAAACCCAGAAAGAGAAAAAAACAAAGTATTAAACAATATTTTAAACCCAGTTAAAAAAGTAGAAAAAGGTTCTGGAACATTAAATAAACTTGCTTCAGCACATACTTTTAGAAGAAATATTAACTCTGAGTACAAAGCTTCAGGACTTCCATTTGACTTATCATATTCATACGGAGGGAACCAACTTCCTTTAGCTGATGCAACTACAGGAAGGCTAGTAACTATTGAAAATAAAGGTGAAGCTTTAATTAAAGAAGAAGTTAAAGCTACTCCAACAGGAAATGAAGAAAAAAGATATGTTCTAAGACCTGCTGTTTGAAAATACAGATTAGAATTAGCTGATGCTATAGTAGTTACTAAAAAAGATGGAACAAAAGTAACTTTTGATTCAGATGAAGTTGATGCACTTAAAGAACAACCAAATGAACAAGGATTCTTTGAATCTCCATATGTAGTTCTTACATCTCAAAATGCTAAATCAATTAACTCTAAAGCATTCGAAGAAGCTTTAAAAGATGCAAAGCAAGTTGACTTCAGAATGAGAAAAAATGTTACTTGATCTAACTATAAAGGTGAAGCAACAACTCACAAGTTAACTGCAAATGACTTCTATGTAGGTTATTTAAGAACGTATTCATATTCAACCGCATTCAGAAGAGCAAATGGTGGAAGCAAGGAAATGGATGAAAGATCTAGACAACTTGTTGCCGGAGATAACTCTTGAGCTTCAGATAAACAAACATATGGTAATGAATACTTAATGGGACTATATGGAGTTGATTCTAAATTAGTAAGAGATAAAGGAAAATTCGTTACTAAAGAAGGAGATAATGAATTCGTTTCATTCTACCAAAAAGGAACAGAAAATGTTAGATGAGATCTAATGATTAAAAACTTAACAGATTCATATGAATGAGTTCCTGCACCAAGTGAATATATTGAAAAAGGTTATGGCGACAATGCAAATGGTCTAAAAACCGTTAATACAACAGCTGACTTGAATGCAATTCATTTAGAAATTTCTAAGGCAAAAGATATTGCTAAATTAACGGGATACTACTGATATGGAACAACATTTGAAAATACATTGTACTTAGGAAAATATGTTGGTCAAAAATTTGATCCAACTCTTAAAGCAGAGTCAGTAATTTTAAACAAAAATTACTGAGATAAAACTTTTGTTAATGATCCTACTAGATTACAAGTTATTCAACAAATTTATGAACAAAAACCAGTTGATGGAAAACAATTTAACCAAACATTATTCAACTTATATAAATCAGGTGATACTTCACTTCTTCCATACTCACAATTGGAACCAGCAGTTCAAGATACAATTAAAAAAGAAGCTAAATTATTTGGACTTACTTACTCACAAGAAAAAAATACTTCTTCATTTACACTTAGAGGTATGTGATCATTATCACCAGATGCTGCTGTAGGTGGAAGAGAACAAAAACCAGCTTCATTAAATACAACAGCTGCTAAATTATTATTTGGTCAAGCAGATTTAACTAAATTAGCTAAAGGTGAAGTTGATAATGTATTTGATACAAGTGCTGCAGGAACAGGTAGAACATTTAGACAACTTCTTTCAGCTGCAGTTAACTGAAGTCATTATGCAAATGAAATTTCAACAGGAGTTCAACAAAAACCTTGAAACTGAGGATTTGCAACAGATGCTAAAATTGGTGGAAGTAATCAAGAAACAACAGCACATAAAACACTAAGAAGTGCTCTTGATGAATTGAACAAATACTTTGTTACCGGTTTAGATGGAAACAAAATTACTTTAGGTAAATATGGAACTGATTTAAATCTAAAAATTTCAGAAGATGCAGCTTTAAACGCTGGAGCAAATGATAAAATTAAATCAGCTGCTTTTGCAGAATTAAAAGCTGAAATGAAAAAATTATTAGATAAATTCTTTACAGATAATCCTACATTACCAAAAACAATTCAATTCGACGTTCCTGCAAGATATGTAAATACTGATGATAAATACTATAACACAACCGTTTTAGTATTAGATCAAGTCTTCAAACAATTAGATCCAAGAATTGATGCTAAATTTATAAAAGTTGCAAACGGTGATGAACTTAGAGATAAATGATTAAATGGAAGAGTTGCATTTAAATTAATGGGATGAGGATATGATTATGATGGTCTTGGTTCAGGACTTGATGGTATGTCATGACAACCATTAATGCTACCACTTCTTTCAAAAATTAACTCAGCACATGATAAATTTAAAGCATTCCCTGAAATGGTAAAAACAGCTAAAGAATTAGATGAATTTTTAAAAGAAGAAGGAAATAAACCTACAATTCCTTTTGCTGATTGACATACATTACAACCAAAAGATTTAGAAGAATTAGCTGAACACCTAGGTTCATATACTTATGATAAAACTAAAGGATTTGAAGAAATAAAAGATAAAACAAAATTAGGTCTTGATGGAGGATCGCTTTCAGCTAAGTTCTGAATTAACTTCCAAACAAAACATACAAATGAAGAACTATTAAAATTAGTTAATGAAATTGGAAATATGTATGGTGTATCATTTGCGGCAAGCAACAGTGTTCAAGCTGAATTGTTTAGACCAACTGTTTCTAACCCTAACTATGTTTATCCAGTTGCTTATGATAACCACTTCTCATTTGGAGATGTTACAGTTGTTCAACCCAAAAAATAAGTAAAATTATAATATAATTAATTATATTAATGATGACAATTAACCTAAAAGGTTAATTGTTTCATTTAGTAAAAATAAGAAAGGAAAAAATGATTAAGTATATATTACAGCGTATCGGTTTTGCAATATTGACTATTTTAGTAATATCACTAGTGGTTTACATATTGGTTGCTCAATTTAGTGAAAATACTTTTGCAGCCCAGTATTTAAACGCTGGCAGCAATAAACCTGAAATCGAAAAAATTTATATTCAAAGATCTATAGACTTTCATATTATTCCCGACAAGGATTTAAATTCCTATGTTGGAGGTAAGTGATTGACTGAAAAACTAAATCCCTTAGCAAGATTTGTATTTTGAATAAAAAGCGTTTTTGATTCAAAAGCCCCATTTGGAACTACTTTTGACGGTTCACTTATTTCGGCAAACGGTGCAAAAAACATTCCTGATTTCTTCTTTAAATTTTTGAGATACTCAATAATTATTACATTGCCTGCCTTTGTAATATCGGCTATTTTAGGAGTTTTACTAGGAATCTTTGCAGGATACAAGAGAGGAAGTTTATTTGATAACGTTATTAATGCATTTTCATTATTCTTTATAGCACTTCCTTCATTTGTTATAGCACCTATATTAATATCAATATTATTAACTCAAAACATACCGCCGATTTTTTATGCATGAGATCCTCAAAGAATTCAAACTGACGGTTGAAGTAGAATTATAACTTCTTGATTGCCACCTATTTTAATAATAGTTCTTGGTTCATTAAGTGGATACATAACCTATACAAGAAACCAAGTTATAACAGTTTTAACTTCAAACTATGTTCTTATTGCAAAATCAAAAGGATTAGGAACAATTGAAATATTCTTTAAATATGTTTTTAGAAACATTTCAATTCCTTTAGCAGCAAGAATTATTCCATCATATATATGATTGCTAAGTGGTGGAATAGTTATAGAAACCTATTGAAAAGTTCCTGGAACATCAAGAATAATAGCCGCTGCCTTCCCAACAGGAGAAATTAACCTTATTATGTTCAATACATTCTTCTTTACAACATTGGGTGTATTTACAGAAATCCTTGTTGATATATCATTTGCATTTTTAGATCCAAGAATCAAATACTCAGCAAGTTCAAAACGTAGTTTTATTCAACAATTTAAAGCAAACAAAATCAGAAAAAGAAAGTTTATGGAATTAGCAACTAATGCTACAACATAGGCAGAAAGGGAAATATGACAAATAAAGAATTTAACAAAAAGTATGACCTTTCTGACACACTTGTAGAAGGTTCGCTGAAAAAATATATTCCACAAAGTGATCAAAATTTTAACAACGTCGCAGGTAAACCAAAGAAAATGGCTATTGAAATTTTTAAGAGATTTGCAACCAATTGAGTAATTATGTTGTGCTTTATATTGTTTGTTGTAATATTGCTAATATCAATTATAGTTACTTCTTCTGCAAGATATAGTGCAACTAAACCAGTATCTACAACCGTTGAAATATTCTTACTCAATGGTTCAAAATATACTGGTGGTTCATCAAGTTTTGATAAAAACTTACCACCTCAATATTCATCTTTTGTATCTATTCCACTAATCACTGACCCAGTAACTTACAAAACTAATGTCGAACAATGAATCGATCCGCAATTCTATGGCGGGTACATTGGAAATACCGTACTTGGTGGAAAAGGAATTGGTTGAGATATTAACGCTCAAACTAAACAAACATTGGTAAATGCTTATAGATTTTATGATGCGAATACAATGGCAGTTTTACTAACCAATTCAGGAATTGATCCTAAAACAACCAGTGCTGCTCAAGCAGCTGAATATGTTTCACAGTTAAGAAAACTTAACCCACAAATATCACTTAAAACATTTTTAGGTACAAATTCAGCTGGCGTTGATATTTGAACTAGTTCATGAGTTGGTACATGACAAGCTATTAGATTAGCTATCATTGTTGCAACTCTTCAAACAATAATTGGAGTAGCAGTGGGTTCATATCTTGGTTTCCATGTTGGAAAATGACTTGATACAGTTATGATGCGTATTATCGATATATTCATGGCTCCACCCACACTTATTTGACTATTGCTATTTGCAACACTATTTGGAACAAGTGATTTAACACTTGGAACAGCTCTTGTATTTGTTGGTTGAACAAACAGTGTTGGAGCAACAAGAATGTTTATTATTACAGTTAAAGATGAAGAATATATTTTGGCTTCACAATCAATTGGAGCTTCTAAACCAGCGCTAATTTATAAACATGCTCTTCCTGCAATTATAGGAAAAATAGCAACAAACTATGTGCATTCAATTCCAAGTATTATAATGTCAGTTTCATCACTTGCATTCTTAGGATTCTTCAAATCAGAAGATGCAAACTTAGGAACTTTATTATCTAACGCAACAGCAGAAGCTGTAAATAACGTTTGAATATTATTACTTCCTTCACTTATATTATTATCAATTTCAGTTTCACTTCACTTTGTAGCTCTAGGAGTTCATGATGCTCTAGACCCAAAGGTTATAAGAATTAAATAGGAGATCAATATGTCAGAACAAAACAATAAATGATTATTGAATGTTAAGGACTTAAAGGTCTCATTCAAAATTAAAAAAGGTAAATTTGTTACCATAGTTAGAGGTGTAAACCTTGAAATTAAAAAAGGTGAAATAGTTGGTCTTGTTGGAGAAAGTGGATCAGGAAAATCAGTTACATCAAAAGCTTTATTAAACATTAATGATAATACCTTTATTAGTGCTAATAAAATGATGCTTGGTGATATTGAACTAGATAAATTAAAATCAAATAAAGATTGACAAGCTGTTAGAGGTCACAAAATTGGATATATTCCACAAGATCCTTTGACATCACTTAATCCTACTAGAAAAATTGGTAAGCAACTTCTTGATGCTTTAAATAAAAATTCAGATTGAAAAGATAAGAAACTTGAAGAAAAGAAAAATTATTTAGTTGGATTATTAAAACAATTCGGAATAAGAAATGCAGAATTAATTTTTGACATGTACCCTCATACATTAAGTGGTGGAATGAAGCAACGTGTAGTTATTACTATGGTTGTTGCTCTTAAACCAGATCTAATTATTGCCGATGAACCTACAACAGCGCTTGATCCAACAGTTCAAGCTTCAGTATTAGCTCTATTTGAAGAAATTAGACAAGAAATGGGAATAGCGATTATTCTTATTAGCCACAACATTTCAGTTGTTGCTAAATTCTGTGATTACATTTATGTTATGTATGCCGGAAAAATTGTTGAACGTGGAACAAAAAAAGATATTTTTACTGAACCAAGACATCCATATACATGAGCTTTAATTTCGGCTATTCCTGAAAATAAAGAAGATAGACTTTATTCAATTAAAGGAACTCCTCCAGATATGTCTAATTTACCTCTTGGAGATCCCTTTGCACCTAGAAACGATTATGCTCTTGAACTTGATTACATAAAAGAGCCGCCATTGATAGAAATTAGTAAAACACATTCAGCAGCTACATGATTATTACACCCAGATGCACCAAAAGCAAAAATGACAACCGAATTAGAAGGTAGACTAAAAACATTTAAGAAGGTATTTAATGAAGGAAAATAAAAAAGTTGTTTTAGGTATTGAAAACCTAAAAAAATATTTCATAAATAAATCAATAATTAATAAAGCTGTTGATGGTGTATCGTTTAATGTTCATGAAGGTGAAATAGTCGGTCTAATTGGTGAAAGTGGTTCTGGTAAAACTACTGTTGGTCGTTCGTTACTAAGGTTATATGATGATGTTGATGGTTTTATCACTTTAGATGGAAAAATAATTTCTGGTAAAAAAATTACTCGTGAAAGAAAAAGATTTCTTCACAAAAATATTCAAATGATCTTTCAAGATCCACATGCTTCTTTGAATGGTCAAAAAACTATTTTCTCAATACTTAAAGAACCATTAATGGTTAATGGAGTTGTAACAGAAAAAATAAAAGAAATAAAAAGTGATTGAGCTTTAATACAAGACAACTTTCATTATTCGTTTAAAGAACATGCTAAACGTTGAGAACTAGAGAACATATCTTTAATTATTGATGTTCAAGAAAAATTTATAGAAACTTGAACTAAAAAATTTGAAGACATCTCATTTAACTTAAACATGAGTAATGAAGATAATTTTAACTCTTATTATAGCTATTTAGAGGACAAAAATAACAATAACTCAATCATGATTAACAAATTGTATACAAATACTGACAAACTTGTTAAATACTTCTATAAAAAACAAAACGAATACCGTTCGAAGGTAGAACTTGATGTTGATGAATATGACTTAATAAAAGCTCATGAGGAATACGAACAAAACTTAAAACTTTCTAAACATTCAAGATTTTATAATGAATTGTCAGAGAAAATAAAGGCAAAACAAGAAGAGTTAAAAGAATTTAAAAAAGAAGAAAAAGACTTATTATATATAAATAAAAATGCCTTCAAAAGTTTTGTTGATGTTTATAAAAATGATACAAAATACAGAAGAAATAATTCTCTTTCAACTACAGAACTCGACTTCTTTTTTCACTCTAAGAAGCTTGAATTAGTTTCAAACGCTGCTAAAAAAATCACAAAAAGTTCATCATTAAAATTAAAATATTTATCATTCGAGGAAGTTAAACAATTTGCTAGTGAACTAGAAGAATATTTAAAGGTTTTTTATGATAAAAATTTAAATGTTGATGAAACTAAATATGAATCCGTTAAGAAAATGAATCAAATTACTAAGGATGAATTTCATTTTGGAATTGAAAAATTTGAGGAACTTTCTAAAAGAAAACATCAAGAGTTTAAGACAAAATTAGCCAAACTTGAAGAGGAGATTAAAAAACTTGAAGCTGAGCTAAAGGATGATACATCAGCTGCAGAAGTAAGTCAAGAACAATTAAAATTATCTTTCGAAAATCTTCAAAAAGCAGAGCATGAACATAAAATTCAATTAGATAAATTCTTATCTAAATTCCGTGAAAGAATTGCTCAATTAGATGAAGAAAAAGTTACTAAGGTTTCTAAAATACAAGAACTTTCACAAAAAATAAATGATCTAGACAAAAAATTTAAAGAAACTCATAAAAAATTTGTAGACTTTTACGAAAAAGAAATAATAGCAGTTGCCAAAAACACTTATACACAAGCTAAAAAAGAAAAAAAAGATGGGCTTAAGTCACTTTGTTTTCTTAATAAAAATCATGAAATTTTTAAAGCATACAAACAAAAAGAAGTTGAACTTGATGTATACAAAACTAATGTTGCTCAAAGAATCGAATCAATTAAATCATTTAATATTGAGAAAAAATACATTAATAATGACTTAAGCAACATAGATAAACTTTTGGGTATTCACAGCATTAATTTATTAATAAAAAATGTTAAAAATGAAAAAATTAGAAATATTTTAAACAAGTTATATAGTTTCGTAGCAATAAGATCGATTAAAAAATTATTTATTAAAAACACTATCTATAAATCTCTTGAGGATGTTGGATTGTTAAAACAATTTGCTTATCGTTATCCTCATGAGTTTTCAGGTGGTCAAAGACAAAGAATTGTTATTGCTAGAGCACTTATAACAAATCCTAAGGTAATAGTAGCTGATGAACCAATTGCTTCACTTGATATCTCTATTCAAGCACAAGTTGTTAACCTACTTAAGGATTTATGTAAACAAAAAAATATTGGTATGTTATTTATTGCTCATGACTTAAGTATGATTGAATATGTGGCTGACCAAGTTCAAATAATGCACTTAGGAAAAATTGTTGAATCTGGAAAAACAAGCAAAATTTATGAAAAAGCAATTCACCCATATACCAATAATTTATTCAAAGCAATTCCTAAAATTTCAAATGCTACTGAAAAATTCCAAAATGTTTCATTTGAACTTTCTTATTTAGATGAACAAATTTATCCAAACGTTCCTGAAATTTTTGAAGTAGAACCTGAACATTTTGTATATGGAACCAAGATACAAGTTGATAGATGATTAAAAGATGATCACTTTAAAGCCACAGGACTTAATAAGGATTAATGAAAAGGTTTAACTTTAATACATTTGTAGATTACATTCGTTTTGGGTTAAGATACAAATACACATATGTTATTATTTCTTCATTTTTACTTCTTTTTACCATTCTAATGGTCTTATCTCATTTTTATTCTAATCTTAAATTTGTTGATTATTTATTTAGTTCTTTAGCTGTTGTATTTTTACTGGATTTATTATGTTTAATGTTTAAATGAGGGTTTCTAAAAACCTCGATAGAACGTTTTAAAGAAGGTAGAAAAAATTCCAAACTAAGACGTGAAGAAGATAAAATTAAAAGAATGTCTAATTCAGAAGCTAGCGCTTACCGCTATGCGAAAGAAAAAGAAAAACAAAACGAAATAATAATGAAACAATATAAATCTAATTTGGGTTGATATTTTATATTGTTTTCGTTCTTGATAGCAATCATAATAACCCTTCCATTCTTATTTTAAATAGTTGTCAATAAGGCAACTATTTTTTGTTAAAATTATTGCATGAGAATTGAAAAATGATTATCTGATGTTACTGATTATACTCGAAGTGAAATTAAGAATTTACTTAAAAATAACCGTGTTTATATTAATGGAAGATTATACGATGAAACTATTAAATACAACGAATTTAATTCACTGAGAATTGACGGAATTGACTATGCGACAGATAAATATGTTTATATAATGTTAAATAAACCACAAGGTTATATTACTTCGAATAAGGACGAATTATACCCAAGTGTATTTAATTTAATTGATGTACCACGTAAAAATTTAATAGCTTATGGAAGACTTGATGTAGATACTGAAGGACTATTAGTTTTAAGTGATAATCACAAACTTTGCCATGAACTATTAGCCCCTAAAAAACACGTTTTTAAAAAATATTTGGTTCAAGTCGATAAACAACTTGAACCAAATTTAATTGATATTTTTAAACAAGGTTTTAGTATTGGAGAAGATAAAAATACATTGCCTTCTAAACTTGAAATAATTGATAATTTTACTTGTTATTTGACTATTAGTGAAGGTAAATTTCATCAAGTAAAAAGAATGTTTAAAACTAATGGATACAATGTAATTTTTCTAAAAAGAGTATCTTTTAAAAATATTATACTTGATGAAAAATTAAAACCTTCTCAGTGAAGGTTTCTAAGTTCTGATGAGATTAATGATTTAATAAACTAAACTTTGAGTAATCATAACGATAAGCCAATGACAATTGCAACAAAAATAATAATGAGAATAATTAGCCAAAGATATTGTTGGACTAAATACTCATTCTTCACGTGAGTGTATTCTTTTATATAATTTTTTAAGTCTTCTTGTCTATTGCACTTTTCTACAATATCTAATAATTTTGTATTTTTAGCAATTCAATCACATCTTCTTTTGTGATTGAATTTTGGATATTTCTTTTTCTTTTCATTGGTCATTTCTTCTTGTATCTGTCTAACGAAATTTAAATGAGACATGTAAAAATCTTTTTCTTGTTCTAACTTATCATCTTTATTCATAGTTTAAATTTTATCATTTTTTTGCAAAAGAAAAGGTGCATATGCACCTTATTATTTATTATTTGCTTGGATTGATTTCATAATCTTTTGTGAATTCATATCCAACAGGTATTTTATCAAGCCCTTTCTTTAAATAAGTTTGTTTTAAAGCCGGTTTCGGAAGAGTACATGTGTTTTAAAGCTTCTCTATATGATAATCTTTGGTTTTTTCCACCACCATATATTAAGTCATATTGTTCCATTTTGTATGGTCCATAATAACCACCATAATCAACACCTTCACTTCTAAAAGCTGCCACTAAAGCAGTTAGTGCAGACCAGTTTGAAACGTGTACTATTCCAACCATTTCATTTTTTTGATTTCTTACACTTGTACCACTAGCTCCACCACCCGGTGAAAAGTGTCTTAATAAGTAGTTAATTCCATAACCTAAATATCTGTTTTTAAATCCATCAGGTTTTTTTGGACTATTAATAGTTTCGGGCAATTCACTTTCTTTTCCATTGGCAACTAAATATTCGAATGGTTTTAATCCACTAAGAGGATTTCCAATCATCGAATCTTGAATACCTGGTTTATCAATGAAGGTTCTATAACCAATTTCATATGATAAGTAATTACCTGCGTTTAAAACTTTTTCATCAATTTTCTTATCACTTGTTTCTGATTCTGTTAAATTTCCATATCATTTTCTACGACCGTTTACTCATAAACTAACTGAACGTTTTGCAGCTTGTAAATCCGCTGTATCTTTATATTCATCTAAAAAGTGATCTAGAAAAGCGGCTGAATTAGTTACAGGATATCCAAGAGCAAATAAACTGTCATATGTTGCATTTGGATTGGCTTTATAGACTGGGTCTATTTCATTATTAATAAGAGGTATTCCGATTTTTGAATAATCTTTTAAGTAAGAATTTTTAAGGAATGAAATTTGAGCGTCTTTGTTATCTGCATATCCATTTGTCATATCCCTTGCAAGTTCTTCAGCACTAGTATATTTTCTTCCAGTATCTACATCTGCAGTTCTTACATTTACTGTTGATAAGTCAAATTTAGTAAAATCAACTTCAAAAACAGCAAAGTCAATCATTTCTTCTGTGTCTTTTAATTTTGAATCTGTTGGCAGATAATCTTTAGGAGATGAATTTAAGAAGTTTAACCCCATATAAACTGTTTTAAATGCGCTCTCACCTTTATTATTTCTTGTATCAAACGATCAATTTTCAAAAGTTGAACCAAAAGCTGTAGTTCTTAATGTTGTTCTAATTCCTGCATCTTTTGTTAATCTATTAAACTGAATTGTATTAGATAAGTTAGTAGTATTTCTTGTGTTATAAGTTGTTTCTTTATCTAAATTCATATACATTGCAACGTGAACGTTTGTTCCAAAGTATCATTTTGTTGGATACTTTCCATTTTCTGGAATTTTATAGTCAAGAATTCATGTGGTTCCATAATTTCCACCTATTCCAGGAGAGTTTATAAACAATGAATAAGTTTGAAGTCCAATTTTTTTGTATGTTTCATTTGGAAGAGTTCTAGCAAGACCTAATGAATATTGTTCATCAGAATAAGCATCAACTTTCGAAGGACCTTTTCCTACTTCAGTACCTTCATTAACATTTAAAGCAGTTGCTTTTCCATTTTCATCTAAAAATGGAACTGAAAAACCTTTATATTTAGCATATTCATAGTTTTCTTGCATTTTTGATCTTGCTTTGTTATTTAGTTCTGCTAAATATTTATTATCAAAATTATTAGTTGGATATACAGCTGAACTTACTCTATCCTCTCTTGGAGTAATAAAAGGAAGATAGTTAGTATTATCAAAATCAAATCTTTCTAATGTTGTTTTTTTGATGTAAGAAGTTTTATCACCAACATCTAGCCTTTTATTACCACTTATATCACCGTTTCTAAACACATCAAAAGGATTAGTTTGGAAACCACTAAAAACTTGAGTTTTTTCCAATTTATTTTTCTCATTTCCTTTTTCTATAACTTCGTAATTAACATCTAGCGTTCCGTTTTTAGCACTTGGATTTTGCATTCCGATAATTTTAACTTCTAGTTTATCGATATATTCCGCTGGAATAACAGCTTCATAATCAGTCGATAAAGTCTCGTTAGCGAATTTCATTGCTAAAGGTTCTGCACCTTTATATTTAATGCTTACTTCAATTTTATTTAAATCGATAACATTATTTTTCTCTTCTTCTTTTTTTCCGTCTTTGTTTTTATCAACATCGTTATTTGTTTTACATGCAATAAATGATGCTGCAACTAGTGGCACGTTTGCAACTAATAATAAGTTTGTTAGTATTTTTTTTCTTTTTAACATAGCTACCCCTTTTTATATTTTGTATTATAATAAAAAAATATTTTAAATATTTATAAAAATAATAAATTGAATGAATTAATCAAAGTTATGTATATATATGAAAAACAAAATAATTGTTTTACTTATTTCACTATGAACAAGCTATAAACGTAAATTTTAAATTAAAAAAATGCGTTTGCATTTTTTTATATTATTTGCTTGGATCAATTTTTTGGACATTATTAAATTTAAATTCATCAGGAATTTGTTCTTTTTCAAGACCGTTTTTAAATAAATTAGTTTTAACGTTTTTGTCTTTGTATAACTCTTTTAAAGCTTCTCTATATGATAATCTTTGGTTTTCTCCACCACCATAAATTAAGTCATATTGTTCCATTTTGTATGGTCCATAATAATCACCATAATCAACACCTTCACTTCTAAAAGCAGCTGTTAAACTAGTTAGTGCGGATCAGTTTGCAACGTGTACTATTCCAACCATTTCATTATCTTGGTTTCTTACACTTGTACCACTAGCTCCACCACCTGGTGAATAGTGTCTAAGTAAATAGTTAATTCCATAACCTAAATATCTATTTCTAAATCCTTCTGGTTTAGTTGGATTTCCAATATTTTCTGGTAATTCACCAATTTTATCTTCTCTAGCGAAGTATTCAAATGGTTTAACTCCATTTATTGGATTTCCAATCATAGCGTCTTGTATACCTGGTTTATTAACAAAGGTTCTATATCCTAATTCATATGATAAGTAATTACCTGCATTTAGAATATCTTCATTTATTTTCTTGTCACTTGTTTCTGATTCAACAAGATTTCCATATCATTTTCTACGTCCGTTTACTCATAAACTGACAGATCTTGGTCCAGCTTCTAAATCAGCTGCATCTTGATATAAATCTAGGAAGTGATCTACAAAATTACCTGATGCAGTCATTGGGTATCCCAATGCAAAAAGACTATCATATTCTGTAAGTTTTTTATTTTCTTTAAAATTAGGATCAATAGGATTATTTATTAAAGGAATATTTATTCTATCATAATCTTTTAAGTAAGAATTTCTTATAAATTTAATGTGATTTTCTGGATGCTCTGCATATCCATTTGTCATATCTCTAGCTAAATCTTCAGCTGTTTTATAATCTTTAGGAACTTTTTTATCAGCGGTTCAAACATCAACTCTACTTAAATCAAATTTTTCAAAATCAATTTCGATAACTGCAAAGTCAATCATTTCTTCTGTATCTCTTAAACTTGAACTTTCAGGTAAGTAATCTTTTGGAGATGTTTTTAAGAAATTTAAACCAGCATAAACTGTTCTAAATGGACTTTCTCCTTTTGAATTTGTTGTATCAAATGCCCAATTTTCAAAAGTTTCACCATACGCTGTTGTTCTGAATTTAGTTCTAATTCCAGCATTTGGAGTTAATCTATTAAACTGAATTGTTGTTGTTTTTTTAGTGTTACTTCTAGTATTATAAATAGGTTCATTTGGTAAATTCATGTATTGTGAAACGTGCAAGTTTGTTCCTATGTATCACTTTGTAGGGTATTTTCCGTTTTCAGGAAGTTGATAATCAAGAATTCAACTTGTTCCATAAGTAGCAACTCCCTTTTCCTCTCCTACACCAGGAGTACTAATATATATAGAAAAAGTTTGTAGAGCTATTTTTTTGTATTTTTCATTTGGGAGTGTTCTAGCTAACCCTAATGAATACTGTTCATCAGAATAGGCATCCACTAATGAAGGACCTTTTCCAACTTCTGTTCCTTCATTAACATTAAGAGCAATTGCCTTTCCATCTTTATCTAAGTAAGGAATTGAAAAACCTTTATACTTAGCATTTGTATATGTTTCTTGCATTTTACCTTTTGCTTTTTCATCAAGTGTGCTTAAAAAATTATTTGTAAAACTATTTTCAACATATTCAAAAGCTGGTTTAAAATCACCTCTTGGGGTAATTTTAGGTAGATAATTAGAATTATCAAAATTAAATCTGTCAAGATTTGATTTACTAATATAAGCTGTTTTATCACCAACATCAAGTTTATTATTTCCGCTTATATCACCGTTTCTAAATACACCAAAAGGATTGGTTAAAAACCCTTTAATAATTTGTGTTTTTTCAATTTTGTTTTTTGGATTTGTTTTATCAATTAATTCATAATGTACTTCAAGAGTTCCATTTAAAGCGTTAGGATTTTGTAATCCTACAACTTTAACATCGACTTTATCTTTATATTCTTCTGGAATTATTGCTTTATAATCTGAAGTTAAAGTTTCGTTAGCATATTTAGCTCCTACTGGTTCTGCTCCTTTATATTCAACATTAATATCTAAATTTTTAAAATCAAATTTCTTTTCTAAATTATTTTCTTTATTTTTTTTATCATCTTTTTCTAGTTTTAAATTATCGTTGTTACAAGAAACTAAACTTACTGTACCAATTCCGATATTCATTGCAACAACTAAACTTACTATAATTTTTTTCGCTTTTCTCATACTACTCCTATATTTTGTTATTATATTTAATATATTTGTTTATTATATACAAAAAATATAAATGATTAAATTATTCAATACTATTTAATTTATTTTTAATTTTAGTATTTATTTTTAAAAAACTAGTTTATCAAAACTGCAAAAAATTTAATTAAAAAAATATTTTGTTTTTATTTTTTTGTTGTTATAATAATTAAGCAAATCACGCCGATTTAGCTCAGCGGTAGAGCAGCTGGCTGTTAACCAGTTGGTCATTGGTTCAATCCCATTAATCGGCGCCATATTTGGTCTGTTGGTGAAGCGGTTAACACACATGGTTTTCATCCATGCATACACGGGTTCGATCCCCGTACAGACTGCCATTTTTTTGGAAGATTAGCTCAGTTGGGAGAGCGTCGCCCTTACAAGGCGAATGTCATGGGTTCGAGTCCCCTATCTTCTACCACGCCGTCTTAGCTCAGTTGGTAGAGCAACTGACTTGTAATCAGTAGGTCGTAGGTTCGAGTCCTATAGACGGCACCAAGACACTAGCAAAGCTAGTTTTTTTATTTGTTTTTTTAAAAAAGTATGTATAATAATACAGCACAAGCGCGAGTGGTGAAATTGGCAGACACGCTAGATTTAGGCTCTAGTGCTTCACGGCATAAGGGTTCGAGTCCCTTCCCGCGCACCAGATTAATTGAGCTAAACAGCTCTTTTTTTATTTCTTTTAAAAAAATAAAATATAGTAAAATAAATGTATGAATAATTTAAAATTTCAAAGAACAGCCATTAAGTCTTACTATGGTTTAGTAAGCTTAACTTTAGGCTTAGGATTGATGTATTTCTTTGGTTTAATGACCTTTTTTTATTGGTTATCGGCTAATCAATTAAATTCATTTATCGAAAAAAACCAAATGACTTTTTTAGTCATTTTAATAGTTGGGCTAATTTCGTTTATAGCTGTATCATGATTTGGAAGATGAATGAATACTACGTGATTAATTATCACGTTCTTATTTTCAGTTCCGTTTCTAGCATTAATGATAGCATCCTCGCTAGCGATATATTTACCTAACTTAAATTTACTAGGAACAATTGCATTGTTTACATTACCTGCTGGTTTAATGTTAATATTTGGAGTAATAGGATTTTTTGGACTAATTGATATGTCTAAAATATCAAGATTGTTTATTGTCTTATTTATAGCATTTTTCATTTGTGTAATAGTATCTTGATTTGTATATGGAAGAACATTACAATTATTAATTTCATCTTTAGGAATATTAATGATTTGTTTAGCAACAACTCTAGACATGTTTATGATGAAAAGAGAAATTCAAGCTCAATCGTTTGATCAAAACAACAAGGAATTAACAAGATTATCTATTCACTATGGTATTAGATTATTCTTCAATTACATTACAATGCTATTCTACTTAATATCATTTTTAGGTTCGTTAAAAGATTAGGAGTATAAATTAACAACGAAAATATTGGTCTGATTTCCAATATTTTTTTAATTTATATTTACATTTTAAACTTTAAAAAACAGATGAATTTCTTCCAAAATACACATCATTAAAATAAGTTTCACTTCAAATTCCTATTCTTTTAATCTTAGCTTTTTCTTGTGATTCTATTATATCTTTATAGAATTCTTTTTGAGTTTTGTTCTTAATTAAAAACTTTTTATTATTTTTGTTATTTGTTATGTAATAGACTATCCCATAGCCATTTTCAACTATTTTTTTATTAATAATATCATTATTATGATCATACAAAATACAAACTTTTCTTTTGTAATCATCATGTGTTATGAAATGAGCTTTCAGTAAATTAGAACTATTTTTTACTAAATCTGAAAGATAATTTTTTGCTCTTTGTGCATAAAAGTTTTCGTATTTTGCTAATTTGTTTTCGTTTCCTTTTTTAAGTGTCTCAGGTGTGTCTATTCCATATAATCTAACTGTGTAATGTTCACTTCCTTCTTTTGCTATTAGAGTATCACCATCTATTATGCTAACTACTTCTATATTCACAGTATTAAGATCAATATCTTTTTTTATTGGAACTTCTTCTTTTTTATTAATTGAATTATTTTTAAAATCAAAGTGTTGGCATGAGCTACCAAAAAATATTGATAAAAAAACAATTAATCCCACTAATATCTTCTTCATATAGATTAATTAATTAAATGTAAAAAGTGTACAAAAAAAGAACAAAAAAAGTTGCTTATGCAACTAATTTTATTATGCTTTATTATTTGAACCAAATTCGTGAATTTTATCTTTAACTGTTTTACACATTGCTTCATAACCATCTTTGTACAATTTACGAGGGTCAAAGTTTTTTCCTTCAAGGTCTTTGCCACTTTCAATGTATTTTCTTAAAGCTTGATGATTTGATTGTTGTAATTCAGTGTTAACATTTATTTTTGTTACTCCTAAGCTTATAGCTTTTTTAATTTGATCACTAGGGATTCCTGAACCACCATGTAAAACAATCCCTATTCCAGCAGCCTTAGAAATTTTTTCTAAAGTTTCAAAACTTAATGATTTTCATGTTGTTGGGTATGGTCCATGAATATTACCAATTCCAGCTGCTAAAACATCAATACCTAATTGAGCCATTTTCTTAGCTTGATCAGGATCGGCAAATTCACCATTTCCAACTATTCCATCTTCTTCACCACCAATTGTTCCAACTTCGGCTTCAAAAGACATATTTTTTTCTTTTGCTAATTTAACAAGTTCTGATGTTTTTTTGTAGTTTTCTTCAAAATTGTAATGACTTCCATCAAACATAATTGATGTATATCCTGAGTTAAGAGCTTTTAAAGCCCCTTCATATGAACCATGGTCTAGGTGAAGAGCAACTGGAACTGTGATGTTTAAATCTTTAATTAAACCTTTAACCATTCCTGAAACAGTTTCAAACCCTCCCATGTATTTTAATGCACCTTCACTTGTTGCTACAATAACTGGTGATTTTTCTGCTTGTGCTGTTAATAAAACAGCTTTTGCTCATTCTAAGTTATTGATATTGATATGAGGAATTGCATACTTTCCTTTTTTTGCTTCTGAAAGCATATTTTTTGCGTTTACTAATGCCATTTTTTCTCCCAATTGACTAATTAAACTTTTGTTGATTTAGTTGTCATAAACCTTCATGAGTTCTTATAAAACTTCCATCAACAGTTAATAATCTATATAACTCTCCAAGTTTTTTTGTTCTAACTTGTTCGTAGTTGTTTCTATCGCTCACAAAGTTTGCTTCTCAACTGCTTTTCAAATTTTCCTCAACATGGTTGAAAATTTGATCAAATTCATAATCTTGATCTTTGTTTTCACTTAGGAATTCAATAGCTAAATCTAACATCGTTTTCATAGTTTCTCCTTAAACATATTTATTACTATATTTTAGATTATTTTTAAAATATCTTAAACAATAATTTGATTATTTATTTACTTTCCTTCTTTTTAACTAAAAGCCATTCATCTGTCAGGAATGGCTTTGTATTTTTTACTTATTGAAAGGTTATTGAATAAACTCAAAAACTTACTAAACTAAGCACTAAAATAATTAAAATTAAATAAATGTTTTTTAATAATTTATTAAAAATCAATGGAGCTAAAGAAAAATAATAAAGCTAAAAAATGATTATTAATAAATTTAAAGCACAAAATATTCCAATGTTAAATTATTGTATCTAATAGAGTTGATTAAGGCAACGTAACAATTTAACATTGATTATTTTCTATAAAAGTTTTTTTCCTTTTTAAACCTTTAATTTTTGCAATGAATTGAGGTAAAGTTATTACTAAAATAAACCCGGTCAATACAATAAGAGACAAGATTCGACCCCTTAATGTTTGTATGTAAACATCATAGGTTAGTCTATTTTTTTCATAAATAATTAATCAAATATCAACGAAGGGTGCAATAAAATTTATTAGAACAACAGCAAGAAGAAAGATTGTTACAAATCAATTCACATACTTAAATCATTTAGGAAAATGCTTCGGATTCTTTTTACTCTCAAAAATAGCACCATAAAATGCCAAGGCAATAAAGCCAAAAGCCAGTAAAGAGATTCAATTCGACATGAGATCAGCAAAGTTATATAAATTACTCATTCCACTACCGTATAGGTCATGATATCCACTTGGATCATCATATGGAAAATATAATGTTGAACCAATAATACAGAATAATAATGTAGTTGGTTGAATTAAGATAAGCGCATATTTAACTCCAACTTTAGGAAGTGATTCGTTGGTTTTGTTAGCTAATTTTTTATAAAAAGGTATATCTTTCATTCTTATTAATTCTTCAATAAATTTAGGAATTCATAAACTAAATCCATTGATAATACCTATGACTCCAATAGATATTGAAAAGTTTGTTAGTCCATAAATTCAACCAAGTTTTCTTTGGGATAAAAATTGCGCATATTCTTTAAAATCACCTTTACCATTTATAGACATTGCTATTGCTATTATAAGATGGATTATCGTTACAACACTTAGTCCCATTAGTAAAACATAAGGTGTTTTTTTCTTATCTTTTAATTCTTCTTCAATTCCAGTTGAAACATAAAATCCGTCATATGCGAAGAAAATCCCTGCTCAAGAAATAAATAAACCACCAAATGGCGCTATTCCTAAAAATGAACTTGGTCTATTTGTTGTATCAATTTGTTTGGGTAATCAATGTATATCAAGTCCATTTCCAGATTTGCTTTGAAATGCAAATATACTAAAACCAATTATTATTGTAGAAATAATGGCAATAAATTTGAAGATTAAAGTGACATTATTTTGAATTGTAGCTCACTTTGAACTTAATCCAGAAGAGAGTATAAAATATGTATTAAATATTAATATAATTGTTGTTCAAATAGCTCAATCTGCTTTAGTATTAAAGTTATAAAAACCAAAAATCCTTGCTCCATCTTGGAAAGACATTATGGCATAAAGAGGCATAAAAAAGTAAGTTAAAGCTGCATTGATATAAAGAGAAAAATTCTTTGACATTTGATATGTCATTCATTTATTAAACCTATGATTTCAACCGACTATTGAAAGGTTTCCTTTATTTTTGGTTGAAATTTCAAGAAGGGAAACTCCCATCATTACAATTGCTAATGAAGCTATGACTCAAGATATTATGGCAAAAACTAGAGAGTAAGAATTACTTTCTAAAACTGCTTTTGATTTAAAGAAAATACCGGCTCCCATTGATGAGCCGATTACTATTAATATCCCGGTAAAAAAGTTTATATTTTTCTTTTTTGGAAGATTAGCCCGACCTAACAGTTCATATTCTGTTTCATTATTTTTATTATTCATTATTTTCTCTCCTTAAATGTAATTAATTTTCATTAAAATCAAAACACCAAGAAGGAATATAAGAAATTAAGACATATAAAAATGTTTTACATACAGCAAAAAAACTATTTTTCATTAAAAAGATATTTTTATTAATAATCATCTTAATTTCTCCTTTTTTCTCTTATAAATTTTACAACATTATATAATAATAACATGTTAAAAATATATGTTTGTGGTCCTACTGTTTATAATGATTTACATATCGGTAATATTAGACCTATTTTAAATTTCGATTTGATGTTAAGAGCTTATAGAAACACTGGAAAAGATTTTATTTTGATTCATAATATCACCGATATAGATGACAAGATAATCAATAAAGCCCTAGAAGAAAACGTTGATGAATTAGTTATATCTCAACGTTATGCTAACCAATATATTAAATTGTTGCAAGAACTAAACATTAAAACAATATCACATCTTGAGTATGTTCGAGATAATTTAGATGTAATGAAAAAATACATTGAAAATATAAGACAAAATAAAGATGCTTATTTAGATAAAGAAGGTAATGTTCTTTTTGATGTTGAAAAAAACAAAAAAGCTTATGGTACAGTCTCAAACCAAAAAATTGAACAAATGGTTTTTGAGCAAGAAAACTCAACAAAAAAACATCCAAGCGATTTTTCATTATGAAAAAAAACAAATGTTGGTGTTAAATTCAATAGCCAATTTGGTGAAGGAAGACCCGGTTGACATACAGAATGTTGCGCTATTATTGATAAGCATTTTCCAGGTCAAGGAGTTGACATTCATGGTGGTGGAATTGATTTAAAATTCCCACATCATGAAAATGAAAATATTCAACATTATTCGCTTTATAAAAAACCACTTGCTAAAAATTGAATTCACTGTGGACATATAAATTACAATGGTGAAAAAATGTCTAAATCTTTAGGGAATGTAATTTTAGCTAAGGATTTTTTAGAAGAACATGGAAGTAATACTTTTAGAATGATTCTACTGTTAGCTGATATCACTTCACCTATGAACTTGAGTGATAGTTTAATTGAAAATTCAAAAAAGATTTATGCTAAAATAAAACAAGTTGCATTTAAAAACTTTCTACTTGATGCAAATAAAATTATTGATTTAAATGAAGAGTTATATATTGAACTAAACTCACTAGTAGCGAATCTAAAAAATAGTGATTTTAATTTTAATGTTAATAATTTACTAAAACAACTTAATAAGAATTTTGATTCAAAATTAGCTACAACATTAGTGAAGGTTTTTGAAGATCTAGGCTTTAATTTTGAACAATACACTTTTAAGGATTTCAAAATTATTTATCAAAATTGACAAAATTTATTACTTAATAAAACATTTGACGAAGCAGACAAATTAAGAAAAATACTAATTAAAAACAATCTAATATAACATAAAAAAGAACAAAAAGTGGAAAAAAATAGAACAAAAAAAGAACTAAAAAAGGAAAAAACAGGGGTGCTTATATGAAACAATTAATAATGTGTGGTAAAAATTCTGTACTTGATGCTTTACAAAATAACTGACCAATTCAAAAGGTTTTACTACTACACGAAAATAACAAGCATCTTTTTAAAAATGTAAATTTTCCTGTTGAGGTAGTTAGACGTGACAAGTTTGACGAACTAACAAATGAAAACCATCAAGGTTTTATTGCATTAATTAAAGAAATTAATTATGATAATTTAAATTCTTTAATTAATGATAATCCTAAATTGGTTTTAGTTCTTGACCATATTCAAGATCCACATAATTTAGGGGCGGTTATAAGAAGTGCTAATGCTGCAGGTGTTAAGCACATAATTTTACCAAGAGATAGAAGTGCTGAGATAAATTCAACTGTTATTAAAGTTTCAAGCGGTGGATTTATAGGCATTAAGTTTATACGAGTAAATAGTATTTCAGCTACAATTACTTGATTAAAAAATAATGGCTTTTGAGTTTTTTCTTCGGCACTTGATAAGAATTCTAAGAAACACAATCAAATAAATTATCCTTATAAAAGTGTTTTGGTAGTTGGTAATGAAGGAAGTGGTGTATCTAAAAGTACACTAAATGTGTGTGATGAAACAATTTATATCGAACAATTTGGAAGTGTTCAATCATTAAATGTTTCGGTTGCAACAGGAATTTTACTTTTTGAAATGATTGAAAAAATCAAGGAGTAAATTATGTTAAAAAGAGATATAAAAAATATGAATGACGAAGTTGTTCAATATTTTAATTTAACATTTTATAAAAATATTTCAGATCAAAAATTATTAATGATCTATATAAGAAAATTTGAGCAAGTTATTAGTTATTGAACAAGAGTAAAATTCAATTATCTTTATTGTGATGAAGCAAAAGCAGATGATGTGAGACAAGTAATTTATGCAAATTTAATTAAGACAGTTGATAATTTTGATTCAAAACTTGGAATTCCGTTTGAAAATTATTTTTTTAACTCATTAAAATACCAAATTTTAAATGAATATAACAAAACAAATACAAGTCAATACAAGTTTGAAAATTCATTGACTTGATATGCTGAAGATACAATAGAAAACATATCTGTTACTTCGGGTGAAGATGATAGAACTTTACTCGAACTACTTTCTAAATATGATACCTGTAATTTTATAAACAAATTAAGTAAGAGTGAAATTAATACTTTAAAAAATATAAATGTTAATAAGAACAAAATGTTTTTTAGTTCGTTTAGAATCAACTCAATTTTAAGTGATATTAAAAACAAATATAGTGCTTTTTACACTCAAAAAAATTAAATTAATTAATAACTTTTTGCTTCTTCTATATTATAATAAGATTAATGACCGACATAATGTTGGTTGTAACATATATATTTTAAACATATTATTTATAGGAGAAAAATGATGCTACCAACAAGATTAATTCCTTTGGGTGGTGTTCAGGAAATAGGGAAATCCACCTTATTAATAGAGCATAACAACCATATTTTTATCGTTGATGCAGGTATAAAATTTGCAGATACTTTTACAACTGGAATCAAAGGAATCATACCTGATTATTCATATTTAAACGAACCAGGAAAAATAATTGAAGGGCTTTTTATTACACACGGTCATGAAGATCATATTGGAGGAGTAGTTCACCTTTTAAAGCAAGTTTTTGTTAAAAAAATATTTGCACCAAGAATAGCGATCCAATATCTAAAACTTAAATTTGAAGAACACGGTATTGTTCAAAAAAATCATGAATTTATTGAAATAGAAAAAAGTGCAATTTACAATTTTGATGAAGGTTGCAAAGTTGATTTTTGAACAGCTCAACATTCAATACCTGATGCTTTTGGAGTAAGAATCACAACTCCAAATGGTAGCGTAATGTGTACTGGAGATTTTAGATTTGATTATACTCCAATAGGAAATTACACTGATTTTTCTAGATTAGACCAAATGGGTAAAGAGGGATTGACTGTTCTTATGTCAGATTCGACAAACGCTATGCGTCCATTTCACTCTCCTTCTGAGAAGGATATAATAACCGATATTGAAAGACATTTAGTTGAAGCAAAGGGTAAAATAATATTAACTGCTTTCGCTTCAAATTTAACACGTGTTAAAGTTATTATTGATTTAGCAGCTAAACTTAAAAAGAAAGTTATTACCTTTGGAAGATCAATGATTCAAGGTGTTAAAATAGGTAGAAAACTTGGTTATATTGATGTGTCTTCTGATATTTTTGTTGATAAAAAACATCTTTCAAAAGTTAAGGATAGTGACTTAGTTATATTAACAACCGGTTCTCAAGGGGAACAGTTAGCTGCTCTTTCTAGAATGTCATATGGAAAACATGCAACTGTCAAAATAGCAAAAGGCGACACTATAATTTTTTCTTCAAGTCCAATTCCTGGAAATAGAATGGTAATAGAATTATTAATTAATAGACTTTACAAATTAGGTGCAATCATTAAGGAAAATGGACCAGATGGATATTTACATACATCAGGACATGCTTATAGATATGAACATGATAAAATTTTTCAACTTACTAAACCAAAATATTTCCTACCATATCATGGAGAATATAGAATGAGTATAGTTCACGGTCAGAGTGCTATCGAAAATGGAGTTGATGCAAAAAATGTAATCATACCACAAGCAGGCGTTGTTTACAATATGTTAGATCAAGTTGTAACCGAAACAAACGAAAAAATAAATTATGGACCAATTTATATAGATGGAAATAATGCTTTAAATCTTAATGCAAACATTATTAGAGAAAGAGCTAATCTTAGTGAATCTGGTTTCGTTTCTATAGTTTTGGTTATTAATAAAAAAACAAATTCTATTATAGGTAAGCCACATTTGATAAGCAGAGGATGTTTCTTTGTTAAAAATTCCACAGCTTTAGTAGAAGAAACAAAGCGTATTTCACATGGAACCACATTGCATTTTATCAAGAACACTCCAGACTGAAATGTTGTAGATTTAAAACAAATAATAAGCGATAGATTAAAGAATTTGTTCTATAAAGAAAAAAGAAGAAATCCTATTATTATTCCTGTGATACTTTTTAATGATGATGAAACAGACAAGAATTTACAAGGTTTAAAAATTAATTTTGGTCAAATCAAATCACAAGAAAATGATAGAACATCATCAAATCTTAAAAAACAATTGAGTGATCTTAAATCGAAATTAATTGAAGAAGACAAAGAAGATATTTATGATGATTTAGATGAGGAAGATGAAAAATAATTCATCTTTTTTGTTTCTTAAAATTTATTTTTTTTATATAATAGAAAAGCAATATTAATTGCCTCTAACTAGTGGGAGATATTATATATCATTAGTACCACAATATCGAAAGGATACCATATGGCAAAAAAAGAAATAGTTCGTGTAGCTAAACTTCAATTCAATGCTGGTCAAGCTAAACCTGGACCATCATTAGCTGGGGTAGGTATTAACATGCCTGAATTTACAAGAGCTTTCAACGACGCTACAAAAGACAGAAATGGTGAACCTGTTCCTGTTCAAATTACAGTATACAAAGATAAAACATTTGATTTTAAATTGTATACATCACCTGCATCATTTAAACTTAAACAAGTTGCGAAAGTAAAAGCAGGTTCAGCTAATTCAAAAACAACAATTGTTGCTACTATTAAAGCATCACAATTAAAAGAAATAGCAGAATATAAATTACCTGATCTAAACACAGATAGTGTTGATTCAGCTATGGCTACAATTGCTGGAACAGCAAGAAACATGGGAATTTTAGTTGAAGGATATGATGATATCTTTAAACTAAAGGCAGAAGCTAAAGCTGCATCTAAAGCTTCAGCACTTGCAAAAGCTAAGGAAGAATCGTTAGCATCAGCAGAAGCACAAATGAAGGAAACCAAAAACAAATCAATTGAAGTTAATGTTATTGGTGATGACAAAGAAGCAGAAGGAGATGTTAAATAATTATGAGAAAATTATCTAAAAACTTAAAAGCTGCTCGTGAATCATTTGACAGAAACAATGTTTACGATTTAAACGAAGCTATTGAATTAGCTAAGAAAACTTCATATGCAAAATTCGATGCTTCTATTGATTTAGCATTCAACTTAAACCTTGATGTTCGTAAAGCAGAACAACAACTAAGAGGATCGGTTTTACTTCCATTTGGAACAGGTAAAAAAATAAGAGTTTTGGTTGTTACTAACACACCTGAAAAACAAAAAGCAGCAAAAGCTGCTGGAGCTGACATTGTTGTAGATGGTCCAGCATTAGAACAAAAAATTAAGGAAGATGATTTTGATTTTGATGTTATGGTTGCGGATCCAGCAATGATGCCTCTACTTGGTAAATATGGAAAAAAACTTGGACCTAAAGGTTTAATGCCTAATCCAAAAACAGGTACAGTTACACCAACACCTGAAAAAGCAGTAGAAGAACTTAAAAAAGGGAAAGCTAACTATAGAACAGATAAAGCAGGTATTGTTCATACACTGATTGGTAAAGCAAGTATGTCAACAAGTGATTTGACAGAAAATGCTAAAACAATTATTAATTTAATTAAAAAACTTAAACCGGCTGTTGTTAAAGGAACATATATGTTAAACTTAACGGTTTCTTCAACAATGGGGCCAAGCGTTAAAATTAAAATAGAAAAATAATATACACAAAACGCGAAAGCGTTTTTTGTAATTAATAAGGAGAAAAGATGAAGAAAATTTATTTGGCAGGCGGATGTTTTTGAGGTGTTCAAGCATACTTTAAAACAATAAAGGGAATTATTAAAACAACTGTGGGATATGCTAATTCGGAAATTAAAAATCCAACTTACATACAAGTTAAAACCGGTTCTACAAATGCTGTTGAAGCAGTAGAGATATATTATGATGAGATAATTTTAAAACTTGATGAAATAGTCAAAAAACTTTTTGATGTTATCGATCCGACGCAATTAAACCACCAAGCACATGACTTTGGAAGTCAATACAGAAATGGCTTCTATTTTGAGAACGAAGAAGATGAATTAATCATTAATAATAAAATTAATGAACTTTCAAAACATATAAAAGGGAAAGTTGTAACTGAAGTTTTGAAATTAAAAAATTACTATTTAGCAGAAGAATATCACCAAGATTATTTAGATAAGCATCCAAATGCATATTGTCATATAAATTTTTAGAAATGTAAAATTGATAATAATATTTTTAAAATATATAATATATAATAATAATCATGAAAACAAATAATCAAGTAGATCAAGATCTAGCAGATACAGCTTCAATTGATAATTCTTTTGAACTTAACAAAAATCTAGAAATTAACCAACACTCAATTGATGAAGAATTAGAACTTATAAAATATAGTATGGGGAAACATCTTTTAAATAATAAAACAACAAAGTTGACATTTAGAAGATTTTTTACTAAATATTGAAGACGTATTTTGATAGTTATTTTTGCTTCATTTATATTTAACTTTGGTGTTCAATTGTTTATGGATAGAGCCCAAACAATTCCATCTGGTTTAACTGGAATTCCAACTCTTTTACAATATGCAATTCCTGCAATAAAACCATATTTTGCTCTTGTATATTTTGCAGTTAATATTCCTTTGTTTTTAACATATGGCTTAAAAATAAAGAGAAGCTTTACATGGTTAACGATTGTCTTTATGATTTCTCAAATTTTAATAAATATGGTCTTCACAAATGATGTAGTACACTCAAACTTAATTAGATGATTTGAATTAGTGCCGGGTTGGGTGAATGAACCAGGTTCTTCAATTACATGACCTATATTAATATATGGTTCAATCGGTTCATTTATTATAGCAGTAAGTATAGCATTAACATGAAAAGCAGGTGGTTCTACAGGTGGAACTGATATTATAGTTTATTATTATTCAACTAAATCTAAAAAAAATGTTGCAACAATGATGAGTTTAGTTTCTTTTTCAACAGCTACAATTTTCTTAATTATATTTAGTTTTGTTAAACCTAATGTTGATTTAGAAGGTAAAAGAATAATTTTTGGAATGAGAGAACTCTCAACATATGCGTACATATTGATTACTAATATAGTACTGAACTTTTTATATCCTAAATACAAAAAAGTAGTTCTATCAATCTCGTGCTCAGATCCTTCTAAAGTATTAGCTTATTTAAAATTAATAAAATACTGACATGGTTATGAAGTTAGCGCTCTAACAAGTGGATATACAGGTAAAACAATTTACAGAATTGAATCAGTTATGTTGCTTTTAGAAACTAAAAATATGATTAACGATTTAAAACTTGTTGATAAATCAATCTTTGTTTCAATTCAACCTGTTAAAAATGTTATAGGAAGTTTTAATACAAACTTTTTAGAATAAGGCTTTTTGCCTTTTTTTGTTCATTTTCACTTTCTTAATAATAATTAAACGGGAGGTATTATGAAAATCAACCAACTAACAAAATTGAATAATGATGAGATGGATAAAATTGAAGTTGGAGCACTTATTTCTACGCTCATGAGTGCATTACCATTAATTTTTGGTATTATAAATCCTGTGGTTGGATTATTTAAAACTGCAACAGCTGCAAAAGCAGAAATTAAATTGGGAACAACAAGTTATAAATGAGAAAACAAGAGTAATTTAACAACAAATTCTGATAGTATTTTTCTTAATTTTTAAGAACGCTAGAATTTATAGTTTTCATTTTGATATTATTTTTTTTAACTTATAATTAAGTTGTTACTTTCAGTAACCGTTCCAAAAAGGTTTTCAAGCATAGCACCTCACGGACGCGACCACATTTGGAGGTATTGCATGTTAGCAATTATCGAAACAGGTGGCAAACAA
Source organism: Mycoplasma crocodyli MP145 (assembly GCF_000025845.1). NCBI lineage: Bacteria > Bacillati > Mycoplasmatota > Mollicutes > Mycoplasmatales > Mycoplasmataceae > Mycoplasma > Mycoplasma crocodyli. The sequence goes on along the minus strand of NC_014014.1, from coordinate 697,327 downwards.
TTACTTGTTAAAAAAGACCAAACAATCTTCATTGAAAAAATAGAAGGTAATGAAGGAGAAACAGTAACTTTTGATAAAGTTTTACTTGTTGATTCTAAAATTGGTAAACCATATTTAAAAAACGCTAAAGTAAGCGGAATTATCGAAAAACAAGGTAAGGCAAAGAAAATCGTTGTCTACCGTCATAACGCAAAATCTACTCACAAAAGAAAACTTGGACACCGTCAACCATATACACGTGTTAAAATCACAGAAATAAAGGGGTAATCTAAATGGCACATACGAAAGCTGGTGGTTCGACCCACAATGGACGTGATAGTCAAAGTAAGAGATTAGGTGCTAAGTTAGGTGATGGACAATTTGCAACAGCAGGATCAATTATTTATCGTCAAAGAGGAACAAAAATTTTTCCTGGAGTTAATGTAGGACGTGGTGGAGATGATACTCTATTCATGTTAATCGATGGTTATGTTAAATATGAAACAAGAAGAAACAGAAAGTTTGCTTCAGTTTACACAGAAAGAAAAGTTAGTGTAAAAAAATAAATTTCATTTGAAAACAAAAAAACAGCGGTTGCTGTTTTTTTTGTTATTAATAACATGCCACATCGCTAATTGAAGTTATTAGGTTTGCTCCTTCTTTAATAAGCAAATTATTTCCGTCATCAATTTCAATACCAGGAAAACAATTAACTTCTTTTCCTATATTTACAAAGCAACCTGCAAGGTTAAAAATTTTGCTTTCTTTCTTTGATGAAAAAACTATAAGCTCATTAGACAAAGCTGCTAATAGCAAATTTCTTTCCTTAAATCTTATTATTTTAGGGTGTGTGAGTGGTGGATATTGTGATATTCATAAATCATTGTCAACTTCATTATTCGTATTTAATTCATCATTTCAACAAAACCCATTTGCAAAAATTCTTATTATAGGTTTATTGAATTTTTTATATTCCTCAACAATTCTTTCATCAAAACCTTTGAAGTTATTTGTAATCAATTGAATATTATTGATTACAACATCTTTATTTATTATGAATTGTTCAAAAGATTTTTCATTAATAATATCACCCGTTAAACAATAAATATTTTGTTTTTTAATTAATTCATAATCACCTTTATAAAATAATATATATGGTGGGTATTTATAAATCAATAACTTTTCAGGATAGTCTGAATCCATAAATGTTACATATTTTATATCCTTTTCTTTTAAGTACTCTTTAATTTCTTTGAGTTTTTCATTATTGATTGGAAAGGTATTTTTTATAGACATAAACACCTTAAAATTGTCCCCATTATTTAATCATGAGTAGTAAAGTAAATAATCATTCATTGTTCCTCCTACTTTTTATTAATAATTTTCATTTTATGTAATAAAAAAGGAAAAAACAGCCTTTTTTCTTATGGAATTTATTCCACTTAATTTATGGAAACTGTTCCACAAAAGGTCAAAAAATCTTTAAAAAGTTATAATTACTTATGTAAGAGAAAACTCTTACTAACTATTTATATTTTACGGAGAAAAAATGGCAAAAAAAATGAAAGCGTTTGTAGTACGCGAACCTAGAAAATGAAGTGTGGAATTAGTTGATATTCCAGAACCAAAGGAAAAAGAAGTTCTAATTAAAATGGAAACCAGTGGAGTTTGTCATACAGACTTACACGCAGCTAATTTCGATTGATTAGTAACACCTAAATATCCTTTAATTCCAGGACACGAAGGAATTGGAATTGTTGAAAAATTAGGTCCAGGATGTACACACCTAAAAGTAGGTCAAAGAGTTTGTTTAGCTTGATTACATGATGCATGTGGACACTGTGAATTTTGTTTAACAGGTAAAGAAACATTATGTCCTAACCAAAATATGTCAGCATATACAAAAGATGGATCATTTGCAGAATATGCAATTGGACATGAAGATTATGTTGGTGTTGTTCCAAAAGACTTAGACATTATTACGGGAGCGCCAGTTGTTTGTGCTGGGGTTACAACATATAAAGCAGTTAAACAAGCTAAACTAAAACCAGGTGAATATGTTGCAGTTATTGGAGTTGGTGGATTAGGGCAAATGGCAGTTCAATACGCCAAAGCAATGGGTTACCGTCCAATTGGAATTGACCTAAGTGATGAAAAATGTAAATTAGCAATTAAATCAGGAGCTGAATATGCTTTCAACTCTAAAAAAGTAGATGTTGTTGCTAAAGTTCTAGAAGTAACAAATGGTGGAGTTCATGGTGTAATTAATACATCAGTAGCAACAGCAGCAGCTGTTCAAGGAATGAGTATTCTACGTAGAGGTGGTCGCCAAGTTTTAGTTGGATTACCTGCTAAAGACTCACACGGTAAAGATGAATTTCCAGTTTCAGTATTTTGAACTGTTCTATGCGAAAGAGAATTGGCTGGTTCAATAGTAGGGACACGTAAAGACCTAGCTGAAGCATTAGACTATGCAGCAAGAGGATTAGTAAAATCAGAAGTAACAAAAGTTATTAAACTTGAAGAAGTTGCAAGCATCTTTGAAAAGCTAGAAAAAGGCGAATTCTTAGGTAGAGCAGTAATTGATTACAGAAAATAATAATATTTAACTAAAATAGTTTCGGCTATTTTGGTTTTTTATATTCTTGTTTTAAATTATTAAAAAATAAATATCTCATAGAAAATTATTAACTAAATGTAAATGTTTTGTTTATTTGATTTTATTTTTAAAAACAGAATAATTTCATTTTACTTATTAAACTTTTGTATAAATATTTTGGTTAAAAACGGTGTTTTTTTATTCATTAATATTTCATAAAAATTAGCAAATATTTGCAAAATAAAATCATAGATTATTCAGTTAGTAATATTTCCATTTTACTTTAATTTTTAAAACTAAATAATGATACAAAAAATATAAATATATATAATTATAATGATTTTATTTCAAAATAAGATCCCATAGGAGTAATTATGAAGATAGCATTCTTTGATGCAAAAGAATATGATATTAAATACTTTGATAAAGTAAATAATGGAAGACATGAAATTACATATTTCAAAGAAAATTTAGGAATTAACACCATTAAATTAGCAAAAGGTTTTGATGCGGTTTGTGGTTTTGTTAATACATTTGGTGATAAGTTCATCTTAGAACTTTTAGCTAAAGAAGGAATTAAAGTTTGATTACAAAGATCAATGGGCTACAATAAAGTTGATTTAGCAAAAGCTGCTGAATTAGGAATAAGTGTATTTAGAATACCTAACTATTCAGCCGAATCAGTTGCTGAATTTGCAATGGGTTCAATGTTAGCACTTAATAGAAAAATTGTTATAGCAAATAGACGTGTAAAAAAATATAATTTCTCTCTTAATGACCTTGATGGACTTTGTGTTCACGGTTCAACAGTAGGAGTCATTGGTGGCGGAAAAATAGGTCAATCATTTGTTAAAATAGCAAAAGGAATGGGAGCAAGAGTTTTGGTGTTTGACTCATTTAATGAAACAAACTTTCCTAATTTAGCTAAAGAATTAGGTTTCGAATATGCACCTTTAACAAAGGTTCTTAAAGAAAGTGATTTTATATCACTACATGCACCTCTACTTCCTTCAACTCGTTATGTAATTGATGAAGATGCAATTAAATTAATGAAGCATGGAGTTATTATTATTAATACTGCACGTGGTGAATTAATGAATATAACTGCAGTTATTGATGGGCTTAAAAAAGGTATTATTGGTGGATTAGCAAGTGATGTTCTGGAACGTGAAGAAGGTAGATTCTATGAAGATATTTCAAACAGAGCTGAAGAATATCAAGAACTCGATCCTGAATGATATGAACTAATAAAAATGAAGAATGTTTTAATAACATCACACCAAGCATTTCTTACAAACGTTGCTTTAACACAAATAGCTTCAATTACTTTAAATAATGCAGATGATGCTCAAAAAGGTGACTTTTCTAAAGCATTGTTAATGCAACCTGATGGTAAAATAAAAAATGGATAATTTATAAACAAGGAAATAAATGGAAATTAAAAAAACGAACGAAGAAACCAATTTACAAAAATTATTTGGTTTCTTCAAACTTAGCAAATCAAAAAAAGAATTTGCACAAGAACCTAAGGATTCTAAAACATGACTTATTCATGCTATTTCAGAATTAATAGGAACAATATTTATCTCAATGGGACTTGCTGGTTTAAGCATTAAGGTTAAGGATACCCCGGTTGAACATCTCTTTTTATTGCACAACATTATAGTTGGATTCTTTGCGGGATTTATAGTAGTTGGATTATGTTTAGTAATCTTTCTGCGTTGAAGTTGTGATTTAAATCCTGCTGTTACCTTAACAAGATATTTAAATGGTACTAACACAGGAAGATATGCTTTAATGAAAATAGGTATGCAAATAATTGGAAGCGTTATTGCAGGTCTATTAATTTACGGTATTGGAACATTAACTAATAAAGGTGGATTACCTAATGCTCCAATTGATGCTGTTGCTTCGGCATATAAATCTTTTGATAATGTTAAACCAAATATTGGAAACACAAATAATATACTCGCTGTTGGTGGAACATGAATATTTTTTGTGGAAATGGTTATGACAGCTGTTCTATTGTTTCCGATATTTTCACCAAACATTAGAGATAAATATAGAGACGTAATGATTATGTTTATCATTTCATTGTCTGTATGAATGGGTATTTTAGGTGGAAGTGCTGCAATTAATCCTGCTAGAGGATTTGCACAACAATTACCATATTTAATTTTCGTGCCAATTAAATCACCTGGTTTAGATTTAAGTTCAGTTACAGTAGCGACAGTAACAATGATATTGGGTGGATTGGCTGCACCAGTATTCTTCTTATTTTGCCAAGGATTCACAAGAGCTTACTTTAATCCTTGGTTCACAAAATTAGTAAAATTTAAGAACTTTAAATCAGATAATATGCACACACCAAACAAAAAATAATACTATTAAAATAAGGTTACCAAACCTTATTTTTTTGTTTTAATATAAAATTTAAAAAAATCGTATTAGCTTATCGTATGGCATTATACGAACTTCCACAAATTTTAAATTTATAATTATATTGGATAAGAAAAATGCATTGTAGTACAAAATATGAAAAATTTTTAAGTTGTAGTTGATGTTAGTTTGTTTGTAATATATTTTTTCTATTAATATTTTGATATCAATAACAATTCAATACTTTTTTTATGGAGTTTTTCTGTCATCTAATTGTTATAACTTAAAATTATTGACAAAAAAATGCTTAAACATAAATAATATTTTTTATCTAAAATAGACATCAGAATATAATTTATTCTCTATTTTTTTAATTGACCAATCATTTAAATATTTGTTAAAAATAATAAAAGAATGGATATCATTTTTTACATTATTTAGTAATTTAATTAATATAGTTGTCTATAATTTAATCATGATTAAATTAAATGAGACCACAAGCTTAATTACAAATTCTGAAAAGCTAGCAAACTTTACTTGAACAATTGTTGGCGTTGTTATTATGACTTTATTAGTTATTCTAATTACCACTCTTTTTACATATTTATATTTGAAGAATAAGAAATATCGTTCAAAAGGTTTTATCTTTGAGCAAGAAGTTGATAGTAAAATAAAAACATGAGTCAACAAAAAAAATGTAGAGTACATACCAGGTGGTACATATTCTTATAATGATAATATGTTTGAAATTGATGGTTTAATAATTACTTCCAAGGCAATTATTGTTGTAGAAGATAAATATTATACAGGTAATATAACCGGTGATGCCAACAACACCTTTTTACATTTACAAAATGATAGAGGTAAAAAGAAGAAAATAAATAATCCTATTATCCAAAACGATAATCACATCAGACATTTATTCAAAGCAGCACGTGCAAAATTTATTTGTGGTTCATTAATAGTTTTTGAAAAAAATGCAAAATTTAACATAAAAAATGTTGATGACCATGTTGTTTTAACAACTATTGATGATATTTCTAATACTTTAGACGAAATGTTAAAATCATTAGATTCACTACCGAAAACAATTGATATAGAAAACTATTCTTCGATGTTTATAAGTCTAAAAGCAAATACAATTAAAGAACAAAAGAAATGAAAAAAAATAACTAAAACAAACTCAAAAACACAAAGACAAAAAGGAAAATAATATGATAAAAGCACTACAATTCGTGGCATTCGAATTAAATATAAAAGAAAGTCAGATCCAAAAAACTTTAAAACTTTTAGAGGAAGGTAATACCGTTCCTTTTATTTCTCGTTATAGAAAGGATGTGACAGAAGGGTTAGATGAAGAAGTAATTCACCAAATTGATGTAATGTATTCATACTATGTTGAATTAATAAAAAGACAAGATGCCATAATTGAAATTCTAAAAGAAAGAAAATTATTAACTGAAGAATTAGAAAAACAAATAAAATCAACAACTAAAAAAGCTGATTTAGAGGCAATTTATGAACCATTTAAACTAGGCAAAAAAACAAAAGCAACAGATGCTATTGCATTAGGTTTAGAAGAGTTAGCAAAAGAAATATTCAACAATAAGGATGAAAAATTTAATCCTTACAAATTTGCAGAAAAATTTATAACCGAAAAAGTTCCAACCATTGATTTTGCAATTGAAAATGCATTATATATTATTTCTCAATGGATTTCACAAGATGTAGAAGTTCGTAATTACATAAGAGAGCAATATTTAAATTTCGGTAAAATTGAAACTAAATTAAAACAACCTGACCTTGATGAAAACCAGAATTTTAAAATATATTATGACTTTAAAGGAACGGTTTCAAGAATACAAAATTATCAAGTCTTAGCTATTAATAGAGCTAGCGACTTAAAAATAGTTACATATAAGATTTTGATTAATGACAAGGTAGTTCGTTATCATTTAACAAATAAATTCTTTAAAAACAAAAGAACAGCCACATTAATTAATAGAGCAATCGATGATTCTCTTGAAAGACTAATTAAGCCATCGTTAGAAAGAGAAATTTTTGCATATTTGTTTGATAAAGCCGAACAAAAAGCAATTGAACTTTTTGCAGAAAATCTAGAGAGTATGTTAATGACTCCGGCCGTAAAAGATAAGGTTGTTTTGGCTATTGATCCAGCGTACATTAACGGATGTAAAACAGCCGTTTTAGATAAAAATGGTAATGTTTTAAACATTGATATTATTTATCCAAACGGTAAATTCGCTAAACCAGAAGAAGCAACAAAAACAATTTTAAAAATTGTAAAAGCCTATGACATAGACATAATAGTAATTGGTAACGGAACCGCTTCACAAGAAACAACGAGATTTATTAAAGCATTATTAAATCATTTCAAGCTCGATATTCAAGTTGAAATAGTTTCTGAGATAGGTGCTTCAGTTTATTCTGCTTCAGATGTGGCAATCAAGGAATTTCCAAAACTTTCCGTTGAACAAAGATCTGCAATTAACATAGGAAGAAAATTCCAAGATCCGCTTAATGAAATAGTAAAAATAGAACCCAAATCAATAGGTATTGGACAATATCAACATGACCTCAATCAAAAAGAATTGGGTACAGCTCTTGATTTTAAAGTAGATAAAGTTGTAAACTTGGTTGGAGTTAATTTAAACACAGCAACAAAAGAAATTTTGACTCATATTTCAGGTTTAACTTCTAAAATTGCTGATTCAATTTTAGAATACAGAAAAACAGTAAAAGAATTTTCAAACCGTTTAGAATTAAAAGAAGTTAAAGGTTTAGGTCCTAAATCATTTGAACAATGTGTTGGTTTCTTAAGAATTTTTAATTCCAATAATTTCTTAGACAGAACTAATATTCACCCCGAAAATTATAGCTTAGCTAATAAAATAATTAAAGAATATGATTATGATTTTAATACAAATAAATTTAACAAGGAAGTCAATGCCGATAAAATTTTACAAGAGTCAAAAACAGATAAGTATTCGCTTGAACTGATTTTGGATTCTTTAAATAATCCAACTAAAGATATAAGAGATAACAAAAAAGGCTTTAAGATTAACTTAGATTTGAATGATATTGACGATATTGTTGTTGATGAAATTTACGATGGCAGAATTGAAAACATTACAGATTTTGGAGCTTTTGTTTTTATTGGAATTAAAACTAATGTTTTTATTCATTTCTCTAAATATAAAAATAAACCTATTGCACTTGGTTCAGATATAAAAGTTAAAGTGATTTCAATTGAAAAAGACAGGAAAAGAATATCAGGTGAATTTGTAGACATTTAAGAAAAATATACAAAAAAAGTTGCGTCAAAGCAACTTTTTATTATTTGTTTTTAAGAAATGTTTGGATTCTTTGTGTTAAATTATCAACGTTAAATCCTTTTAATTCATAAACTTTTTGACCGTCTTCGCTTCAACCATATCCGTTAGCTAGAAACGCATCAAATTTGTTGTATTTTGACAATTTATATCACATCATTTCATTTGTTGCTTCAATAGCAAATATAGGTTTTTTATTTAGACCTAAGCTTAGGATTAAATTCTCATTATTAATTAAGTTTTGTAAGTGCGGTACGGATATTACTTGAGCCTTTATTTTTAATTTAGCTAATTCATCTGAAACCTTAATAGCTAGTTCAACTTCTGAACCACTAGCTAGAATACTAAGGTTATAAGAAATTTGATTTTTTACTACATAAGCACTTAATAATTTTCCTTTTTCAGGTAATAAGTTTAACGAAACTAGTGGCTGACGACAACCGATAATTGCAACTTGAGTTTCCTTTTGATCTAGCGCATATTGGAATGCCGCTAACATTTCACTTTCGTCACAAGGTCTAATTACTTCAAAATTATGAATTGCTCTCAACATTGGTATTTGATCAAAAGGTTGGTGTGTTGGTCCATCACCACCTACTTGATATGAATCATGTGTAAATACATGAATTCCAGGTAGTTTCATCATAGCACCCATTCTTAACCCTGATTTCATATAATCAGCAAAAGCTAAAAATGTTGAGTCAATCGTTCTTATATTTGAATCTAAATATATACCATTGTTAATTGCAGACATTGCAAATTCTCTTATTCCATACTTTATGTTTTTTCCACCTTCTGAAACAAGCTGTTTTTCAAATCCTACCTTTGTTGCAGAAAACAAGTCTGCACTACCACCTATTATACTTTGGTAGTTTTTATCAATGTACTTCATAATTGTTGCTATATAATTTCTGGTAGCAACATTTGTTTCTTTAAATTCAACTCCAGATAAATCAAATTTTGTTGAATGTGAGGTTATTTCTTCAAATAGTTTTGCTTCTTTTGGATATGTATTTTTATAGTTTTCATATAGACTATTTCATTCTTCATATCTTTTATCTTTTTTTGCTAATTCTTCTTGACCGTAGTCATATACGTCTAAATCATAATCAAAAGGAATTTTATTATTTAAACCAATTGATTTTTTAAATTCTAATGTTTTTTCTTCATTTAGTGTTCCGTTATGTCCGCTAGATTTATTGGCAACAGATGTGTGTGGAGCAATAATAGATTTTACTTGGATATAACTAGGCTTATCAGATTTTTTGGCTTCTTTAATAGCTAGTGCAATACTTTCTTGATCATTAACATCTGCTTTAAAAGTATTAAAGTTTTGTGATTCGAAGAATTTAATTAAATCAATTCCATTTACATCATTAGCATTAGAATCAATTTGTATGTTATTGTAGTCGTGGATCATAATTAAATCATTCAATTTATATGTTCCTGCTAACTGAATAGCTTCTAGTGCAACACCTTCTTGAATACAACCATCACCATGAACTATAAAAATTTTATGGTCAATTATTGGGAATTTTTCTTTGTTAAAATTAGTTTGTAAGTATTTTTGACTCAAAGCCATTCCAACACCCATTGCTACTCCTTGACCCAAGGGACCGGTTGAAGCATCTACATAATCAAAAGCATCTATTTCAGGATGTGAAGGAGTTTTCGAATGAAGTTTTTTATGGTTCATCATATCTTCTTTAGAAAGTAATCCTAAAAAATGCATTGCCGAATACATAGACATTGAACCATGACCTGCACTTAGAACAAATCTATCTCTATTGATTCATTTTGGATCACTTGAAGAAATATTCATTGATTTAACTATCAATTCATATGTAATTGGAGCAGCGCCAAGCGCCATTCCTATGTGTCCTTGACCAGCTTTATTAATTGAATCAAGTGCAATTGCTTGCATAGAAGCAATATACTTTTTCTCTATTTTTTTAATCATTTATACCACCTTTTCTATATTATATTAAATAAACAAAATACCTTAGTTTATTTGTTATTATTTTTGAAACTATTTATTAAATTTATTGAATTTTAATTTCATTATTATGGTTAATAATTACAAACCGTTCTAGTCCTGAAATATCTTTATAAATTTTTGCATCATTGTTTTTTACTATTTGAATTCAAAAATCATGATGAAGAGGATTGATTTCAAATATTAGTTTTCCGTTTTTGTTAAGGTATTTTTTTGATTGCTTCATAATTTCTTTATAAAAAAATAGTCCATTATCATCAGCAAATAAAGCATGATGTGGTTCATGATTTAATACATTATTTGATATATTTTCACTTTTCATTAAATATGGTGGATTTGAAATTATACAGTCAAATTTTTCATCTATATTTTCAAACAAATCAGATTTGATTATTTTCACTTTTACATTATTTTCAAGAGTGTTAATTTTACTTTGTTCTATTGCGTTATCGTCAATATCACTTAAAGTCACTTGCAGATTTTTATTGTTAAATTTAAGTGCAATTCCAATAAAACCAGAACCACAGCAAAGATCTAATACTTTTGAATCGTTTTTTATATTTTTGAGAGCAAGAAAAATTAATTCCTCCGTTTCATAACGTGGAATTAAAACATTTTTTTGAATATTAATTTTAACATTAGCATACTCGATGTAGCCTATTATTTTTTGAACAGGAACTTGTTTGGATATTTGATTAATTTCTTCTTGATTAATGGTTTGTTTTAAACCATATTTTCTTTTTTCTTTTAGAAGTTCGCTTATTGATGACACTATAAACCGGCTTCTTTTAACTTTTCATCTTGTTCCATAGCTAAAAGCGCATCAATTATTGAATTCAGTTTTCCTTCCATAACTGGTGATAAACTAGTCGAATATGAAATTCTATGGTCAGTTACTCTATCTTGTGGATAGTTATAAGTTCTTATTTTTTCACTTCTAAAACCTGAACCAGCAAGTTTTCTATATCCGGATTCTTCCTCTTCTTTTTTCTTAAGTTCTAAGTCATATAATTTTGATTTTAAAATTCTCATTGCAATTTCTTTGTTTTGAATTTGGCTTTTTCCTTCTTGACAAGAAACAACAATACCACTTGATGCATGAGTTATTCTAACTGCTGAATCAGTTGTATTAACTGATTGCCCACCATTTCCGCTCGAACGAAAAACATCAATTCTTATGTCTTCACTTTTAACTTCTATTTCTATATCGTCATCTATTTCTGGCATAACAGTTACTGTTGCAGTTGAAGTATGTACTCTACCTTTTGTTTCAGTTACAGGAATTCTTTGTACTCTATGGACACCACTTTCAAATTTTAATTTTGAATATGCTTTATCTCCTAAGATTGAAAATGTTATTAGTGTAAAACCACCGGCTTCTGCTCTATTTTCGTCTAATACTTTAAGTTTCATATCATTTTGATCACTTCATTTTTGATACATTCTAAATAAATCTCCAGCAAAAATATTTGCTTCATCACCACCTGCTGCTCCTCTTATTTCTACAATTACGTCTTTATCATCGTTTTTATCTTTAGGCAAAATTAAAATTTTTAACTCTTCGGTTAATTTTGTCATTATTTCTTCTGATTGAGTTATTTCTATTTTTGCTAATTCAACCATTTCTTCATCTTTTTCACTTAACATTTCTTTTGAACTTTTAAAATTTTGTTCGGCATTTAAATAGTGATTAAAACATTTAACTATTTCTTCAATACTATTTAGTTCTTTGTTAATTTTTGTATATTTCTTTATATCATTAATTACATTGGGATCGTTAAGCATTTCTTGCATTTCATTGTATTTGTTCTTAATATTTGTTAGTGATTTGTACATTGTTTGTTCCATAATTTTTAATTATATTATAAAAATATAAATTACTTAATTATTAATATTAATTTGTATCTATTGATATTTTTTAATAATTAAACTACTATAAATATTTAGTGAATTTTTTAAACTTATGCAAACAATTTATAAGTTGAATAGTATAGGTTTAAAAAGGTTTTAAAAAACACCAACACAACTTATTAATAGGCATATTGGTGTTTTTATTTTTCAAAATAAGCAATTAAAGGTGTATCTTTCATTTTAAAATTATCATTTTTCATTTTAAAATTATCTAAAAATAATTTATTGTTTGTGCCTTTAAAACAATCGATTACTATCTTTTTGTTTCTATTTTCCTCGCTTAATAAAGATTTATTATTGTAATCTATAAAATCAATAGTTATAATTAATTTTCCTGGGTTTTGATATTCATAAGTATTTATGCTTACATCTTTTATACCGCTATAAAAGTCATTTTCTTTATTAGAAATTAGAAACGACAACACTATGTTTGAAATCATTGTTTCGATGTACTTATTCGAGTTTAACAAGTCTTTATAAACTTGGTATGCTTCTACTTGTAAAATATTTCTATTTGCTCATAATTGTAAGTTGTTTCTTTCTTTGAAGAAAATATACGAAACTATTTTTTCTATATTTTTTCTAAAGAAATTGTTTGCATCAATACCTTCAACTAACTTATTATCAAACTTCTCTAATTTGTAAACATCTCATAAATCTGCACTTGTATAATCTAAATTATTATTAGCAACATAACCTTTAAATAAATGATAATGAACATTAAAATCTATTGAATATCAAGGATATATCTTGCTTGTTCCATCTTTTTTATTTACTTTTATATTTAATTTAACAACACTATAACTGTTTTTTGGGAATGGTGCATATTCGATGAAATCAGTGATTTCATATGATAAATCCTCATTACTTTTCTCGTATGGAACATCTATATAAAATAAATCTTTTTGCCTATGTACAAGAGATATAAATGTTTTAGCACTCATTTTATCATTAAGGTTTTTTACATTATCAACTAGATTATCATAATTGGTTCAATTTCAAGGATTATCTTTAAATTTTAAAACCGGAAAGTTAAGATACTCATTAAACAAAGTATTGTCATCTTCATTTCAAAAATCAATGCTTAAAACAGATGATTTTAGGTAGTTTAAAAAATTTGTAATATAGAATTTTACTTTTTTGGATTTGTCGCTTAATAAACTCTTGTTTTTGCTATCAACAATATCAATGTTAAATGAAACAAAATCATTCTTTTTATTAACTTTATTTGGGTCTATATCAATCACAACATTGAAATCATTTACATCGAAGTTGTATTTCAATAAATGAACCTTAATTATATTTTGGAGATATTTTTTTTGTTCATGATTTATACTTCATCCATAGGCTCTTAAATTTTTTATATCAATATAGTTTGGTAACAAAGAGAAATAATATTGATAATTATCAATTATGTTTTTTATTGTCATTTGAATATCTGGAATGAAAAAATCATTACCATATCTTTTCATCTTCTCTTCATATAAATAATATGGATTTTTTACAACTTTATCATTGTCATATTCGATAAATAAATCATCAAATTTTTTTATCTCTTTAACTTCAATTGGTTTTTTATTATTTGCACTAACATTAATAATTAAATCATTGTTTAATTTAAATTTTATGGAGTTATTATAAATTTTACTTTTAATATAATTAATTTCACGACCATCCTTTTCAAGATTGTAGAAGTTACTAAAACCGACCAATTCATTTATTTGATCTTGGTTATATTGTTCAAAAAAATTATTTTTTAAATTGATTTTATAACCATTAATAGCGCAAGATTGCATTGCTAAAAACGAAGCAAGGCTTGCACTTGTTAAACTTGCTCATAAAAATAAACTATGTTTTAATCTTATTTTTTTCATCATATTAATATTACTATTAAATAATAAATTATTATTAATTTTTTATTTATTCAAATTCTTTAAAAATTTAAAAATTCTTTATAATACATTTTATGAATAATTTAACATCAAGACAAAGACTTTATAAAAGAACTATGATGAATTCTTATAATAAAGCAAGAGCAGCATCACAAATAAAAAACTTTTGAATAATTTACTTAATAAACATCTTAATTATTGCTGCAATTACAATATTTATATTGGTTCAATTTATCTTAAAAAAGGTACCTTTTAACTCAAATACAGCAAGCCAATCTTCAAAAATTTTAACATTAGTTTTCTTCATTGTTTTTAATTTAATTATGTTATATGCAATTTACTTTTTTGTTGTGACTATCTTCTTCATCCAAAAAACAAAGAATCTAAAAGACTTATGAATTTTTTACGAATCTTATAAATTACAAAGAAAAATACTTTTTTTAGATTTTAGAAATTATAGTTATGAACACTTGTTTGAAGAAGAGATTTTTGAACAAAGAAGTGCAGGTAAAATCGGTACAACAAACAATGGACAAGATGTAAATTTGGTTGAAGTAAATAATGACCAAAATTTAGAACAAAATACTATTTATGCAAGTGATGAAACACCAAAAAATAACAATTAAAACACTTTAAAAAATATTCTTATGAATATTTTTTTAATTTTATTTGTCAATATTGTAAAAATCCATTAACTTTTTATCAAAAAAACACTTTGGTAATGAAAAAACTCCATTTTAAGGTATTTTTTCAAAAAATATATTAAATTTTTATGGTTTAATGCTAAAATATATACGGGCATGGTTTTATTCATTCGCTGTGCCTATATCAATTTTTTAATTTTTTACTTTACAATCATAAAATGGTTGCTAAAATTTTTTAGAGTTATTTATTTTATTGTTTTTTATACTTTTAATATGTGTATTTTGCTTCTCTTGGAGCATTTAACAACAATAATAATAGGGAGACATTATATGTCTTCTTTTTTATTTTTTTTAATAAAAAATAATAGCCCACTAGAGACTATTATTTAAAATGGATTTTTAATAAACTTTAGCTACTTCTGTAGCAACTCTCATTATGTCCTTATCCATTTTTGTGATTCTTACATTTGTTTTTGATGAATCAGGTAAAACAATTGTAATAAGGTCTGTGATTTTAATCTTACTTGCTCTTAATAATTCTAAATTAACAGTTGCAATTACATCCCCTGCAGAAACCTTTTTGTTTACTTTAACAAATGATGTAAACCCTTGACCGTTTAATTTTACAGTATCAATTCCAATGTGTAATAGTAAATTAATTCCTGAATTTGTTGTTATTCCATAAGCATGTTTTGTATCATAAACCATGCTAATTTTTCCGTCAACCGGAGAATAAATTCTAGCTTCTTTTTTTGCAGAAAAGGCCACAACAAATCCTTCACCAACCATTTTTTCTGAGAATACTCCATCATGTAATGATTCAAGTGATTTAACTTTTCCACATGCTGGAGATTGTAAAGAAACAACTTCATCCGTGTTTAGAATTGTCTTTTCTTTTTCTACTGAAATAGCTGCAGGTTTTTCTTCAACAGTTTTTATTGTTTCAACAATAACATTTTCATCATTAAGTTTTTCAATTGTTGTTTTTTCGGAAACAATAGGTTCTGTTATAGTTACAGTTTTAACAATCTTTTGATCTTGTAATTCATTAGAATTAACTGTTGTTACTGTTTCAACAACTTCAACAGTTTTAACTGTTTGTATAATTTGACCTTCTTTAACTTCTGGAGTAAGTTTGTTTGATAGTTCTCATTGAGATATTAAGTCACGTTGTGATTTAATTTTTGAATTTAATTGCTCAGATACAGGACCAAAGATAGCTTGAACGTGGTTATTTCCTTCACGTTTAACTCCTGCTGCTCCTGCTGCTTTTAATGCATCTTCATTAACTAATGAACCATCTAGCACGTCATATCTTAAACGAGAAGCACAGTTATTAAATGAAGTAATATTAGAAATACCACCATATGCTTGAACAACTGCTAAACCTTTAGGATCGATTTGTCCTAAATCTTGTGTAGTTCCTTTTGTATCTTTTTGTTTTAAATAATCTTCTTTTGTAAATAATTTAACATTACGACCACGTCCTGGTGTTTCAAGGTTAAATTTCTTAATAAAGAATAAGAATGCAAAGAAGTAAATTGGTGCGTATCCGGCTCCAACTGCTAGTGTTCAATAGAAATTAGTTCCCTTAGCAAATGGAATTATTCCATAAATTGTTAAGTCTAATAATCCTCCTGAAAAAGCCATTGGTATATGCACACCTAAAAGGTTTGCGATCATGAATGACAATGCACAGAAAAATGCATGGAAACCTCAGAATAGTCATGGAGCTAAGAATAAGAATGTAAATTCAATAGGTTCTGTTACCCCTGTTACTAAACAAGTAATTGCAGCAGGTAAAACTGCTCC
Organism: Mycoplasma crocodyli MP145; assembly: GCF_000025845.1. Classification (NCBI taxonomy): domain Bacteria; kingdom Bacillati; phylum Mycoplasmatota; class Mollicutes; order Mycoplasmatales; family Mycoplasmataceae; genus Mycoplasma; species Mycoplasma crocodyli. Next base: position 680,762 of record NC_014014.1, on the reverse strand, counting down.
AATTGCAAGTTTTCTATTTTCTTTAGGAGCAGCCATTATCATAGCTAATCCTGCTGCTGGCAATCCAAAGATCATAAATGAGAATTTACCATCTAAGAAACGACCGACCTTGATTCCTAAATCTTGTGCTAAGAAAGCAAATAAAGGTTTAGAAACAGCAGTACCATTTAAAGTATATTCAATTGTGTTGTATTTAAATCCAACCAATGAAAGAGACATTGTACTATCTCCAACAAATTTATTTTTGCTTTCAGCTACTGTTTTAATTAAATCATTTAGAGATTCGCCAGGAACTAGTCCAGATGTTTTAAAGTTATTAAGCGCTGTATATAAATCTCCACCAGCTTGTGTATATCACAATGGAGCATAGAAAGCATGGTGTAGTCCAAATGGAACTAAAGATCTTTCTAAGAATCCAAATATAAATGATTCAAATCCATAAGGAACTTTACCTAAATAATTTCCGAATGTACTTAAACCTTTACCGATTCATGGTCATAATAATAAGAAGATAAAAGCAGTTGGTATCATAGCGATTATAGAAATAATAGCAACAAATCTTTTTCCTCCAAAAAACGAAATTACCGAAGGTAATTGAATTGTATGGAAACGGTTATATAAATATTGAACTATTAACCCAACTGCAATTCCTCCGAATGCTGAAGTTTGTAATGATTTAAAACCAAGTGTCGAACCAACAAGTTTTTCCATTGAAGCAGCATCTCTACCTCCTTGTTTGAATAATATTACATATCCTTCTAAAGTTTTTTCAGGAATAATCTTTCCTTCTTTGTCAAGTAAATCGACAAATTTTCCTAAGTTTTCATCATAAATTTGAGCAGGAACAGGTGTCCCGTTATGCATCAATGATGTATACGACTCTCATATGAAAACTGATTGAAGGGCACTAAAAGTTAAATAAGCAATTATGGTTGCAAATACTCCAACACCCGCTTCATCAGTAAATGCTACAACAAATGCTGAGGCAAATAGTAAAGGTAAAGCAGCAAAAACTGGCTCACCCAACATTTTGATAAATTCACCAAAAACTTTTAGTCCTTGATTATTGACTGCTTGATGAGATATTGTAGCACCTACTCCTAAAAATAACCCAGCAATTGCCATAATTGAAATAGGCAACATAAAAGCACCAGAAATTTTTGATAAAACTTTTCTTACTTTGCTAGACCCACTGTTATCTTTAGATTTATTGCTTTCTTTTTTAGAAAGCTTTTTTGAAAGTGTGTTCATTTTTTCCTTTCTTGTATTGTTGTTGTTAATCAACGTTCTAAATTATAAAATATTTTAAAAATTAATAAAACATAATAATTAAGCAATTTAATAAAAATACACTCAACTTTTAAGTGTATTTTTATTAAAAAATGTTTGATATTTTTGCAACAATCATAAACACACCGATTATGCAAAAAGTCATTCCAACAAATATAGGGATGTTGTATTTCATCCTTTGTCATCCCGGAACAAATAACCCACTTGCTTCATATGAACAACCTTTATTTTTTGGATGATTGATATAATACTCTTCTAATTGTTCTTTTTTATATTGAATCATTTTCCTTTTTTGCTTTGGGTATAGGAAGAATGATGCAATTCCGATAATTAAAAATGCAATTCCAAAAAATATAATTAATATATTAGTTGTGCGTTCTGTATCTTGTTTGGTTTGACCAACAATCTCATAAACTTTAATAATTTTATCTATAATATTCATAAAACTATTATACTTAAATGATAAAAAAATGTAGTTGAAAAAACTAATTCCTGAAAGTCATTTTTTAAATTTAGCACTTTATTATTTTAATTGCTAAAAAATTATTTTTTGTGTATAATATTAACATGGAAAAAATCAAAGAAAGTCTAGAAGAAATTCTAAAATTAACAGTTGAATCTTATATTGAAGAAAGTGAACCTATTTCATCAAGTCACTTGCTTATAAAATATAATTTAAATTATTCAAGTGCAAAGATAAGGTATTTAATGAATGAACTCGAAATTGATGGTTTTTTAGAAAAAGCCCATATTTCATCAGGTCGTATTCCTTCAATAAAAGGCCTTCAATATTACTCAGAATATCTTGCTTATAGTCAGCAAGAAATTCTTACTAGTCGTCTTAAAAAAATTTTCCAAAAACGCAAATTACAAATCACAGATACAGTTGAACAAGCTGTAGCACTCATTTCAGATATTACTGGATTAACATTAGTAACTAGTATTGACGATTCAAATGCACTACTTAAAAGTATACAAATAGTCCCATTAACAGAATTTACTGCATCAGTAATTTTGGTGGTTTCAAATGGTAATGTTTATTCAAAAACATTAGACATATCAAATACACACTTTAAAATAGAAGATGTAAGAATAGCTATTAGATTATTTAAAGAAAGATTACTTAATGTAAAAATAAATGAGCTTTCTAGCCGTGCTCTTTCTCTTAAGGATTTACTTGCAAAAAGCATAATAAACTATGAAGAGTTGTTAGAAAAATTTACAAGCCAAGTTTTCGATTTTGCCTTTACCACAAGGAATAAAGTTTATGGTAAGGACAATATAATATTAAATAAAGATATAAATAGATATGACTTAAACAAAATGCTTGATCTTATTGAAAATCACTCAATTTGAGAGATTATTGAAGGTAATACACCAGAAGATGAAAATCTAAAAATTTCAATAAACAAAAGTGGTTCTATAATGTCTAAACGATTACCTTTCGAAGGAACTATTCAAGAAATTAGTGTTGTTACACCTACTGTTAGTGACTTTGCAAAAATGAGAAGTGCAATTTATTTATTAGAAGATATATTAAAAAATAAAAAAATTGATAGTGTTGAAAATTTTGAATCTAGTGATGACGATATAAAAGGAGATGATAATGAAATCAAAAACTAAAGATATAGTAACAAGTAATTTAAAAAATAAAAAAGAAGATAAAAAATTTATATTTAGTAAAGGAGATATATTAACAGCAGAACTACAAGTTAAAATTGGAGATAAAGTAATCGATGAATTTACTACACAGGAAATATTCACTTTAGGATGAGAAGGATACCTACCTGGTTTTGATAAACTACTAATCAATAAAAAAATTGAGACCCCTATACATCTTAAGTATAAATTCCTTAAATCTTATGAAGATGTTGAACTTAAAGGTAAAGAAGCTGATGTAACATTAAAGCTAGTCAATTTAGTAAGAGAAGACAAAACTTTTATTTTCATAGAACCTCAAAAAGAAGATGTTGCTAAAGAACCTAAAAAACACCATCATCATGAAACGTCTAAAGAAAAAGAACTTGAAGCAGAAATCGACAGATTAAAAAGGCAACTTGAGGTTAAAGATATTGAACTAAAATATACTATTAATTCAATTCAAGAAAAAGCTAAATCACTTCAAGAAAAAGCTAATGAGGAAATTAAAAAAGCTCTTAGTGAAAATACTGAAAAAATTGAAAGAGATAAACAAGAAATTAGACAATATGCATTACAAAATTTCTTAGAAGATTTTATAACACCATATAATAACTTTGAATTAGCTATTGAAAGTGGGAAAAATATTGATAATCAAATGGTAAAAAATTTTGTTATTGGATTTAATATGATTCAAAAACAATTTGAAAGAATGTTAGAAGATAATAAAATTGAAATCATTAAACCCGAAATCGGTCAAATGTTTGACCCCGAAATTAATAATGTTATGGATATTCAATATGATAAACATAAACCTATAAATAGTATATTAAAAGTAAATATGAATGGATTTAAATTAAGTGGAAGAGTAGTTAGTCCAGCGCAAGTTACAATAAATAAAAAAAATTAGCAATTTATTTGTAAGACTGCTAAAAGTATGGTAAAATATGATTGTAAAAAGTTTAGCAATATATTTAACCAAGTGCTAAAAGTGGTAAAATAATGTTGCAATAAATGATTTAAAAAAATAGGAGGCTATAATGGCTAAAGAAATTATATTAGGAATTGACTTAGGAACAACTAACTCTGTTGTTTCAGTCATGGATGAAAAAACACCTGTTGTTTTAGAAAACCCAAATGGAAAAAGAACTACACCTTCAGTTGTAAGTTTTAAAAACAATGAAATAATTGTTGGTGAAGTTGCTAAAAGACAAATAGAAACAAACCCAAACACAGTTTCATCAATTAAAAGATTGATAGGAACAAATGAAGTAGTTAAAGTTAATAAAAAAGAATATAAACCAGAAGAAATTAGTGGAATGATTCTTTCATATATGAAAGACTATGCACAAAAAAAACTTGGTGCTACAATAACTAAAGCAGTTATTACCGTTCCTGCATATTTTGATAATGCACAACGTGAAGCTACAAAAATTGCTGGTAAAATTGCTGGATTAGATGTGCTACGTATCATTAATGAACCTACTGCTGCTGCATTAGCTTTTGGTCTTGATAAAACAGAAAAAGCAATGAAAGTTTTAGTATATGACCTAGGGGGAGGAACATTTGACGTTTCTGTTCTTGAATTAGAAAATGGAACATTTGAAGTTCTTTCAACATCTGGAGATAACCACTTAGGTGGAGATGACTGAGATAATAAAATCGTTGAATGATTAACAGGTCTTATTAAAAAAGAACACAATTTTGATGCATCAACCGATAAAATGGCTATGGCTCGTTTAAAAGAAGCTGCAGAAAAAGCAAAAATCGATTTATCAAACCAATCAATTGCTACAATTAACTTACCTTTCTTAGCGGTTACACCATCAGGACCTATTAACGTTGAAGTTGAATTAAAACGTAGTGAATTCGATGCTATGACAGCAGGTTTAGTTGATAGAACAAGAAAACCTATTGAAGACGCTTTAAGAGAAGCTAAAATTACCGCAAAAGACTTGCATGAAGTTCTATTGGTCGGAGGTTCAACAAGAATACCTGCAGTTCAAGACATGGTTAAAAGAACTTTAGGAAAAGAACCAAACAGAACAATCAATCCAGATGAAGTTGTTTCGATTGGTGCTGCAATTCAAGGATCTGTTTTAGCTGGTGATATTGATGATATCTTATTACTTGATGTTACACCTTTAACTTTAGGAATTGAAACAATGGGTGGAGTTTCTACACCACTTATTGCAAGAAATACAACAATTCCTGTAACAAAATCACAAATTTTCTCAACCGCTTCAGATAACCAAAGTGAAGTTACTGTTAGAGTTGTTCAAGGTGAAAGACAAATGGCTAATGATAATAAGTTGTTAGGGCAATTTAATTTAACTGGTATTAGACCTGCTCCTAGAGGAATTCCTCAAATTGAAGTTAGTTTCTCAATAGACGTTAATGGTATTACAAAAGTAACAGCAAAAGACAAAGATACCAATAAAGAACAATCAATTACTATTCAAAATTCATCAAAATTAAGTGATGCAGAAATCAATAGAATGGTTAAAGAAGCAGAAGATAACAGAGAAGCAGATAGCAAACGTAAAGAAGAAGCAGAAGTTATTGTTAGAGCGGAATCATTAATTGATCAAATCAAAAAAGCAACTAGTGAACAAGGTGACAAACTAGATGAAAAAACCAAAGAACAAAGTCAAAAAATGATTGAAGAACTATTAGATTTAATCAATAAAAAAGACATTACTGCTTTAAAAGAAAAATTAGATCAATATGAAGAATTAATGAGAAACTTTGCTAATTATTCAGCACAACAAAATGCAACAGCAGATGATTCAAAAGAAGAAAAAGAAACTTCTAAAAATAATCAAGAAGAAGAAGTTGAAGCAGAAGTTATTGTTGAAGACGATAAAAAATAATTATATTTAAATAGTGCTTGATTGCACTATTTTTAGATTGCTTAAAAATTAGTAAAAAAAAAATATTAATGTAAAATATATGAATATAAATAATTTGTAAAGTAAAAAAATAATGTAATGATAAATTTGTGTTTTAAAACTTTAAACATAAATAATTTTATGATTTATTTACATTTTGTCAAATTAGAAAGGATTTTTTATGACTCTATTTTATATTACAAATATACTTTTTTGAGTAACTTTTATTATAGGTATTATTTTTTTTGTAATTTATGGTTTGGAGTGAATTCACTTTTTTAATTCAAGAAAAAATATAAATTCTCTCAATAATTACACACCAAAAAAAACAAGAAATTTTGCCTTAATTATTCCTGCTAGAAATGAAAGTGTTACACTTTCAAAGCTAATTAATTCAATGCAAGAACAGAAATATGATGGAAAAATTGATATATATCTAGTTGCTGATAATTGCACAGATAATAGAATGACATACAATATTGGTATATCAAAAGGTGTAACTGTTTTAGAAAGGTTTAATGATATTCAAAAGGGCGGGAACTTTGCTATACAACACGCATTAAGATATATTAGAGATAATAACCTTTTAGATAATTATGATTGTTTTTGTTCGTTTGATGCAGATAATTTACTTGATAAAAATTGAGTATTTGAAGTTAATAAAGCTTTTGATTTTTATGGGAGTGAGGTCGTTACTACATATAGAAACTCTAAAAACTATGCAGATAATTGAATATCAAGTGCTTATTCGATACAATTTATTAAGGAGTCAAGCGTAATAAATAAATCTAGAAATTATAAAAGATATAGTGCTTACGTTAATGGTACAGGATTTTCTTTCACTAAAAAAATTCTGGAACAAACTAATTGATGAGATTTCAATTCGCTAAGTCATGATATTGAGTTTACTCAATGATTATTATTGAATAACGTAAATTGTGCTTATTCAGAAAATGCTATTTTTTATGATGAACAACCGATAAGATTTAAAGATTCGTGAAAGCAAAGAATGAGATGATGTGTAGGTTTTAAACAAGTGTGAAATATTTACAAAAATAGATTAAATACTGCGCTTGTTAAAAAAAATATAAATAAACCTTCATTAATAACTAATTACATAATGATATCTCCGGCAATATATACGCTAATTATTAATATTTCATTTTATTTGATAACCTCAATTTCAATGGTTTTAATGTATTTTATTAATTATACCCTAGATCCTGTAACTTATGTTGATTATAATTTATTCGGTTTAATACTTTATATTCTACTAACTCCATTTGTTATAATTATTACTATATATTTAAACCTATTTGTTCAGGCGATAATTATTGTAAAAAGAAATTGAAAAAGAATTAATGCTAAGAAATCTAAAAAAATAATATCAATATTTACTTATCCATTATTTATGCTAAGTTATATCCCGATATCATTCATAGCTTTATTTAAAAAAACATATTCAACAACACCTATTCAAAGAAAAGAAAATCAAGATTAATACCTTAGGAGTACCAAAATGGAAAAACAAATTAAAAAAGTTATCATACCTTGTGCTGGTTGAGGAACTAGATTCCTTCCACTCACCAAAACAATTCATAAAGAACTTTTACCAATTCTTAACAGACCGGCAATTGATTATCTAATAGATGAAGCTATTGAGTCTGGAATAGAAGAAGTAATTTTAGTAATAAGTGAAAGAAAAAGAGAATTAGATAACTACTTTAAAATTAATGAAGATCTTGAAACTGAACTTAAAACAAAAAATAAAACAAAATTACTTCAGGCTGTTAAAAAAACAAATAGATCAAAATATATCACTATAGTAATTCAAGATAAACAACTAGGTTTAGGTCATGCAATATCAATATGCAAGAATAAAGTAGGTAATGAACCTTTTGGTGTTATATTGGGTGATGACTTAATTAGGGTAGACGCTGGTGAAAAACCTGCACTTAAGCAACTTATTGATACTTACGACAAAATTGGTCATCAAAATATAGTTGGGGTTCAAAAAGTGCCTTGAGATTGTGTGAATAAGTATGGAATAGTTGCTCCCAAAATTTATTCTGAAAGAAAAAATAAATTTTTTGAAATTATTGGCGCTATTGAAAAACCACAACCTGAAGACTCACCATCAAGTAGAGCTATTTTGGGTAGATATATATTTAACCCAGAAATTTTTGACTTGTTATTAAAAACAAAACCAGGTGTTGGAAGTGAAATTCAACTTGTTGATTGTTTTGATGAATTAATGTTAAAACAAAAGGTTTTTGCTTGCGAATTTAGCGGGACCAGATATGATCTTGGAGGTGTAGAAGGTTTTGTTAAAGCTAATATTGATTATGCACTTGATAACGAGCAATTCAGTGAACAAATTAATGAATTTATTCATTCAAAAATTAGGTAATTTATATGTATGATCTAGATTATAAATTATGTACAATAATTATACCTGCTTATAATTCTCAGGATTATATTCATGATGCTTTAAATTCCATATTAAGTAATAAAAATCATGAAGAATATATCAATGTCGTTGTCGTAGATGATTGTTCTACTGACAAAACAAAAGAAATTGTTAAAAGATATTCTTTAATGCATAAAAACATTTTTTTGTATGAAAAAGAAAAAAATGGAAATTGAGGATCTGTCATAAATTATGTAAGAGACCATAAATTGGTAAATTCGAAATACATGATGTTTTTAGATAGTGATGATAAAATAAAAAATATATTCCTTAAAACATTGATTAAATATGATTCTAAATCAAATTATGATTTTCTTATATCGAAAACATCTGTCGTTTATTTTGAAAAAATGAAAATAACAATTAAGCCAAGATATTTTATAAAAGCCAAAAATTTAATCCATTCCTCTCCAGCACTTATACCCGTTTCACTAATAATTAAATCAGATATTTTTTATAAAACATCTAATCTTGAAGAGGGTGTTTCATACCAAGATTTTCCATTTTTTTTAGAAGCATTAAAAATATCAAAAAATCCTTCCTTTGTTAATAAAACTACTGGAATTTATTGATTCAATAGACCTGGTAACACAATGTCAAGTCAATGAAATAAAAAAAGAAAATTAGGTGAGCAAGCTGCATTTAATTCACTTATTAAAAAAGGATTATGCGAATATCAACTTTTAAAGTTACTTTTGCATTCATACGTATCAAATTTGTTTAATTCAAAGTGTAAGATTTACCTCGAAGCTTCCAAAGTGCAAAAATTTCTATCTTACTCTACATTAATTACAAGATTATTAATTAAAAAACAAATTAAAAAAGCTCTTAAGTTGAATGTTCTAGAGTTTGTTTATGATTCATCAAAATGTAAATTTGAAATTTATGAAAATTAAAACTCCTGTTGGAGTTTTTATTTATCTTATTTCTTAAGTATTTCATTGAATAATTCAAATGCTTGCTCAATTGTTGTGTCAATATCAAGATATTTATACTGTGCTAATCTACCAAGCAATAAAATGTTACTATACTTTGAAATTTCTTCTTTATATTTATTGTATAAATTTATATTATCAATCTGTTGTATAGGATAATATGGAATACTTCACTTATTTGATTCGATATTATACTCACCAGGATATTCGTGCGAAATAATTGTTGAATTATTTTTAATTAAAGTCATTTTATTATACTCAACGGTTCTTGTTATTTTCTTATCAAGTGGCTTGTTTATTATTGTGAAATTTTGATATTCCGGTTTGTTGAATTCTAAAAATTTAAAATATAATGACCTATATGGTAAAGAACCAAATTTAAAATCTATAAGTTTTTCAATTTGTCCTGTGTAGATTATTAACCCTTCGTATTCTTTATTATCTCAAAATGTTTTACCTTCTCTTAAAGATAATTTTTTAAGAGCATCGGTGTTTATAAACAACTTAATATTTTTATTATCAATCATTTTATGAAGCATCTTGGTATATCCCCCAATTGGCAAACCTTGTAATATAGCACCAGGAAAATAATTATGCTCATTTGTAAGTAGTATTTTAACTCTGTTTAGAACAGATTTGTCAATATTTTCAATTTCAATTCCCCACATTTTAGATGTGTATTTAGCATAAATATTTAAATAAATTCAACTAATAATTTTACTTATTTTTTTGTCTCGTTTTAGTTCTTCTAATGCATTTAGTTCATATACTGGCACCTCTGTTTTATTAGGAAAACATTTTAATAGTTTATCTGTAATTTCCTTATAGTTAATTGGATCAATTTGTTTTATGCTTTCTAATGAAACAGGTAAATTAATATACTTTTTATTTACTCTAGAAACGGGTTTATTTATATATTCATTAAAGTCAGCAAATTTTTTTATATAATTAGCTACATCATTATTTTTTGTATGAAAAATATGAGGTCCATAAAGATGATAAAGATTACCTTTTTTGCTTTTTAAATCATAGCAATTTCCACCAATATGACTTTTTTGTTCATATAATTCTATTTCATATCCTTTTTCTGCAAGTAAGTTTGCCATGGTGCAACCAGAAACTCCTGCACCTATAATTTTGATTTTTTTATTCATAAATTCTACCTCTAAACCGAATTTATTATATCAAAAAAAGAGAGCCAAAGCTTCTCTTTTTTGTATAAATCGAACATTATTTTCTAACTAATGGGTTTCATTTTCATTCTTTGACTTCAGGAATGTCTGTTCCGTATTCACGAATATATTTTGTATGGAAATCAATTGTTTCAAGCATTTTTGTTTCAAAAGCATTTGCTTTCTTACCAAGAGCGGCAACAGCAGCGCTTGCTGCCATATGGAATCTGTCCATATGACTTAATTGACGAATATCAAATGATGTTGTAATATCACCATTTTCTCTATAACCATGTGCAATTAAATTATGGTTATTACGTTTAAAGAATATATCTCTTAATATTCCTTCATATCCATGGAAAGCGAATAGAACTGGTTTATCTTTTGTAAAGATTTTATCAAATTCTTTATCAGTTATTCCTCTCGGGTCAATTGATGGGTGTCTTAATTTCATTAAATCAACAACATTAACAAATCTAATTTTTAGTTTAGGGAATTCTTTGTTAAGAATTGTAATTGCTGCTAACGCTTCTAAGTTAGGTTCTGTTCCAGCGGCTGCAACAACTAAATCTGGTTCATCATTTCCTTCGACTGTTGAAGCTCATTTGATTACTTTTAAACCTTTTTCAACTAATTCTGCAGCTTCTTTTGCTGAATAGAATTGTTCTCTAGGTTGTTTTGAAGCTATAATATGATTGATTACGTTTCTTTCTGTTAATGATTTATCCATAACAGCTAATAAAGTATTTGTATCAGCTGGTAAGTATTGTCTAATCAATTCCGGTGTTTTATCAGCTAAATGTCCAATAAGTCCTGGATCTTGATGTGTATAACCATTATGATCTTGTTGGAAAGCTGTTGATGTTGCAATAACATTCAATGAAGGATAATCATTTCTTCATGAAACATCATTTGCTTTCTTTAATCATTTCATGTGTTGTGTTAACATTGAATCAACAACTCTTAAAAATGATTCATAACTAGCAAAAACACCATGTCTTCCAGTTAAAACATAACCTTCTAAAAATCCTTCTGCTTGGTGTTCTGAAAGTTGCGAATCAATAACTCTACCTGCTGGTGAAAGAGCTTCATCAAAAAGTGGATTAATAGGTTCTAATCATTGACGGCTTGTAACTTTAAATACATTAAATAGACGGTTTGATTTTGTTTCATCAGGACCAAAAAGTCTAAAGTTATCTTTATTCATTTCCATAACTTTAGCAAAGTATGAACCTAATTCAACCATGTCTTGCGCAATTTTTGCTCCTGGTTTTTCTAAATTAAGTGCAAAGTCTTGTCAATTTGGTAATGCAAGATTTCTAGGATTTAATCCACCGTTTGTAACAGGATTCATTCCCATTCTTCTATCACCAACTGGTGCTATTTCAGCAATTTCAGGAACTAATTTACCTTTTTTATCAAACAAATTATCAACATTATATGATTTAAGTCAATCAACTAATGCATCAATATGTGTCATATTTTCTGAGTTAACAGGAATTGGAACTTGGTGTGCTCTAAAACTTCCTACTATTTGGTCACTGTTTCATTTTTGAGGTCCAGTTCAACCTTTTGGTGTTCTTAGAACAATCATTGGTCACAATGGTCTTGTAGCTTCTTCAGCCTTACCTTTTCTAGCTTCTTTTTGAATTGATAGAATTCTTTCAATAGCATAATCTAATTTAGTTGCCATTAATTTATGCATTTTTTGAACATCTTCACCTTCAACAAAAATAGCTTCTCAACCCATTCCTAAAAAGTAATTAGTTAATTCTTCATTAGATTTTCTACATAAAATTGTAGGGTTAGAAATTTTTCCACCATTTAAGTGAAGTATTGGTAAAACAGCTCCATCATTAACAGGGTTAATGAATGAATTTGAGAATCAACCAGCAGCGAGCGGCCCAGTTTCTGATTCACCATCTCCAACTATTGTAGCAGCAATGACATTAGGGTTATCTAATATTGCTCCTGTTGCATGTGATAATGAATAACCTAATTCACCACCTTCATGTATTGATCCTGGAGTTTCAGGAGCAGCATGTGATGCTGTTCCACCAGGGAATGAGAAATATTTAAATAAGTGTTTCATTCCATCTAGGTCTTGTGTTACATGGGGGAATAATTCAGTATATGAACCATCTAAATATGAGTTAGATGTCATAACTTGTCCACCGTGTCCTGGCCCTTCAATATAAAACATATTAAGATCATATTTATTAATTACTCTATTTAAATGAGCATATGCAAAGTTTTGACCAGGTATTGTTCCTCAGTGACCAATAGGGTAAACTTTAACATCATCCTTAGTAATTTTATTTCTAAGTAATGGATTATTTCTTAAATACATTTGTCCAACAGACAAATAATTTGCTGCTCTAAACCAAGCATCAAGTTTTTCGATGTATAGTTCTGTATCGTAAACAGTTTTCTTCATTTTATCTCCAATTATAATTTCTTTTGCATTAAATTTAGATTCTTAAATTTGTATCTTTTCTTTTAAAAAAAATGTTAATTATTCATTCTAACTTATGCTAATCAATTATATATTTTTATTTATTTTAAGTAAGCAAATTGATATAATAAGTGCATGAAAAAAGCGACTTCGGAAAATATTGATTTGATCATTAAAAAAGCAAATGAAAAACCATATAACAACTTTTTCATTATTGGAGACATAGAGTTATATTGAAAAAAGAATCATGCCCATTCTTTTCTATATTATGAAGGTCTAAACAATGTTATAGATACAATATATTTTGTATATTATAACACCTTATTAATCTATACCACAGCACAATTTGACACAAAGTCAATAAATAAATTATTAAAACATCATCACATTTTAAATGTAATTTGTCATGATTCATTTAGTCAAAATGAGTTTATTAAATATACTCAAGAAGTTAAAATAAGCATATTAATTAAAAAAGAAGATATTTTGGTTATGAAGAAACTTCCTGATAAGTTATTTTCAAAATCTAAGTTAATTTTGGAAGAAAAAATCGAAAAGCTACTTATTTCAAAATCAAAAATTAAAGAGTTTGCTTTTATGGGAAATAAGGTCGAAAATGAAATAATTGCTTATAAAGAAAAGTTTAAAAATAAAACATTTTTTTCATATTATATAGAACAAGATGACAAAGTTGTGGCTGCTGCATCTTGTGATTCTTGAACAGATAAGGTAGCAAGTATTGGCGGAGTTTTTTGCCTTGAAGAATATAGACAAAAAAATTATGCAAGTGATTGCGTATATAATTTGTGCAAACACATAATAGAAATTAAGAAATTAAAACCGATTTTATTTTTCGATAATCCTGTAGCAAAGATAATATATGAAAAGCTAGGATTTGAATTTATAGATAGCCTTTTTGTTAATGTTATTAAAAACTAAAAAAATCTTTTTTTGGTTTTTTTAAGCACTTTTTTAATACTTTTGGTATTATATTATCAACAATATATAATTAAAAGGAGCATCAATATGAAAAAATTATTATTTGGAGAAAGAGAAGTTACAAGCAATGGGGACGAAGTAAAACTTGGAACGGTTATTAATTTAAGAGGAGTAAAGGCGGGTACATTTGACGAGAGTAAACCAGTTCTTAAAAACGATTATACTGTTTTTACAACTCTTCCTTCAATAGACACAAGAGTTTGTGATTTACAAATTTTAAGACTTGCAGAAATTTCAAAGGAATATGCAGAATTTAACTATGTTTCATTCTCTCTTGATTTACCTACAGCATTAGCTTCGTATTTAACTGAACATCAAGTTGGAGAAATACAAATGTTTTCTGATTATTTAGATAAAAAAGTTTCTAAAGAAACAAACTTATTAGTTAATGAATTACAATTAATGAACAGAAGTGTATTTATTTTGGATAAGGATAACAAAGTTGTGTATAAACAAATTAATAAACAAATACGTGAAAACATTGATTTTGAAAGATTAGTTGAAGCGATGGAAAAAATAAGTAAATAATTATTTAAAGATTTAAAAAGTGTATAAAAAAATGCTAAATTCATTAGCATTTTTTAAATTATTTGTTTTTCTTTTCAAGTCTCTTGTTAAATCTATCAACTCTTCCAGTTGCTTTAACTTGTGCTTTGTTTCCTGTATAAATAGGATGACAACCTGAACAAACATCTACACTAAATTGTTTTTTCGTTGAACCAAATTCAAATTTATTTTGACATGTTGAACATGTAGCTTGAACTACATGATATTGTGGGTGAATATTTTTTTTCATACTTATCCTTACTTACTATTTTGCGTAGTACTCAACAATTAATGCATCTTTGATTTCTGAATGCATTTCATTTCTTTCTGGTAATCTATCGAATTTGAAGTTGAAGTCTTTTCTTGTTAATCAAGGTGATGCTGCTTTGTTTGCTAATGCATCTGTGATTTGAATATTCTTTTGTGATTTTTCTTTTAGTGTAATTGTTGAACCAATTTTAATAGACATTGAAGGAATATCTGCTTTCTTTCCATCTACTAAAAAGTGGTTGTGGTTTACTAATTGACGTGCTTGTCTTCTTGTTTGAGCAAATCCTGCTCTATAAACTAGATTGTCTAAACGACTTTCTAAAACTTGAAGTAAGTTTGTACCTGTAATACCTTTAATTTTTGTTGCTTTGATATATGATTTTTGCAATTGCTTTTCACTGATTCCAAAAACATATTTAATTTTTTGTTTTTCATATAAGTGTAAACCATAATCAGATAGTTTAACTCTTTTGTTTCCGTGTTGTCCAGGTGCATAGGTTCTTTTCTTACCTTTGGCAAATTCTTTACCAGTTTCAAGAATTGAGAAACCTAAACGACGAGATTTTTTAAACACAGGACCTGTATATCTTGCCATGTTTCCTCTTTCTGCATAAAAAGGGTATTTTTCTTAATAGAAAATTTAACTTTAATGTTTTCACATTACAGCTAAGCTACTTACAAATCTAAAGAAATATTAAATTTTTACTACTTATAAAATACTGCTGTTATATGCCTATTTATTTTAACATCTTTTGTAAAAAAACAAAATTGATTTTTCTTTAAAAAAACTAAGTATTTTCACTTAATTTTTCAATGTCTTTTCTTGCTTTTTCTCTTATATCATTTAAAAATACTAAGTGATTGTTTCTCACCACATATCAATAATCAAATCCATTAATTCGATCGGCATTTTTATTAGCAAATTTTGCTGCGCAAGTATGAATATCTAGTACCTCGTTGTTATAATACAATTTTCCATCATCTCTTAATGTTGCATAGTCATCATTAGATAGATTAGTGAATTTATCTCCAACTTTTAAATAGTTTTTACTTATCAAATCCTTAAAATGTACTTTTGTTGGTTTATTATCAAAAATTGATTTTTCTATATCACCTATTAGCATTTTTGTAAAATCAACTCTCTTTTTCCCGTGAGTAAAATATTTTAAATCTTTTTCGATCATTATGCAGTTTCTTCCCATTTTTTTTGCCATTGCACCTGTTGTCATTGTTCCGGCAAAAGGATCTAAAATTGTATCTCCAATCTTTGAACTTATTGCTATTATTCTATATAAAAGTGCTTCAGGTTTTTGAGTGGAGTGTAATTTATTATATTCTTCATCCTTTAATCTTTCTAATCCGCTACATATTGGAAATTTTCAAACTGAACCCATTTGTTTTCTTTCTCCTTTTGTAAATTTAGAAATTTCAATATTTTCGTTATTTAATTCTTTGGCTGTCTTATAGTTAAATGTAACTTTTGATTTTATTGACTTTGCAGCTCAAATTATTGTTTCGTGTGAATTATTTAATCTTGTGCCCTTAAAATTAGGAGTAGGGTTCGACTTGTGTCATATGATATCATTTATAAGTCAAAAATCTAATTCTTGCATAATCGCACCAATTGTATAAATACATTGCATACCACCTATGACAAATATTGAACCATCTTTTTTAAGTATTCTTTTACATTCTATTAATCATTTTTTTGTAAACTCTTTATAATCTTTAAGTGAATTAAATTTATCCCATTCATCATTACAACCATCAAAATTTGTACCTTCTACTCTTTTTAAGGTTCCTGTTGTCCGCATCCAATAAGGAGGGTCAGCAAAAATTAAATCAATAGAATTTTCATCTAATGACTTCATATATTCTATAGAATCGTCATTAATTAAAATGTTTTTTAATTCCATTTTATTTATCTCCCCTCATTTTTTTAGCTTTATTTAAATTGTGTTTTGACTGAAATAAATTATCTCTAAGAATTGACATTTCTACATTGTTTGAATTTAATTTATCTCATAGTTTTTTTGGAAGGTTTAAAAGTGCTTCATAAATTATGTTGTCATTATCAAAGTCAGGTATCTCTAAATTATGAGATATTTCATTTTTTAAATGTTTTAAATTATTTATTAAATCATTTCATATTTCAACTTCAGGACATATTTGTAAAAAATAATCTTTACCATAAACTAAAGCAATTTTTACATTTTTCAGGCTTATTTTATTAATTTTGTTTTCATAATATCTTTTGTTTTTAATTTGATTTTCATCTATAAATCACATATAGGCTTTTATAGTATAGTTTGGATATAAATTGTTAATTATTTTTATTTTTTCAATAAAATTATCAAACTGTCCTACTTTTTTAGTACTATCGTGATCATCTCTTACTTTTTGTTCTGTAATATAAATAATATTTTTTTTTATAAAAATTTGATCTATATTAAATCTTTGATTTTCATCATTTTTAATTTTAGAATTTATTTGCTCGAAGCCCAAATATTCTAAATATAATTTAATAATTTCTTCTAAGAAGTCACCAAATTTTATCTCGTTGCTTTGCGTAATGAATTGAATAATTTTCATTTTTATTGATGAAGCTCTAAAAATTGATATAAATCTATTTGGATTTTTAATCATTTTGATTAATAAATCAACATAAAAATCATCTTGACTACCTATTTTTTTTTTATAAATTTCTTTAAAAATACTATATTCCACTTTTGTCTTCATATATATTTGTAATTTTACCTTATTTTTTATTTATCTTATATCTAATATTTATTAAATACTATTTTTGAATGTGGAAATTCCACATTTTAAAATAAATTCCATATTTAATTTTTAGTTTTTATTATTCTATAAAATAAAAAATGTATTTTGGAGGTTTTTATGTTTTTGAAGTATAACGAAGGAACAATTGAAGTGATTACAGGGCCGATGTTTTCTGGTAAAAGTGAGGAATTACTTAAGAGGATAAATATCTTAAGTATTGCTCAAATTAAAACATTGATAATAAAGCCAGCTTTTGATACGAGATTTAAAGAAACATCAATAGTAAGCAGAAATGGAAAAGAAATAAAAGCTATTTCAGTAAATGATTCAAGTGAAATATTATCATTGATTGATAATTCATACAAAGCTGTAGCAATAGATGAATTAAACTTTTTTGATGAAGGAATAGTAGAAGTTATTCAAGAGTTAAGAACAAGAGGTATAAGAATAATAGTAAGTGGTTTAGATATGGATTTTATGGCTAGACCATTTGGTGTTGTTCCTATAATTATGGCTTTAAGTGATGAAATACTTAAACTTAAAGCAGTTTGCTTCAAATGCCATTCCTCAGCAAGCTTTACATATAGAAAGATAAAATCTAATGAACTAAATGTTCTTGGTGATTCTGAATATGAAGCTAGATGTTGACATTGTTATAAGCAAGGAATGTCTAAAAGATAATAAAAAAATTAGTTAAAATTATTACTTATGTTTATATTTAAAAAATACTAAATATACTATGTACAAAGTGGTTTAGTATTTTTTAATACAATTTGTATTTTGTTTTTGAAACAGAAAATTAAAAATCTCATTGGTTTAACCAAAGAGATTTTCATTATTAAATTATTTTAATTTAGCAAAATAATCTACAGTTCTTACTAATTGCGAAACATATGACATTTCATTATCGTATCATGAGAATAATTTGTATAAGTTTCCATCTTTAGATTTTAGTACTGATGTTAGAGCAGGGTCAAAAATTGAACCAAATGATGAACCAATAATGTCTGATGAAACAATTGGTGCTGTTTCATATTTAAGTGAAGAGTTTGCAGCTTTTTCAAATGCAGCATTTAATTCTTCTTTTGTTGGTTGTTTTGTTAATTTAACTGTTAAGTCAACTAATGAACCTGTAATTGTAGGCACACGAATTGCTGAACCATCCAATACCCCAGCAGCTTCAGGAATAACTAAACCAATTGCTTTAGCTGCTCCTGTTGATGTAGGAACCATGTTAGCAGCAGCAGCTCTAGCTCTACGTAAGTCACGGTGAGGAGCATCTTGTAATCTTTGATCTCCTGTGTATGAGTGAATTGTAGTCATAAATCCTGATTCTAAACCAAAGTTATCAACTAAAACTTTAACTACTGGTGCTAAACAGTTTGTTGTACATGAAGCACCAGAAATAATGTCATCATTAACATTAAGTGTTTTGTGGTTAACGTTATAAACGATTGTTTTAACATCACTTCCTGCAGGTGCAGAAACAACAACTTTTTTAGCTCCTGCTTTTAAGTGTTTTCCTGCTCCTTCTCTTTTAACAAAGAAACCTGTACATTCAATAACAAGGTCAATGTCAAGAGCTTTTCATGGTAAAGCTTCTGGATCTTTTTCTGCAAAAACTTTAATTTCTTTTCCGTTAACTACGATAGCATTTTCTTTAGCTTCAACATCAACTTTTAGTGTTCCAAATGCTGTATCGTATTTTAATAAATGAGCTAGTGTAACTGGGTCTGTTAAATCATTAACAGCAACTACTTCTAGTTCTTTGTTCTTTGTTTCTAATAGACGACGAAGAACTAATCTTCCGATTCTTCCGAATCCGTTAATTGCGATTTTTTTCATTTTAAACCTTTCGATTTGTTTAATAAATATATTTATTTGTGTATAAAATTATACTTTTATATTATATATGATAAGTGTAATAATATAACGCATAAAAATAAAGTAAAAATATTATTATGGTAATAATTGCATTATTTAATAGTTATTCTTTTTTTAGATTCAAATTGATAGTCAGTAGCATATAAAAAACCATCGCTACAATCGATAATTGGAGCATTTTTTATGAGTGATTTTGTAGCGTAGAATATTTTAATTCTCTTATTATTTTTGGTTATATAAGCACCTGGGTTTTCAGAAAAAGCCCTTATTTTATTGAAATTGAATTCTACTGAATCGCTATTTTTTATTTCAGAATCTTCTTTTAATAATTTAGGACTTAACATCACTTTTGTTTCATCTTGGATAATTTCATCAAAATTATTATTATAGATATCATAAAGCCAATTTGTTATGTTTTTGGTTGCTAAATTAGAAATTTTACTAAACATTGTAGTTGATGTATCTTCCTTGTTTATAGGCAATTTAGCAATTTTTAAGATGTTTCCTGCATCCATAATTTTAGTCATATAAATAAGTGAAATTCCCGTTTCGGTATCACCGTTTAATAAACTATATTGAATGGGCGCTGCTCCTCTATATTTAGGTAAAAGCGAACCATGTATATTCAAAGAAGCTATTTTTGGAAGTTCTAAAACATTGTTTGGAATGTATTGCCCAAACGCAGCGGTAAGAAAAAAATCAAACTCCATATTTGAAAGTTCTTGATATATTTCAGAAATTTTATTCGGTTGGTAAATTTTAATCTTATATTTTTTAGCTAGTTTTTTTGTTGGTGTTTCTTCTAAAGAATAACCACGATTTTTCGGCCTATCTGGCTGAGATATAATTGCTAGAACTTCAAAATTATTTATAACTTCTTCAAAAATTGGAACGGAAAAATCAGGAGTTCCAGCTAAAACGATCTTTATTTTTTTAGTTTCATTTAGCATTTTTTTCTCCTTCAATAATTATTTCTTTTTCGCATAATTTTTTTATTCCAATAAGTAATCTTTTTGTTTTTGATATTTCGTTTGGAAACGTTTTTGAGTATTTTTCAAAAAGTTGTTTCATTGTAATATCGCTAGCGAAAAATGTTATTTTATTACTTTTGAACCTTTCATCAATTATTTTTAATATAAAATTTAGAGTAAATCATTCTGATTGTTTCTCACTTCCAAATCTATCAAAAAATAAAATGTCAACGTTTTTAAGCCTGTTTTCTATAGAGTTAATATTTTGATTTTGCTTTTTGCTTATCTCTCCAATAAGATGTTTATATAAGTTTTCTATTTCTATAACAGCAACACTTTTGCTAAGAATTGCAGCTTCTTTAGCCATTGCGTGAAACATATAAGTTTTACCACAATAAGGCTCTCCAGAAAGATAAATACCTTTTATATTTGGAATGTATTGCTTTTCTCTTAAAAAAGGTAGATAAATAGCATCAATGTACTCGATCATTTTTCTTTTTGTTTTTTTGTCTGTAAAATCATCTATAGAAGCCTTAAAATTGATGTTTCATAATTCATTAAGCCATAAAAATGGTTTGATTTTTTCTTTTTCTGCAGCTTCATTAGATCCAAAAACTTCCTTAAAAACTAGTTTATTATTAAAATCACGTTCAAAAAACAAGTGTTTAACTTGATTTGAAAGCAAATGATTATTTCTATACATTTCTAAGAAGTTTGCGAAGTTTTCTTTAATTTCTTGATCCGAAACATTATGTTTTTTAAGTAGATAATTAATAACATCATACTTTTTAAAATTATTGATTGTTTCTTCAACAAAATCAATATTATTTACATCATCTTTATTTTTTAGTAATTCAAAACTTAAGTTTTTATTAATCATTTCTTAAGCTTTCTATATAAGATAGTTTTAATAAATGTTTCTTTTTGTATGCAATTATTGATGATGAAGAGCTATTTTCAAATTTGTGATCTAGATATGCTTCAGAATCGGATAAACCAATTATGTTTTTTAATGATAATTCCGTTATTAATGATTCTGCGCTCTTTAAATTAATTCTATTTTGAGCATAAAATGAAAGTAAAAGAGCAATATTAACGATTTTAAGATCTTTAACTTTGAATTCAAGTATTTTCATTTTATCTACTTCATCATCTGTTGGAATACGATTAGATAGTTGAGTAAAAAAATCAACATTATTCAGGTTTAAAGCAGCTTCATAATCATTAGTATATTTATTATTATTTAAATTTAGAGTATTTTGTATTTTAGTTTCTTTATCTATATTTCTATTTTCTTCAGCTGTTTTTATTCTTCTTCCAGCTTCTATGAACATTTTTGTTAAGTGATTTTGTTCATCTTTATCAATATTCATTTCAAAAACTTCAAAATAACTAGCTGAAATATCTTCGTAATCCCTTTTTGTGTTAGATTTTAAATTTCCAACAAGACGATTAAAGTTGTTTTGACCAATTTTTGCTTTTAAATGCGCACTTAAAATCGGATTCTTTTTAAATACATCATTAAATAATGGTTTTTGTAAAATAAATATTGTTTTAGCTTGATTATCGTCTTGGTAAGTTGATAAAAGTGACACCGATTCTAATAAAACTCTCGCTCTTTCTAACTCATCTTGACTTAATCCTGTATATAAAGATAAAGTAGATAAGTCATAAGGTGAAATATACTTAGTTACATTATTAGATAATTCTTTTAGATATTCGTATAAAACAATAGGATTTGGGCCTAAAAATGGCAAATAAAGTCTTTTTAAGTTGCTTATGTCTTCACCATTGATTTGTAAATCTTTTTCAATGATAAAATATGGGTATCTTATTACTTTTTCGCTCATTTTTTGCTCCTTTTCGTTTCTATTTACTTAATTTTATAAATATTGTTTGATTAGGCTTATAAATTCCATATTTTCACATATGGTTTCAATGTTATCATATGAGATATTAACAATATTAATTTTACCAAAAAGTTCATTTTCTTTACTTATTTCTTTGTTTTTTTGATTTAAAAAATCCCTTTGGTACTTATCCACATTTCTAATAGATAGGTTTTTTTGCCTTTTTTCTTCTGAAATTACAACGTTTATTGTTATATCGAAAAAAGATGTAAAATCCCACTTTTTAGTCAATAAAATGGGTATTTCTACAAAATCATAAGTATGCGTTTCTAAATGAGTGAAAATAATTGGATAAATTATATCTTCAAGTTTAAAAATATTGCTATTTTCTTCTAAAAGTCATTGTTTCACTTTATCTTTAGAAACAAAACCATTTACAACAAGGTTTGATGAAATCTCTAAGCTGATTTGATCTGCAAAAAATGAACTTTTTTCGTA
The DNA here is from genome assembly GCF_000025845.1 of Mycoplasma crocodyli MP145. Lineage (NCBI taxonomy): Bacteria > Bacillati > Mycoplasmatota > Mollicutes > Mycoplasmatales > Mycoplasmataceae > Mycoplasma > Mycoplasma crocodyli. The sequence continues at coordinate 658,112 of NC_014014.1, read as the reverse complement.
TAACTGGCCAACAAATTCATCACATGAAAAAGTTTTATAGCCTAGCTTTTTCATTTGGTTAAGTAAATAACTTTTTCCAGATGCTATTCTTCCTATGATTGCTATCATTTTAGATTCTCTAATCTTAAAAATACTCTTAAAAGATCAAGTTCAATAAAATAATCTTTAGCATTTTCAATGTCTATATTATATAAGTATAGATTTTTATCAAGTTGTAAATCACTAACATTATTATTTAAGCAAGCCAATTTATAACAAAGCAATGACATTTCCTTTGAGTTTAATAATTTTTCCTGCATTTTCAGTGTTAGTTTATCTATGTTATCATAAACATTGTGAATACTTCCAAATTGTTCTAAAAGTTTTATTGCTCCGATTTTTCCTATACCCTTTACACCGGGTAAATTGTCGCTTGTATCCCCGTTGATTGCTTTGTAATCAGGAATTTGATTTGGGTAAAAATTGTAAATATCATAAAAATTATCTTTGTTTACAGTTGCAAATTTTTTAGTTTCAGGGTTTTTATATATTATTGAAATATCTTCTTTTACTAATTGAAGTAGGTCCTGATCTTTTGAGTAAATATATTTACTTACTTCATTAATTTTTGAAACAGTAGCTATTAAATCATCAGCTTCTGCTCCTACAATTTCGTTATGGTTTATTTTAAGTAAGGTTAATAATTTTTTAACACTTTCAAATTGTTCATAAATTATTTCAGGTGCTTTAGTCCTTCCAGCTTTGTAATCAGGATATTCTTCATGTCTTTTAGTTTTTCCTTTTGCATCAAAAGCGATGAATAAATATTTTGGTTTTAATTCTTCAAGCAAATTTATTAAAGTAGTAAAAAATTGAAAAGTTCCATTAGTGGTAACTCCTTTGTTAGAAGTCATAACATAAGAGTTGTATGGATTATATGTTGCATAGAAACTTTGGAACATTAGCAAGTTTCCATCTATGATTAAAAAATTTTCTTTTTTCATTATCTTTCCTTTCAATCTCTTAAGTAATATTTATTTTTCATACTTCTATATAATTTTGCTTTTATTATGGTGTTTTTCTTTAAATTTTTAAAACGATTATCATAATCATTTTCGCTAATAAAAATTGCAATTTCGTCGCTTGAATCGCTTAAAACAACCGTTCAAATATTTTTTTTAGCAACATGAACTAATCTATTAACATATACAACTATTCATGTCTCAGTTTCAATTGGAAAGTTTTTTATTTTGATTTCACCTTCTAAATCAGAAGTTATAAAAGTGTTGTAAGTGTTACCTAATAATTCAAGTTCGTATTTTGATTCAGTTTCTATGTCTCTATCGATGATATCAACTTTTCTATCTAGCAGATTATTTTCTTTAATAAATAAAACTAATTCATCATCAATTTTTTCATCTTGAATTTTAAGTCTTGATACTTTTAGTTTAAAAGTTTCATATAAATTTTTAGCAATACTTAATGAATTTAACAATGAATTAACATTTCCATAAGTTCTAAAAGTATTAGATTTTATCAATGCATTTATGATTGATTCACCAACTCCAGAGTTTCTTAATTTTAAATATAATTCAAAGAATGAAGAAAATTTTTTATTATCTTTTGGTGTGTTTATAATCTTTTCTAGAGCAACACCACCCACTCCTTTTATCATATTAAGTGGTAAATATAAATTTGAATTAATAACAACTGCATGTTTTTTGGAGAAGTTTATATCTGGTGATTGAACTGAAATGTCAACGCTTTTTGCTTCCTTAACATACTTGTTTATAGTCAAATGTGTTCCGTTTGCATTACTTATTAAAGCTCTATAAAAAACATTCTTGTAATTAGTTTTATAGTAAGCCATCTTATAAGTTATATATGAATAAGCTACTGCATGAGATTTGTTAAATCCGTAATCTGCAAATAATTCTATTCTTGCATAAATTTCATCAAGAACATCTTTTTTGATATTGTTTTTAATTCCTCCTTCAAAAAAACTAGATTTCATTTCAACTAATTTTTTTTCATCTTTTTTAGAAATTGCTCTTCTTAATAGATCTGCTTGCGAAAAAGTCATGCTGGATATTTTTTGAACGATTTGCATAATTTGCTCTTGATAAACAATAATTCCAAATGTATCTTTAACTATTTCATCATAATAAGGATGGATTCTTTTTATAGTCTTAGGATCTTTTTTACCATTTGCATATTGATCAATATATTGCATAGGACCTGGTCTAAATAATGAAATAATTGCAACTAAGTCATTGAAAGAATCTATGCTTACTTTTGTAATTGCTGATTTCATACCAGGACTTTCAAGTTGAAAAATTCCTTCTGTTAATCCACTGTTTAAAACATCAAAGGTTTTTTTGTCGTTAAAAATATTCTCATTTTTATCATATAAGTAATCAAATCTTAATTCATTAGGAATTACTTCTTCGATATCTTTTATTATGCTTAATGTTTTTAATCCTAAAAAGTCAATTTTTAATAAACCATAGTCCTCTAAGAAATTAAGTGGTAGTTGTATTTGCGATAGATTTGTTGAGTTTGAATATGTAGGAGCAATATCGGTGATTTTTGTGTTTGAAATTATAATACCAGCTGGATGAATTCCATGTTGTCTTGGAATTCCTTCTATTTTTTTAGCTAATTCAAGCAATTTTGGATATTCTGAAATTTCTGCTTTGAATACTCTATTTTTTAAACAAGCTTCTTCAAGTGTTTCGTTTTGATCTAGACTTTTTGAAATTGAATCAATGATATTTAAATTAATTTGCAAATACCTACCAATATCCCTTATAGCCATTTTTGCACCTATACTTTGAAAGGTTGAAATGTATGAACAATATTCGTACCCATATTTTTCTACAATATATTTTGCAATTTCATCTCTTCTGTCATCTTGAATATCAATATCAATATCAGGCATCGTTACTCTATCAACATTTAAGAATCTCTCGAAAAGTAAATTATATTTAAGCGGATTAATTTTAGTAATTCCAAGTAAAAATGAAATTAATGAACCGGCGGCTGAACCTCTTCCTGGTCCTATATAAATGCCTTTATTTTTTGCAAAATCAATCACATCTTTTATTATTAAAAAATAGCTACAGAATCCTAATTTAACAATAGTTTTATATTCATAAGTTAATCTTTCCATTACTGTTTCAATAGAATATTTTTCAAACTCTTTTTTATTAATATCAAGACCAATAAGACATTGTTTGTATAATAATTTTTCAGGAGTTAAATCATTTTTAAACTCGGCTAATTTAGGAGTTGAATCTGGAAAAATTATGTTGATTGAATTAACTAACGTATTTACATTTAATAGAACTTTATTATCAATTCCTATAAAATCTTTTTCATTAAAATAATCATTATAATATGAATTTGTGATTTTATTATTTCCTGTGGTTTGAAGAGCTATTAATGCTTCGTTATCATCCTCAAATAATACTTTTTTAACTGGTGCATAGATTGTTTGGTCACTTATAATAGTCTTTGAGTTATATCAAAAATTCGAAATTTTAGGTACTTCTAAATTGTTTTTTAAGTATCCATTTTCTTCATGATCAATAACATAAACATTATTACTATCAAGACTTTCTAATTCTACTTTTTGGCCTTTTGAAACTAAAAAAGCTATATTATTAAGTTCTATATAACCTTCATAATTTTTAGCTATTATTATCACTGAGATATTGTCTTGAAGGAGTTCAAAACCAATGATTGGTTTGATATTGTATTTTTTTGAAAGATTTAAAAACATACCTAAGGCAAACATATTATTTATGTCTGTCATTGCTAAATATTCATATTCCTTCTCGCTTGCTAACTTAAATAATTTCTCAAGTTTTATTGTCGAATTTAAGAAAGAAAATTCTGTGTTTGTATGTAGATAGTAATGCTTCATTTTAACTCCTTTTATTAATTTATGATTATATTTTATATATATTATTATTTAATTAAACCATAAAGTAAAAATAAAAAAGCCAAAAGGCTTTAAATTCCTTGACCGTGAACGTGAAATGATAAGACAAAGATACTAAATAATATTCCTATTAGTAAACTTAAAATAACTTTATATCATCTTTTCTTTTCAAGGTTGTAGTGATAAAATTCAGGGAAGAATTCAACAAGAGCAGTAAATACAAATATACCACCAATAGTTGATTGCATCATTCCTCTTAATCATCAATGGTCATTAATAGAACTTCCAAAATAAATTCCTAATAACATAAATGGTAAAAATAACATTAGAAATCCAATTGAAAACCCTAGTGCTTTTCATCTTCCAAAACCAGCGTCTCTTAACCTATAATAAAATATTAGTTCTTCTGGAATTAAATGAAGTATAAGTGAAACTATGAAAGCAATAGTAAGTCCATTTGCCTTACCTTCAAATAGTAAATTGAGATTATAACCTAAAATAAATCCTTCAGGTAGTCTGTGTGTTAATATTAAAAGTAGTGCAATTAACTTTAATTTTCCCTCTGTTTTTTTTGTAAGTGCTTCTTCAGCAGATTCAAGTGAGTCATTTCTATTGAAAACATAATCTGGGTGCTCATGAGTATGAACATGATCGGTTCCTTCATCATGTTGGTGAACAAAAATCGACATTTTTCTGCTTTGTAAAAGTTTTTTATTTATTTTATATGAAATAAGAAACTTAATACCAAAGGCAAAAACTAAACCTATAAATGCACCACCAGCCACAACTCCTATATTAACTAAATAAATTTTATTGTAGCTATTTGCCCCAAAAGTTTTAGCAGAATATAATGAAGAAATTTCAAGAGATTCACGCATAAAACCAAATAAAGCAAGAACTGTGAAAAATCCTGTGCTAAAGGCGTATAAGTAAATTTTTCATTTTCTTGAAAGAGTGCTTTTAAACAATGGAAAAGCCAGTGAAATTAAAATTGGGATAGCTAATATAATTGCTAAAAATGTTATAACTAATAAGAATTTTGATAAGTAATCATTACCTATTAAAAATTTAATGTATTGTAAATCCATTTTTAATCTATCAATTCTATATTGTGGTAAACTTCTTGAACATCATCATCATCTTCAAGTTTAGCAACAAATTCTAGTAATTTTTCTTGCTTTTCTTTTGATACTTCTACATAAGTATTTGGAATGTATGTAACTTCACATTGAATAAAGTTATTAATATTTAATTGACCTTCAATAGCGTTTTTTACGTCACTAAATTTTTCTGGTTGACATAAAACTATAAAACTATCTTCTTCAACCTCAAGATCATCTGCTCCATTTTCTATTGCAACTAACATCAAAGTTTCTTCGTCAATTAACTCTTTAGAAATTTCAATGATTCCTTTTTTATCAAACGTAAAAGGAACTTGACCTGTTTTTCCTAAAGTAGCGTTTTGCTTATTGAAATATGCTCCTATATTTGATGTTACTCTATTAAAGTTATCACTTAAAGTGGTAACAATAAAAGTAATTCCACCAGGAACAGTTGCGTTAAAAACAATTTCTGTAAAAGCTGATGAATTTTTATCTCCTTTAGCTTTATTAATTGCTCTTTCTATGTTATCTTTTGGCATATTTTTTGATCTTGCTTTTGCAATTGCAAGTTTTAAAGCTGGATTAGTTTCTACATCTGCTCCTCCTGCTCCGGTTGCTGCTACGTAAATTTCTTTACTTAGTTTTTGGAATATCTTTCCTCTTGCTGCATCTTGTGCATTTTTTCTATGTGCTATATTTGCTGAGTGTGAATGTCCTGCCATTTTATTCTCCTTGTTTAAATTTTTCTACATCTAATGGTTTATAAGCGCCAACACGTTTATGTTCTGAAGTGTTATGCATTTTTTCTATTTTTTTAACTATATTTTCAGGTATTGTCCTACTAATTTTTTTAGGTTCTTCAATAAAATCAAGATAATAATCTAATTGATCATAATTAAATCCCATTTCATCTTCATCATTTTGACCTTGCCATAAACCAGCACTAGGTTTTTTGTTAATTATCCGACTTGGAATATTTAGTAATGAAGAAAGGTATCTAACTTCTCCTTTTGTTAAGTGACAAATTGGAAGAAGATCTACACCACCATCACCATATTTTGTAAAATATCCTACATGAAATTCGTCTTTGTTATCAGTTCCTAAAACTAAACTATTGTTTTCTTGTGCTATTGCATAAAGAGTTGTCATTCTTAAGCGAGGCATTATATTTGCTTTAGCTAAAGAATTATTAAGTTTTAATTCTTTGTTAATTGTTTCATTAGTTTCTTTTAAATTAATATTAATGAATTTTAAATCGAGTGATTTTTCAAGTTCATTAATATCTTCAAAATCAAAAGACATATCATTAATTGGCATTACCACACCAATTAAATTTTTACCCAATGCTTTTTTAGCTAATGCTGCAACAAGTGCTGAATCTATCCCACCACTTATTCCAACCACTGCTCCTTTTAAACCCGAATCATTTACTTTATTTTTAATGAAATCCGCTAAATATTCAATATATTGAAGAGCTACTTTTTCATCGTAAAATCTCTTTTCATTAACATATTTTGTAATTTTATTCATTGATTTCTCCTAATTAGTTAATTATATTTTATTTTAAAATATTAATAGAAAATTCAAAATAAAAATATTCTTTTTTTATATTACTTAATAGTTATATATTAAGTTATTGAAATTATATAAAATAATTAAAAATTTTATAAAATTATATTCTATGATTAATAAAGAAAATGAATATGATGCAATTGTCATTGGCGGTGGTCATGCTGGAATTGAAGCGACTTTTGCATTGGCTAACAAAGATAAAAAAACAGCATTATTTAGTTTTAATTTGAATAAATTAGCTACTATGCCTTGCAACCCATCGATTGGTGGTCCTGCTAAAGGAGTGATTACTAGAGAAATTGATGCTTTAGGTGGGCAACAAGGTTTTTTCGCCGACAATGCAATGATACAAATCAAAATGCTGAATGAATCTAAAGGTCCAGCAGTAAGAGCTATTAGAGCACAAATTGACAAAGAAAAATATTCAAAATTAGTTAAAGAAGCTGTTTTGAATCATGAGTATATTGATGCTTTTGAAGCTATAGTTACTGAATTGGTAGTAGATAACAATACAATAATTGGAATTAAAACAGAAGATGGAATTTTTTACAAATCTAAAGTTGTAGTTATTACAACTGGTACATATATGTCTTCTAGAATTATACGTGGTTCTGATATAACTTATTCTGGTCCCGATGGAGAAAAAACAACTAATAAATTAAGTGATTCTTTAAGAAATATAGGATTTAATTTACAAAGATTAAAAACAGGTACTCCTCCAAGAATATATGCAGATAGTATTGATTTTTCTAAAGTTGAAAAAGAAAAACTTGATGATAGTTTTTTATGTTTTTCATCAAGGTCACACATTAAATTACCAAAACAAATTTCTTGTTATTTGACTTACACAAATTCAAAAACACATGAACTAATCGAGCAAAATGTTCATCTTTCAGGAATGTATTCAGGTTTAATTGAAGGTATCGGACCTAGATATTGTCCTAGTATAGAAGATAAAATAATGAGATTTAGAGATAAAGAAAGACATCAAATTTTCTTTGAACCTGAAACTTTAGATGGTAGCATAATTTATATAAATGGTCTTTCAACTTCACTTCCTATTAGTATTCAAGAAAAGCTTATAAAAACTATTCCTGGATTGGAAAATGCAAAGGTACAAAAATGAGCTTATGCAATTGAATATGATGCACTAGATCCATTAGATTTAAAAGCTTCATTAGAAACTAAAAAGATAAATAACTTGTTTAGTGCAGGACAAATAAATGGTACAAGTGGATACGAAGAAGCGGCTGCGCAAGGTTTGTTAGCAGGCATTAATGCTGCACTTAAAATTGATTGTAAAGAACCATTAATTTTAAAAAGACATGAAGCTTACATAGGTGTTTTAATTGATGATCTAGTTACAAAAGGTACAAAAGAACCTTATAGAATGCTCACGTCAAGAGCTGAATATAGATTACTTTTACGAAATGATAATAGTGATATTAGATTATCCAAATATGCCTATGAACAAGGCTTATTAACAGAAACTGAATACAATTTTATAAAAAATAAATATGAAAAAATAGATAAAAAAATAGAAGAATTAAAAAATGTTTTTATATCTTCTAAGGACCCATTAGCATTAAAATACGGAATTACAAACGGTGTATCGATGCTAAAAGTTATTGCAAGACCAGAAGTTGATGCTAATGATTTTTTGGGTGATTTTGAATTTAAAAATGAACTTGTTGTAGCCATTAGACTTGATGGATATATTAAAAAACAACAACAATCAGCTTCAAAAATGATTAAGTTAGAAGCGTTGAAAATTCCGACAAACATTGATTATGATAATGTACCTAATATTGCAACTGAAGCTAAGATAAAATTAAAAAAAATATTACCACTTACTATAGGTCAAGCTTCAAGAATAAGTGGCATAAATCCAGCTGATATACAAATGTTAATTTTCTACTTGAACGGTAAAGGGAAAAATGAAAATTAATTTAATTTGTGTAGGTTCACTTGAAAAAAAGTTCGGTGATATTTATAAAACATACATAGATAAACTTCCTTCTTATGTATCATTTAATGCTATTGAATTAAAGGAACGTAAAGATGAAAATATAAATTTAAAAAAGCAAAAAGAGACTGAAATGATTTTGGAAAAAATACCAAAAAATTCAACAGTTTATCTTTTTTCACTTCAAGGAAAAAATTACGACAGTATTGAATTTTCTGGTTTATTAAATGAGGACAATATCACTTTTATTATTGGTGGAAGCGATGGTGTGATTGAAGAAGAATTTAATTCAACTAAAAAAATAAAAGTTAGCAACATGACATTTCCACACCAACTTTTTAGAGTGATATTTTCTGAGCAAATTTATCGTGCTTTTAGTATCTTATCAAATAAGAAATATCACAAGTAATTTAAAAATAATTTAAAAATATATATATACTTAATACATGAAAAGAAAACCTCCTGCATTACCAAACACTAGTTCATGAAGTATTTTCTCAAAATGAACAATTAGAAAAATTGTATTTGTTGCTATTCTAATTGCGATAGCAGTAGTTTTTACCATTATTGGAAATCAACTTTTACCTATTGTATCAATTCCAACAATAAAAATCAGTTTTATAGGTTTGCCTGTAAAAATAACCGGATTTATTTTTGGGCCAATAATAGGATTCTTTGTGGGTTTTTTAAGTGATATATTATCTATGTTATTTGTACCACCTTCTGCTTATAATCCGCTTTATACTCTTGCAACTGCTATGAATGGATTGGTATCAGGTATAGTAGGTTGATTTTTCTTAAAATTCCTAAAATTTTATTTTGGTGGAGAGTACAGAATTAACGCTTTTGAGGCAAAGATTTTTAATTTATCTATAAAATATAAAAAAGCTTTAGATAAAAATGATCTTGTAAAAGCTGAAAAATATGCTGATTTAATTATTGTTACTAACAATAAGAAGAATAACTTTATTGAAACTGGTTCATATCATTTATTATTAAACATTAACTTAACATCAGCAGCTATATTAATTATTTCTTTAATAATATTCTTGGTAATACTTGTCGGTTTTGTTGTTGATCAAAAATATATCAATAGCAGTATTATTAAAAATCGTTGAGGTCTTATGGCTTTTATGATCTCCGGTTTCTTAACTATGTTAGTCTTTGTTTTTGTTGCTAGATTTAAATTAAGTCCAAGTAGATATTTAATTCTTGTTCCTATTATTATTTTCTCAGCCCTTTTAGAAATGATTAATGTTCCTCTTTTATCTGTTGCAGATACTTATGCATTAGGTACCGGAAACACGGAGCATATATTTGTTTGAATATTTACGCATGTGGCAACCAGCCCTGTTAAAATTTGATTTAATATGTTGATAATTTACTATTCATATAGCATAATTGCTTCATTAATTTATAAAAATGAAAACCTTTCATACTAAGCAATTTATATATTGCTTTTTTTAATCTTCTTAAATAATATTTACTTTTATTTTCTATAATAATAATATGCGTATAAGTGAAAAATTATTTAGTGTTGAAAATTTTTATAAAAGAATAAAGTCAAAAAAAGAAGTTCAGAATATTAACATACCTTTGTTGGAATTATATTCTAATCAAACAACAGGAATTTTAGTTGATGATAAATCAATGGATTTTTTCTTCAAACATTTTTGAAAAAATTTCAGCATGAATGATCATTCATCTTTTTCACTATATAATAAAGATTTCATTCAAGATGATTTAAACATTACATTCGGAAGAGAAGAGGTTTTTAAAAAAGTTTCCTTTTTTGATGTTGCAGTTCTATCCGAAACCAAAAGTGAAATTCCTCTTTTTGAAATATGAAACTCAATAAAGCAAAATTTTGAAAATCATACTTTCAATAAAGGTGATTTTAAAAATGTTAATGATAATTTTAGTAGATCGTTTAAAGCTGATATTATAAAAACTTTAGGTTCAAAATCTTGATTTATTTCTGAAGAGTATAAAAATATTTTAGAATCATTGAATCAATTAAAAAATGATATTGAAAAAAATTCATTCACCATCACCGAGGAAGAAATAAATAAAAGAATAATAAAAAGTTATCAAAACATAACAAATCAAGCAAAGAAGATTTCAATGATATTTTTTGAATTTTATAATGAAATATATGAAAAGTATAAGCAATGTAGCAAGGCATCTCAAATAGATAGTACAACAATTTTAAGTGCTAAAATAAAACATAAAAGAAAACAACTAAACACATTAAATAAGATTAATGAAACTTCTGCTCTAAAAGTTGAAAATGATTTAAAGATTAGAGATATCATAAATGAAATTAGTTTTTTTGAAAAGTATAAAAAGTTTTTCAAAACACAATCTAAAAAAATTTCTAGCTTCATTCTTTATAAAATGAAAAAGTCTATAAATACAATTGAACATAAGATGTCTTTTTTTAAAAGTGATGAAGTTGAATTTTTAGAATTAAGAAAAGAACTTCTTGTAAAAAAACATTCAATGAATATTTTTAATCATTATAAAAATAAATTTTTTTATCTAACAAGTAATCAAATTAAACAAATTGAAAAAAGTTTTAGAAGAGAAGAAAGGTTGTTTTTATCAAACAACAAACTAGATAATAGATTATCCGTACATGAAATAAATAAAAAAATTAGAACAACTTATGAAGTTAATATTTTTCAATATATACAATTTTCAAAAGAACAAAAAATGCACTTAAAAAGAGAAATAAATAATAGAAAAGAAATTCTTTTAGGGCTTAAATCAAACAAGTTTGATAAAATCATAAATCACTTCAGACAAGTTGAAGAAGAAAAATTCAAAAAAGAAATTAACATGCTAAGAGCTGAACAAGAATGGAATGAAAATAAAGAATCTTACTTATTGAATCAAGCGCAAAAAAATTCTTCCCCCAGAGTTAGAATAATGCTTAGAAACGTTAAATCGCATTTAAGAAATATAAAAAATGTAATTAAACATATTGATAAACTTGTTGAAAAAAGATTTAAAAACGATCCTAAGTCAAATGTTTATGATTCACTATATAAAATATGAGAACTGATAGAACAACTTAATAATTTTTCACTTGCTAATTCATTTCTTAAAAAACTATTTAGATATTCTGATTCATCAAATTTCAACTATAAAGAGAATTTCGAAACAGAATTTATTGGTGTAATAAGATTTATTGAAGCTTTTCATTCTGTATCTCTTGATTTTGAGGATTACTTAACTCAATATATTTATCTTGAACCTATTAAAAAAATAAAATTAAAACTTGTTAAATTTGTATTTCTAAATCCAAGTGTTTTAATTGTTCAAGACGATCCAAATATCAAGACCACAAACGAAAGAAGAGATTTTCTAAAAATTCTTAATTCGCTTTCTAGGCAATATAATTTTAATTATCTTTTTATTTCAAATGATGCACAACTTTTGACTAAATATTTCGACTATGTATATCTACTATATGAAAATAATTTAGTGGAATCTGGGCTTACAAAAGATTTATTAAAAACCGCTTTACATCCTTATACAAAGTATGTTTTAAACAAAATTTCTCATAATATTATGAAGAGTCAACTACTATTTTCAAAACCTTTTTTACCTTGGTCACATGCAGATACGTTTTATTTACCTGAAGATAGACACTATATTTTTTCAACAATGAAAGAGTTCCAAAATTGATCTGAATTTAATTTAAGGTATGCTAATAATTTGCTAAATACCGAAGAAATAAACTATCAGGAAAACTTACATGTTACACAAACAAATTTAAATGATTTAGATTACATCAAAAAGAATTATGTTCCACAAAGAAGAGTCAAAGAAGTATTTATAGCAAATGCAAACAAGCAAAAATTTGCTAAAACTCAAGAAATTGATTGTTCGTTGTTAACTAGCGATTCATTAACAATGCAAATACTAACAACAGAAATTGAACTTGGAGACGGCAAAAAAGAAAAGATAAAGCACGATTCAAATGTTTATTAAAAAAATATTCTTTGCTCAACAAAGAATATTTTTTAGTTTTCTATTAAACAAATTCTACTATTTTGCTTAGGTTAAGTTTTAAATAACCATCTTTTTTGCTTGCTTGAGAAGGATTTTCACCATTTAAAAAAGCATCATTAAAATGTTTTGCATCTACAATTAAGTAAATATCATTTGTAAGTTTTTCTTGTGGATTCATAGTAAATGATTTTCACTTACGTGGAAAGTTTGCGAATCCACTTGGGTAAATATATCCGTTGTTTGTTGCATATTCTATTTTTGTATAAATTTTTTGCTTAGATCTATTAATACCAACATTTTTAATACCGAAATTAACTTTGACAAATTCACCATTTTTTACGTTTCTTGAAGATGTGATTTTAATTACATATTTATCTTTTAAATCAAGTTTATTCAAGTGAGAACTTAAAATATTTGAACCTTCAACCAAATCTAGATTTTTTAAATATTTATTAGTATATTCATAGTATTCTAGTTCTGAATTTATACTTAATAATTCTAATTTGTCTTCTTCTTTTGGCGTTGCAGTTATTTTTGCTTCCAATTCTTTCTTTCTTTCTTTAATAGTTTTAATTTCATTATCGTAATTAAAACTTAAAGTATCAAGTTTATTCGTTTTACTATTTGGAACATATATTCAACCCGATGGACTTATGTATGACTTAGATAGTTCTTCTTCTGAAACTTCTGGATTAATCATGATTTTTTCGCCGGTTACATTATCTAAAATATCTTCAAGTTTATTGTTATCAAATTTTCTATATGCAACAAAGCCCATATTTTTGTTTCACTTGTTAGAATCGAACTTTTCTAATTTTGGAAATATGTTATCTAAAAATTCGATAGCCATATTTTTATTATCATTAGCAGATTCTTGATCTATTTTTTTCTTAGGAAATTCTTTCTTTAAAATTTCTTCATATTTAATTAAAAATGTATTTACATTACCGTTGCTACCGTTTAAATATTCACTATTCAATTTATTTGCTAGTGCAAAAATATAATAGTTTTCTATTCATAAACCATATGAATTAAACAAATCATTATATTCAACAAGTTCTGAAAAAATCTTTTCATGTTTTTCATCAAGTTTAATAGCTCCTTGTTGAGTTCCTTTGCTAACAAAGTTAATAAATGAAAGCAACAAACTAAAACGGTCAAATTTACTTTTATTTTTAGTTTCTTTTTCAATAGTCATAAATTCATTTTTTAAAGAAGTTAATTTAGGATCCTGCTTTTCAAAAAAATATAATATAGTCATTATTTTTTTAATGTTTGCATCATAGTTATCACTATAGTTTTGAATTACAGGATTTAACTCTCTTTTCATTGCATCATCAAATCCTCTTAAATCATCAAATGATTTATTAGAAATTTTTGCAATATTTTCTTTATATTTTTCTTGATTCTTTTCTAATGACTTGTTGTTATTCGAACAAGATATAAAGGTTGCTGGAAGAATTGTAGAAACCAATGGCATACCTATAAAAGAGATTATTTTTAATTTATTTTTCATAAATAAGATTATAAAGTTAATTTAAATTATTTATAAAAATTTTCATTTTTGTTTTTACCCTTATACACTTAAAGTTTTACTCGATTTTTGGACAAAATTTGTTATAATTTAACATTATAATAGGAGGTAAGAATGAACAAAGCATATAACCATAAACTTATTGAAGAAGGCATTGAACAAGAATGAAGAATAACTGAAAAAGTATTTAGTACACATGACACATCTAAAAAACCTTTTTCAATTTTATTACCCCCTCCTAACGTTACTGGAAAACTCCATTTAGGTCATGCTTTTGACACATTAATTCCTGATACTATAATACGTTATAAAAAATTAAAAGGATTTGATACTTTTTGAATATCAGGAATGGATCATGCAGGAATTGCTACACAATCTAAAATTGAAGAACATTTGTGAAACACTAAAAAATTAACAAAGCATGATATCGGAAGAGAAGAATTTCTAAAATTAACGTGACAATGAAAAGAAGATTATGCAAATCTATTTAGAGAACAATGATCTAGATTAGGATTAGCACTTGATTATGAGCGTGAAAGATTTACAATGGATAACGATGCAAGTGAAGCTGTTGTAAAAGTGTTTGTTGATTTATATAATAAAGGCTACATATACAAAGACGTTAAAGCTGTAAATTGGGATACAAAATTGTTGACTGCAGTTTCGAATATTGAAATTGTTAATAAAGAAACTGAACAAACAATGTATTACATTAAATATTTTTTAGAAAACTCAAATGATTATCTTACAATTGCAACCGTTAGAACAGAAACGTTATTAAGTGATGTGGCTATAGTTTTTAATCCCAAAGATAAAAGATATTCTAAATTTTTAGGACAATTTGTAATTCACCCTCTAACCAATAAAAAAATTCCAATAATATCTGATGAATATGTTGATCCTAAATTTGGAAGTGGTTTAATGAAGTTATCGGCTCACGCTGAAGATGATATTGATATTATTAAAAAACATGCAAACCTTGAAGTTATTGAAACAATTAATAAAAATGGATTTATAGAATGTAAAGATAGTATTTTTAATGGTCTAGAAAGATTTAAAGCAAGAAAAGAAATTGCCGATTACTTAAGAAATAATAATTTTATTTTGAAAGAAGAAAAAACAATTTCTAAAGTAGGTTATAGCGAAAGAAGTAATACACCTATTGAGATACTGGTTTTACCACAATGATTTGTAAAAATGGAAACATTTGCAAAAGATATTTTGCAACACTTAAGAACAAAAGATAAGGTTAAATTCTACCCACCAAGATTTATAAAAATTTTAAAAAATTGAATGTCGAATATTCATGATTGAACAATTTCTAGACAAATTTGATGAGGACACAGAATACCTGTTTGATATAAAGGTGATCAAATTAAGGTCCAAACAACTAGTCCTGGACTAGATTGAAAACAAGATGAAGATGTTCTTGACACATGATTCTCTAGTGGTTTAAGCCCATTTGTTTTTTTAGGATGACCACAAAAAAACGAAATGATCAAAAGATATTATCCAACAAGCTTATTAGTAACTGGATCCGATTTAATTTTCTTTTGAATTGCAAGAATGTATATGTTTGGTCTTGATGTTATGAAACAAAAACCATTTGAAAATGTATTGATACATGGATTAATAAGAGATGAACAAGGACGTAAAATGTCCAAATCTTTAAACAACGGAATTGATCCAATTGATGTTATTGATGAATACGGTGCTGATGCTCTTAAATGATTCTTAATAACCAATACCACACCGGGTTTTGATATTAAATATTCTCCAGATAAAATTAAATCAGCTTGAGGTTTATGTAATAAATTATGAAATATTAGTCGTTTTATAAATGAACTCCCAAATGATAACAACAACAAAATAACAGATGCAGATAAATGAATAAACAATAAGTTATCACTATTAATTAAAAGTATTAATAAGTCAATGAAAAATTATGAATTTACGCTTGTTGGTAGTCAAATAAGTAAATTTATATACAATGATTTAAGTGGTTGATATGTTGAGTTTTTAAAAGTAAATCCTTCTAAAAAGCAAGCTCTTTTAATTCTTAAAAATACATTAATTGTTGTTAATCCATTTTTATCATTTGTTACATATAAGATATTTAAAGATATATTTAATGATAAACTTTATAACCATACATATCCAAAAGTTTCTACTTATAAAAACACGGACTATATAGATAAAGTTATTGACATTACCAGTGCTTTAAGAAAGTATAGAGAAGAAAATAATATTTCTAAAAAAGAACTAATTTATTGAGATAAAGATTTTGATTTAGATGACAAAGCAATTAGCACGATTAATAAATTGTCATACTCTGAAATTCAAAAAAACACTGATGCTTTAATAACTTTTGACTTTGGTAAGATCTTTATAAAGATTGATGAAAGTCAAAAACAAGAAAATAAAAAAAGGTTATTAAATCTAATTGAAAAATTAACTTTTGAAGTTGATAGATCTAAAAAGATTTTATCAAATGAAAACTTTGTAAAGAAGGCGCCGGCTGAAAAATTACAAGAAGAAAAAAGTAAATTAGAAAAATATGAAAATGAATTAAATGGATATAAGGAGGAACTGAAATGCAAATATTAAGTGGTGTAGAATTGTCGAAAAGAGAACTTGAAAAATTAAAAAAAGAAGTTCAAGATTTAGGTTTATCAAGAAAAATAAGACTTGCAATAATTCAAGTTGGAAATAACGAGGCTTCAAATAAATACGTTCAAAAGAAACTAGAAAAAAGTGAATATTTAGGCATTGAAGCAAAACTTTATAAATTTGATGAAAAAATAAGTCAGGACAGATTACTTAAAAAACTTGACGCAATTAATGATTATTCAGATGGTGTATTAGTTCAACTTCCATTACCAAACCATATCCCAGAACAAGTTATTCTTGATGCCATCCCATTTCATAAAGATGTGGATGGATTAAGTACAAGAAACGAATTTAATTTATATAATGCAGCTGGAAAACATTTTGTTCCTGCAACAGCAAGAGCTGTTTTAGAATTAATGGAACATTACAACATTGATGTTAAAGATAAAAGAGTTTCTGTTATTGGTAGAAGTCATTTGGTGGGTAAACCTGTTGCTCACATTATAAAAAGAATGGGTGCACAAGTTTCTACATATGATGAACATACAGGAATTAAAGGAATTGAAAATTCGGACATTTTAGTAGTAGCTGCAGGTGTAGCAAAATTAATAAAATCAAAAAACGTTAAAGAAGGTGCAATAATTATTGATGTAGGTACTAACCTTGACGCCCAACTTAGCGAGAAACTATGCGGTGACGTAGATTTCGAAGAAGTTAAGGATAAAGTAAGTGCTATTACTCCGGTACCTGGGGGAGTAGGACCTCTTACTGTTGTATGTCTTTTAAAAAACTTAATTGATGTATTTAAACCAGAAAACGAATAAAAACAAGTGAGCCATATAAAAGCTTACTTGTTTTTATTTTTTCTTTATTTGACTATAGAATAGTTCTATAACTTCATTATTTATTTGTAGAAACAATTTATTTTTATCATAAATTGTTCTATCATATTTATTTCTACCAGTAGCTACATATTTAGGGTTTTCTTGGAAATAAAGTCTAATATTATAATTTTTAAAATTATATAAAACATTATATTCAAAAATCGGTAATTGAAAATCTCTGTAATAAAATGTTAAATTTTCATTATTTATTATATGCTCTTTTATGAAATTGACATTCAATGTAGTTTCAAATTGTGCAATGTTATTTACTTTTAAAACATCCTCGATATTACCGAATTTTTCACCATAATAGTTTGTTATTGTACTTACAATTTTGTTATCATGATTGATATTAATTTGTGAATTATTGGTTATGGTTTAAGTGAAATTTCAATATTTTCTTCAAACATTTCTTGTATCATTTTATTTATTACTTCATTATTGAATTTTATTTTTGATTTGTCAATTGTAATGTTAAACTTTTGATTTTTTACATCACTACAATTATATTAAAAAAAAGCCTATATAATAGGCTTTTTAGGAAATTTTTTATGCTTTTTTAAGTTCTTTAAGACGAGCGCTTTTACCACTACGATTTCTCATAAAGTAAAGTTTTTGTCTTCTAACTTTGTTTGAACGAACTACTTCGATTGAAGCAATAAGTGGTGAGTTAAGTGCATATGTTCTTTCAACACCGATACCATAAGAAAGCTTTCTTACAGTAAATGTACATCTTGTTCCTGATTCTTTTTTAGAAATAACAAGACCTTCGAAAACTTGAATACGTTCTTTTTCACCTTCTCTAATACGGTTGTGAACTCTAATGTTATCACCAGTATTAAATTCAACTAAATCAGTACGAAGTTGTGGTTTTTCAACTAATTCTAATAATTTATTTCTCATTGTTTTTTAACCTTTCTATTATATCTGGGCGATTTTTAAGAGTTTTCTTAAATCGCTCTTTATTTTTTCATTCATCAATTTCTTTATGATTTCCATTCACTAATACTTCTGGTACTAACATACCTTTGTATTCTCTTGGTCTAGTATATTGTGGATAGTCTAGTAATCCAATACCTTGGAACGAGTCATTCATATATGAATCTTCATTTATTACACCAGGAACCAGCCTTACAATACTATCAGCCATTACCATTGAAGGTAATTCACCACCAGTAAGAACAAAATCACCTATAGATAATTCAACATCAACAAGTTGAACAATCCTTTCGTCAAATCCTTCATATCTGCCAGAGATAAAAGTTATTTGTTCTTTTTTAGAAAGTTCATTTGCAATTTGTTGATTAAATACTTTTCCTTGTGGACTAACCAATACTTTGTAGCCACCTCTATCTTTTAATGAATCAAGCGCTAAATCAATTGG
The DNA here is from genome assembly GCF_000025845.1 of Mycoplasma crocodyli MP145. Classification (NCBI taxonomy): domain Bacteria; kingdom Bacillati; phylum Mycoplasmatota; class Mollicutes; order Mycoplasmatales; family Mycoplasmataceae; genus Mycoplasma; species Mycoplasma crocodyli. The sequence goes on along the minus strand of NC_014014.1, from coordinate 639,114 downwards.
TTCAATTTGTAGTAGTAAACCATGACCACCACCAAAAATTTCATCATCAACTTTATTGTGCTTATTTTTACTGAATAATCTAAAATCAACAACTTCAAAATTAATAAGTTTTTTTTCAATAGCTTTTTTAATAACACTTTCTTCAATTAAAGGTTTGAAGTAATTTGGAAAAATTGTAAGAAAATTGACTTTCATTATTTTTTTGCTTTTAATAACTCTTCAGTTAATTTGTTTGTTCTAAACAAGTTTGCAACTGTTATTGTAGGTTGAGCACCTTGAGCCAATCATTTTGCAGTAGCTTCTTTATTKATTGTTAATTCTTTATTGTGTGGATTGTAGTGTCCTAAAGCTTCAATAAATTTACCATCACGTGGTGAGCGAGAATCTGTTGCAACCAATTTGTAAATTGCATTAAACTTGCTTCCCATACGTTTTAATCTAATTTTAACCATTTAAATTTCCTTTCATTTTATCAATACATACGTAATTAATGTATATAGTATAGCATATTTTTTTATAATGTCAAGTAAAATTGCTTGACAGTAAAAAATAAATAATTATTCTTTTTTGCTTAAAATATTTTGCAAGTTGTATCATAAATATATGAATAAATTAGAATTATTAAATACAAAACCTTCAAATTTTTTGAATAACAAAAGAAAAAGAAAAGAAATTTTAAAAGATATATACAATTGAATTAAAGTAAATAACAACAAAATTGAAGAAGCATTATATAAAGATTTAGGAAAACACCAAATTGAATCATATCTTTCAGAGATTCAAATAGTTTTAAAAGAAATAAGAATGTTAATTAATAAAATTGGGTGAACTACTAAAAAACATCGTGTTGGTAATAATATTTCGAATCCATTAACATATTTTGATTCATCATTTTATAAGTTTGAACCTTTAGGAACAATATTTATAATAGCTCCTTTCAACTATCCTTTTCATTTAGCAATTATGCCTTTAGTAGGAGCAATTGCATCAGGTAATAAAGTTATTTTAAAACCCAGTGATAAATGTAGTCATGTCGCAAACGTGATTAAAGATTTGATTTATCAAACAAAATTGCATAAGGTTGCTGAATATTTAGAACATGATAGTTTGGTTGAAGAAATAAATCAAATTATAGACTCGAAACCTAATTTAATTTTCTTTACAGGTTCAACTAAAGTTGGAAAAATTATCGATCTAAGAGCAAAGCAAAATGGAATAAATACAATAATGGAACTTGGTTCGCCATGCCCTGTTTATGTTGATAAAAGAACTAATGTTAAAGTTATTGCAAAAAGATTAATATGAGCTAAAAGTTATAATGCTGGTCAAACATGTGTCTCACCAAATCATGTTTTTGTTCATAAGGATATTTACCAAAGTTTCATAAATGAATTAAATAACCAAGCAATTAAACAGCTAGGAATTAATTCAGAAAGCAATTGGCAACTTGCAAAAATTATTAATCGTGAAACATTACAATATATAAAAGACAAATTTGAAAAATTAACAAAAAATAATTTAGTAGTTGACGAAGAACAAAACAAAATTCAACTTAAAATTTTTGAAGCTAATTTAGAAGAACATCAAGAATTTTTAAGATGAGAACTTTTTAGTCCAATACTTCCTGTTTTTAAAGTAGAAAATAGCGACCAAGCCATTAGTTTGTTTAATAAATATAATAATGATGCTCTTTCTGCTTATATTTGTACAACCGACAAAAAAGTAATAGATAATTTTATTGAAAAAACGAATTCTGGATCGCTTTCTATAAATGATATGCTTATACATATTTCTAATTCTCGTCTACCTTTTGGAGGGATTAATAATAGTGGTCATGGTAGATACAGGTATAAAGAATCAATTAGAGCATTCAGTAAAATTAGGAGTTATTATAAATCAAATAATAGTTTAGATTTTTCTTCAAGATTTTTACCTTATAGTCAAAAAAAATATAAATTTATTAAAAGATTTATAAAATAATAGAAGCAAATATTTTTTGCTTTTTTATTTATCATACTATAATTAAGGCAAATAAGTAAATAATTAAATTAAGTATATTACTTTATAATAATATATAATTTTCAAATAGAAAGGCAAAATGAAATATAACAAATTTTTAAAACATTCTTTAATTATAAGTACATTTGTACTTAGCACTTCACTTGTTAGCACAACATTAATAATTAACAAAAAAGATAAATTAAATATTAATTCTAGTGTAAATAAAACGATAGTTACAACAGAGGATTTAAAGCAATTTCATAAGAATAAATTTATTCTTACAATTCTTGATAGTTTCTATAAAGAAGGTGAATTTTTTCCTAATAAAAATCAAGATATTTTAACCAAAGAAAAAGAAGCTTATGTTTTAAATCAAGATGATAAAGATAAATTTATACTTGAACCATTAAAAAAGAATTTATATTATTTTAATGGTATAACTCTTTATGCGGGTGAAAACAAAGATCCATTTATTTCTGGTGACTTACCAAATATCGATAACAAAAGTTCTGAAAAAGAATTCAAAAAATTTATAGTCAATGATTGATATTTACTTTTAAAAAATCGTGAATCTTTTAATTGATTGGGTGTAAATGTTATTAATGATTTTGAAGATAATTCAAAATTAGTTGAAGAAATTACTTCGGAGTATAAAATAATTCCCACATCAAATAAGATAGTTGACGCAGTTAAATATGATTATAAAGACGATTATGATGAGTTAAATTATGAAGTTTGAATTTTAAAATTCAGTGATAATTCTTATCAAAAATTAAATATTCAAACAGGAATAATTAACGAAAAAAAAATAAAGAGAATTTTTGTTGAACCGATTATTTTTAAAGTTTTAGATTCAAATAAAAAGTTTATTGATGTGAAAATAGATGATATAAAAAACGTGATAAAAGATAAAACGATATATGAAGATTTCAAGAAAAAACATGGAACAATATTAACATACTTGTTAAAAGGAGTTAATGATGAAAATTAAAAAACTATTATTAGCTGCGCCTTTAATTATTGCACCCATTGCTATTACATCTTGTTCAGCAACCAACAAAATGCTAAAAGAGAAACCAATTTTTATAGAAGAAAAATTAAGTCTTGATAAAAATGAATTTCTAAAGCAAAGTGCTATAAAAGATATTCTTGATCAATATTATTTAAAGGATGCTTTTGAACCAAGAACACAAGAAGAACTTAATAAGGAAATGGATGATTATATTAAAGATCAACTTTATGATAATTTAGAAAATTATAAAGATGAACTTGAAAAAATAACTTCTTATTACACTATACCTTATAGTTTGTCTATTRAGGTTGGGTTATTTGGATCTCCACCTGAATTTCTAACTAAATACGAAGAAAAATTTACTCAGTTTTTCAAAAAAAATTGGTTGTTTAGTTTGTATACTATTCAAAATTTTGATTTTATAGGTTCATCCGATGCTCTTACCGGTGAAGGTGGTCAATTTTCGGTTAAGTATGCTTCTCATCTTCCTTGATTAATAAGAATTAAATCAAACAAAATTCTTGATCATGTAATGATCGTAAAACAAAATTTTGTTTATACAGATGAAGATGGGAATAAATCAAAAGGTCTTGAATCGGGAAATGATTATCAAGCTTATGAAAAAACATTTTATTTAAAAATGTTTGAAAACTACGTTATCAATTTATCTATTACAAGACGAAATGATTATACTGATCTTAACAATTTCAAAAAAGAAGTTAATATTTTTGCTAGATATAGATTAAGAGTTTTAGAAAAACTAATAAATGGAGAACAAAAAGAATTTAGTTTAGTAAACTTTGCAAACAATTTTCTTTTTGTTGATACAGATAACGATGTTACAACCCCTGCAAACAATAATGTTAGAAAAGACTATACAGAAGAGAAATATGGAGATATTATCCCGTATTATATTGCAGGTTATAGAAAGGATAAAAAATAATGGATAAAGTACATAAATATAATTTTGCAAATTATTTGTGATTTTATTTGATGAAGAAAAAAACAACATTTATTATTCCGCTAATATCTTTTGTTTCACTATTTATTATTGGAATCAGTTTAATAATAAATAGAAACTATTCAGACATTAATTTTCTAATAGTTATTCCTATTTTTGTAAGTTTGTTAATGACTGTATTGTTTGCAACAATATTTTCAATAAATATTTTTAAGAGTATGGAAAGAGAAGGGCTTGAGCTTATAGTTTGTTCAAGACCAGTAACAAGAAAAAATATTTTAGCTACTAGAATAGGATTCTTATTTCTTTTTGGATTTGTTTATTCACTAATTATTTTTGTAATATTTTTAATATTTTTAACAGTATTAAAATCAAGAATTGGTGATTCTAATTACTATAGATATTTATTTTCAAGTTTTGGAGTAAACTTATTTGCATTTTACTTTTTTGGCTTGGTTACAGCACTTTTGGCAACAAAACTAAATAGAAGAATAGCCATTGCATTTAGTTTGACAATTTTTACTCCATTATTTTTGGTGGGTAATTTATCAACTTATTTTAGCGAATCAAGAATGAATGGTTATGGTGTTAGACTTAACAATAAATATAATGATTTAGATACATATGCATTTAGTTTAGATAATGAAAAAGACAAACTTTATTTAGTTAATAGAACTGAAAAAAACAATTATAATGAGCATAAAAAATTATTTAATGAAGTAAAAGGTAATGCAAACATAGCACAAGTTATGGGTTGATTAAATATTCCATATCAAATGGGTATTGTTTCTTCAAACTACGGAACAGATTACTTTAACAATCAAAGATTAAGTGACTCAAAATATTTAAGTAAAGTTGATTTTTATTCAAACAATAATGATGTTAGATATAAATATTTAATGAGCAATGACAATATAAAAATGTTTGTTCCAACCGCACCGTTAATCAATAATGACATTAGTGATGCAAATTTAAAGTGATCTACAAATAATTTAATTTATGCATGAGAAAATGCTGACTCCAAAAATGAACTAGTTGAAGATAATTTTGGTTTTAGTTCAATTGATGATTTTGCAGGTAAATTAAATTGAAAAGTTATTCAAAAATTTTTACACCTTGATGAGTTTGATGAGTTTTTTAAAGAAAACATAAAACTTGATGTAAACAATAAAGAAGCAACATTGCAAGAATTTAACTCGCAAATATTTGATTCATTTAATGAATTTGGTAAAAATATTCTATTTAATGAAATATTTTCAAGATCAGGAATAACTGAATCTTATCAACAACAAATTTATTTATATGTAATTACATATTACTATATGTTTTACAAACACAATCAATCAAGTTTGTTTGAAACCATACTTAAAAATAATAAAGCAGATGTTAATCAAAGTCAATATAAGGTTCAAGTAAAAATGAAAAGTGGAACTTTAAGAGCGTATATTATTGGTGGATTTAGTTCATACTTGCCAATTATTGAAACAATTAAATCAGGAGCATCAACTAAACAAGTTTCAAGAATGAAACTACAAAAAGATGAGAATGTTTCAGTGTTTAAAGAAGTAAGTAATATATTTACAGTACAAAGAAGTTCTACTGCATTTCCTGATTATGGAGTTGCACTATTATGGTCGTTTTATATTTTACTTTTAGTTGGTGGAGTTGTATATATTTATAGCAGAAAGGATTTTAAATAATGGAAAATAAAAAAATAGTTGAAGTTATTAATTTCTCAAAATCCTATAATAATAAAGATTATGCACTTAAAAATTTAAGTTTTGATATTTACCCTGGAAAATTTCATGCCTTTATTGGTTCAAATGGAGCTGGAAAAACTACAACAATAAAGGCACTTGTTAACGCTTATAATAAATGAGAAGGTAAAATTCTTATAAATGGAATTGAAAATAAATTTGCACAGGCTAAAGCAAAACTTGGATATATGCCCGAAAATCCAATTTTTCCAAGCAACTTTACAACATATGATTATCTTTATTCTTTCGCTCTTTTAAGTGGACAAAAAAGAAGTTTAGCAAAAGAAAATGTTTCAAAAATTTCTGAATTACTAAATATTATTGAATTACTTAATAGAAAGCCTGATAGTTTTTCAAGTGGTCAAAAAAAGAAAATATTGTTAGCTCAGTCTCTTATTAACGATCCGGATTTATTGATTATGGATGAACCGGCAGCTAATCTAGATCCAAACGCTCGTGAAGAATTATTTTCAATTCTAAATGATGTTAAAGCTCAAGGTAAGACTATATTCATTTCAACACATGAACTTTATGAAATAAGTAGATTTGTCGATTATGTAACTATTATTGACAAAGGTCAATTAATTTACAATGGAGAATTTAAGGAAGATAATTTAAATAATTTCTACTTTAAAAAAGTTAAGGAATTTTATGAAGTTAAAGAGTAAAATTTTACCTTCATTATTACTTTTCGGTTCTGTTCTGTCTTTAACTTCTTGTTTACCAAATATACAAAAAGAAAAGATTATTGAAATTAAAAATACTATTGAGAAGAACCAAAAAGTAATGCTCTTAGATGATATGGTCGAAGTAATATTAGGTAGTAAGGATGAAGCTTTGTTAAATAAATTTAAACAAGAACAAACTCCTAGCGATGAATGAAAAGGTAACTTAACTTTAAAGGTTGAAGAATATGAAAAACTTTTTCGTAATCCTAAAGTAAATGCAAAGGATTTAGAAAAAGTTGATGTTGAATTATCTAAAATGATTAATGAAAAGTGGTATTGATATTTAAATCATCTAAGAGAGTTTGAATACAATTTTTATAAAGTTGATGATTTTTTTGATTTCAAAATTAAAAAATGAAATCTTGAATTCAATCAAGAATACAAGGAAAATAGAGACAGCATTACTAAAATTTATAAATCCTCTCAACACTATTATCCTGTTTCAAATCAACCGGTTCAAGTATTATCACTCGACGAAATAGATGGAGATTCAGGTGGTCAATTTTACCTTAAATTCAATGATCAATTCTACTTACCATTTAATTATCAAACTAAATATAATACTGATGGATCAAGACTAATAATTGCAAATATAGGTAATAATATTTATAGATTTTCAACCAATAAAATTGTTAATATAAGAACATACCACAGGTTTTGACACAACTTTGCTTATCACTCCAATTTACCTTCATTAATGGAACAATTAACTCCTGAATGACAAAACTTTGTTAAGTCATCAGGATATGTATTAAACTATAAAATAACTGGATACGGAAAAAATAAATACTTACCAGGTGTATAAAAAAGAAACTTGTTTTAGCAAGTTTCTTTTTTAAAATTATTTATTAATTTTAATAAGAACGCCTTTGTTTATGAAGGTTTCTGTTCCGTTTCCTCATATTAGGCTTACAAGTTCTGGATAGTCACTAAATGGGTTTCTTAGTCCATTAAAGTGCTTAGCAATTTGATTATTTCTATCGACATCAAATTCGGAAAGTTTATCCTTATTTGCTCAATTTATATAAACATCTAAGTAAGTTTTTTTGAAATAAGGAAAGTTAGCATCAAAAACTAAATTTCCATTTGAGCTGTATCCATTTTGATGTGTTGCTTGGAAGTAAAAATATGCTCTAGCTATATCACCTTTAAACTCATCAATAGGTTCAGAAACATCGTTACCAATCTTTGTTCCATTTAAGCTTGTTTTAACAATAGTAACAACATTATTGTGTGGAAGATTTCCTCTTAGAGCGTTAACCTTAATATCCGTTGGTCATACAAAATGAGCATCATTTCTCGTAGGATTTGCTTTACTAAATCATGATTGTGGAATAACATGTTCTCTATTAAAACCTTGGCCTTCGTTTGCAGCGGATGAACCATTATTATTGAAATTATAATTATAAGGATCATTACCTGAAGGATTTTCAGAATAAATATCTAACAATGAATTGTCTTTTTCATAGTATTTATCTTGAAATGCATCTTTATAAATTCCATAAAGGTCTCCATATTGTTTTATTCCGCCAACATATTTCTTTTGGAGTTTGTGAATTGCCTCAAATAATTCTTTGCCTCTTAATCCTTGTAATTCTTGATAGTAATTATTTGATGAATCATAAGTTAAACTTTCTATTCCGGGAGTAACTGGGGTCACTGGTGTAACTGGTTTATTTTCATCATCACTTTTATTTTTATTTAATATTTGATTTAAGTTTATTTTAAATTCGTATAATCCAGATACATTACTATTTGCTGAATTAATAATGTTGTATTTTATAATTAAATCATTTTGGTTTAATAGAAATTCTTTAATTTCAATATTCATCATTAAGTCATTATTCCCAATAATTGAAAACGTTTTTAGATAATCTAAATTTATATCTTCTTTCTTATCTACCTTGCTTATAGGTAAAAAAGAAATTGATTTTGAATATTCATCTAATTTTTTTGGTTCTTCATTATTTTGTTTATTACATGAATATACAACAGTTGGTGTTAGTGCTATAGTGACAACTGATAGCATTGAATACATTAATTTTCTTTTTATCATTTTTACTCGAGTTCCACAACAAAAATTTTATTAGGTGACGATTCACTTTTTATTCTAATTTTTATTATTAATTTTTTTGTTTCATTGTAAGAAAAGAACAATCATCTTCTATTTCTTTCTACTGGTGCACCGTTATTGTAATTTTCAGGTGGAATAATATTTTGAATTTCTTCAATAGTTAATTCAGAAGAAAATTTTAAAAACTCAAGATCATTATTCGCCTTTTTACTTGATTGACCAAATTTAAATTTTATATTTTCAACTTTTGTTGCTTCACCAGGTATAAATTTTATTGTACTTCTGCCTGCTCCATCTTGCCCAATTAAATCTTTGATTTTTTGTATTGTCGAAGAATAATTTTGGTTTTTCTTATCAACAATAATTAATTTGTTTTCGCTAGCTAACGTTTCTAGTTTTCCTAGCTTCATATCTTTATCTGGTTTTGCTGGTTCAGTAGGAGTTTTGTTATCGGTAGGTTTAGGTTGAGGAGTTGTTTTATCATCAACTTTTAAATCTTTTTTAAAACCAGTTATTATAAATGATTTTGTCTCAAAAATCTTTTTACTTACATATTGACCGGTAATAATCATTTTTAAATTAGTATTATCAGTTTGTACTTCCAATGAATCTAATTTAAATGTATATTTGTCATTTAAAGAAGTAACTACAATATCTGTTATTTGAATATCTTTTGCTAACTTTTCATCTCTTTTAACTTCGTTTTTAAGTTCATATTTAAGATTTTTTCACATTTCAGTTTTTTGTGTTTCATGTGTTTTGTTACAAGATACTGCAAAAGTTGAAAGTGCTGCTATTGATATGTTCCCTAGTATTATTGGTATTTTTTTATTCATATTAATCCTTATCATTATTTTTATAAAATTGCTATTAAAGCCGAAAAACCAGTTTTTATTTTAATATTTATTATTCTAAATCTATAGTGTAGATAGTATCACTATTTGTTTCGCTGGTAACTCTAAATTTAATAATTAATTTACCGTTTTCATCTAAACTGAAAAATAAAGCTCTTCTATTTTTTACATCTTTACCATCATCATAATTTTTAGGACAAGATATATTTTTACCTATTGTTTTATCTATTTCATTATCGGTATATTTTAAGAATGAAATAACATTATTTTGAGAGTTTGCATTTTTAGAAATATCTCCATATTTAAATATTATTTCTGAAGCTTTTTGAGCTTTACTAAAATCTTGTTTTATGTAAGATTTTCCCTTACCATCAGGTCCTATAAGTTTTTTAATAGCTTCAATTGTCGTTGCATAGTCTGTTGAACTCTTATCAACTATAAAGAGTGTTTTATTCTTAGCCATTGTTTCAATTTTACCTAGTGGAACAGGTTTAAATCCGGTTATTTTTAATGTTTTTTCTTCGGAGAATAATGTTGGTGTTTCAATGCTTTTTAGATTAACAATAACCGAAACTTCACCAATTTCATTATTAATTTCAAATGCTCTTTTTTCAACTGTATACTTTGATTCATCATGTCCTTTTAATTCAAGTTGATCGATTGTATATTCTTTTGCTGTGTGATTTGGATATTCTGTATTTGGTAAACCGGTTATTCCAATAGTTACTTTTTTCAATTCCTCATTAATAGCTTTTTGTTCTGGGCTTTCTATCTTCATAAATCCACTGATTAATCCAGCCTTAGAGTCACTGATTATCTTTGTATTTGATTTTAGTTTTAATTGGTATTTAAAGCTTATTTCACCTTTTGTATTATCTGCCTTATATTCCGGTAATACAACTTCATACTTAGAGTCAAACCCTGTAAATTCAAGTGATGCTTGTTGTATTTCAGTTGCTTTTTTTGTTCCGTATTGATCCGCTGCTAATTCCTTTATGCTTACAACAACTTTTGCTAATTCTTCATTTGCTAGTTCTAATTCAGTTTTTGCTGTAGGTGTTGTTGTGTCTTTTTTAAATCCAATAATATTTTTTTCTTTGGTATCACTAAGAACAGTTGTCTTTTCTTTTAGTCTTAATTGGTATTTAAAACTTATTACGCCTTTTAGATCATCGCTTTTAAACTCTGAGACTACAACTTCATATTTTGCATCTATTCCTTCAAATTGAAGTAATGTTTGTTGAATTTCGCTTGCTTTTTTTGTTCCGTATTGATCTGTTGCTAATTCCTTTATGGTTATAACAACTTTTGCTAATTCCTCATTTGCCAATTCTTTATCAGTTTTAGCGTCAGCACTTGTTCCTGATTCACTTTTAAAACCAGAAATAATGAATGTTTTAGTTTCAGAAATTTTTCCTGATTTTTCGCTACCTGTAATTGTAATTTTTAAACTTACTTTATCGGTTTGAACTTCTAAGGAATCTAATTTAAAATTGTATTTATCAGCTAATGACGAAACTACAATATCTGTTGTTTTTATATCTTTTGCAAAAGTATTGTTTCTTTTAACGTCTTGTTTAAGATCATATTTTAATTTAGTTCACATTTCCATTTTAATTTCAGCATCAGTTAATTTATTACATGAAATTAATGTTGCACTAAGTCCTAATATAGAAATAGTTCCTAGAGTTAATAGTATTTTTTTCTTCATTTTTATGTCTCCTTTAAATGTAATTTAATTTTATATAATTTGATAAAAAGACAAAAATAAGGAAAAATGTGGAAATGTGAAAAAAAATTAAATAAAGCATTTTACGATAGTTATATGATAATAAATCAATAAAAATGAAGATTTATATTTTTTCAATATTTTGATAATGCAAGTTTTTTTGTAAAAAATAAATTTAGTTAGCAAAAGAACTCATTTTTTAGTGATTTGCCAATAAAAAACATATAAAAAAACCGAAGTTGTTTCAGTTTTGATATATTAGTTTAACTTGAGATTTCTTAATGCAGCTATTTGGTTAATTGTTTTTTCTAAATTTTCATATGATTTTTTAAAATCTAGTCCTTCTTCTTGTAAAAAAATATCTAATTTTGATTTTGTACATCATTCTTTAAATTCTAATAATTTTGTTTCAAGTTTATTTAAGGCTTCCTTTATTTTTTGATCATCTGTATATGTTGCCTTTTTAAACTCATTAATCATTTTTAAAACATCTTTTTTAATAAAAAGATTGCTATAAAGATTATTTAATTCTATTAACATGTTACCCATTACGTGAACATGTTCATCATGACCGTGTCCAACATTTGGAAGGTGTTCGTGATTAGATCCGCTTTTTTGATTATCTTCATAATACTTAACATTAAAAATAGTTTCTATTCCAAAATGATTAGTTTTCTTTAAAGTTTCAACTCACTCCTCGTTTTTTATTACAACATTATTATTAATGTTATTAATCGCTTTATTTAAGTTTGTTAATTTAAAGTTTCAATTCTTTGAATCTTTAAAAACTTCTATAAAAACATCTTTTGCATGTTTAATTAAATGGATAAAGTCTTCATCAATTAAGTCATCTAATTCTGCAAATTTGGCTGCAATAACTTCCTTACCTACTACTTCTTTAAATTCATCAAATCCTTTATCAAGTGAATTAATGCTTTGTTTTTCATTTAAATCTATTCCAATAACTTTTTCAAAAAGTTGATTTAAAACTTTTTTTGAACCTGTTGTATATTCTTCTTTATTAAATTTAGTTTTATTAACTTCTTTGATATCTTCATCAAGCTTCATTAATAACTTTTGTGAATTTCTATCAACTTCACTTAGAACCTTTTCATTATTACCATTATTACAAGACATAATGGCTACTGGTAATCCAAAAAGTGGTGAAATTGAGAGGAATAATAATTTCTTTTTCATATATTCTCCTTATATTATTGTTTAGTAATATTACAACTATATTTTACAACAAAAAAATCAAGACAAACACATTTTTTAAAATATCTATAAATAAAATTTTTATTAATTTATAATTCTAATATTAATTAATTACAGTCATGAAAATGGAGACAAAAAAATGAAGTTTACAGATATTTTAAATAAAAAAATAAACAGTATTAAAACAAAAAAACGAATTGTTTTAATAGATGGAAATGATCAACGTTCTATTGATGCTTCTAAAATTTTATCAGCATACAAGAACATTGAAGTTATTCTGCTTTTAGAAAAAGCAGATGAAAAACTAAATGGTTATAACACATTAAATATGTTTGAAGATAAACAAAAAATAGAAACTTATATTAATCAATATGTTGAACTAAGAAAAGGAAAAGAAACTTCAGAACAAGCGCGTGTTCAAGTTTCAACAAGACCTTTTTATGCTATGATGATGTTGTTCAACGGTGAAGTTGATGGTGTTGTTGGTGGATTAAATTACTCAACAGCTGATATTTTAAAAGCAGCATTTAAGGCAATTGGTCCTAAGCCAGGTATAAAAACAATTTCATCAGTTATGATAATGCATAAAGATGAAGATTCTTATATCTTTAGTGATATATCAGTTAATCCAAAGCCAACAAAAGAACAATTAAGCGATATAGGAATTAATGCAGCATCTTTTTCAAGTGTTTTAGGTTTTGACCCAAGAGTTGCATTCTTAAGTTTTTCAACAGATGGTTCAGCAGTTACTGAAGATACAAAATTAGTAAAAGAAGCATGTGATGATTTTAATAGCAAATGAAATGGTACAAAAGCTATAGGAGAAATTCAACTTGATGCAGCTGTTGATATGGGTGTCAGAAAAACAAAATATAAATCTAGTTCATATAATGAATTATCAAACACACTAATATTTCCTGATTTAAATTCAGGAAACATCGGATATAAATTAGTGCAAAGGTTCGCACAATATGGAGCAATTGGTCCTATTGTTGTAGGTATTAAAAAACCTGTTAATGACCTTTCAAGAGGAAGTAGTGTAGAAGATGTTGTTAATACCGTTTTAATAACAACACTTCAATCAGAAGGAGAAAAATAATATGTCAAAAATTTTAGTTATTAATGCTGGTAGTTCATCAATTAAGTTATCTTTATTTAATAAATCTGATTTTTCTTTAATTGCTAATGGTATAGCAGAAAGAATTACTTTAGAAAAAGGAAACATAACTATTAAGTTTGGTAAAAAATATGAATTTGAAGCAATAATGCCTAACCACAAAGTTGCAGTAGAAAAAATATTAGAAATTTTTGACCAAATTAACTTAGTTAAAGACAAAAAAGAAATCGAGTATATTGGTTTTAGAGTGGTTCAAGGTGGTCCATATTTTGCTGGTCCATCAAAATTAACTGATAAAGAAATTGCACTAATTGATAAGGTTTCAATTTATGCACCATTACATAATCCTGGTGCAGTTATGGCTATGAAAGCCTTTAAAGAAGTAATGCCTCATGCAAAAATGTCTGCTAATTTTGATACAGCATTCCATATGACTATAGACAAGGTTAATTCAACTTATCCAATTCCATATCAATGAACTGAAGAATATGGAGTTAAACGTTATGGAGCTCATGGTATTTCGCATAAATATATAACAAATACTATTGAAAAAATTCTTAATAAAACCGGAGTTACTTATGTAAATCTACATATCGGTAATGGTGCAAGTCTTTGTGCAATTAAAGATTCTAAATCATTTGATACATCAATGGGACTTACACCTTTAGCAGGAATTATGATGGGTTCAAGAAGTGGTGATATTGATCCTTCAATTCATGAATTTATTGTTAAACAAACTCATATGGATATTTCACAAGTTACTGATGTTCTCAATAAGAAAAGCGGGTTGCTAGGAGTTTCTGGTATTTCAAGTGATATGCGTGACGTTTCTAAAAATGCAAAAGAAGGTAATGAAAGAGCAAAATTTGCTTTAGATCTATATGCCCAAAGAATAGCTGATTATTTATCAATTTACTTAAATAAAATAGGACCTAAAATTGATGCTGTTGTTTTTACAGCTGGCGTTGGTGAAAACGATTTTAACTTCAGACAAAATGTAATTAATAAAATAAATATTGTAAAACTAGAATTAGATTCTGAATTAAACCAATCAAAAATAGATGAATACAAAGTGATTTCATCAAAAAATAGTTCTATTCCAGTATACGTAATTAGAACGAATGAAGAGTTATTAATTGCAAATGATGCAATTAAATTATATGAAGGCAAAAAGTAAAAAAGCTATCTATGCTGGTTCGTTCGATCCTTTTCATAAAGGTCATTTAGAATTATTAAAAAAGTCTCTTAAACTATTTGACTATGTTTACTTAGTTGTTTCGATTAACCCAGATAAAAATAATGCATTAAACCTTGATAGAAGATACAAAAATGTCTGTGACATTGTAGAAAAAGAAAAATTATTGAATGTTGAAGTCCTTTTAAATACAAATGATTTAATTGCTAATGTAGCTAAAAAATACGGTGTAAATTTTTTAATAAGAAGTTCAAGAAATGAGAATGATTTTCAATACGAAATGGAATTAGCAGCAGGTAATAAACATGTTAATAATGACCTTGAGACTGTTATTTTAATTCCAGATTATGAATATATAGAATATTCTTCAACTCTTGAGAGACACAAGGAAAAGTTGGGTAAATAATGTACAAATTTATAAAATCGTCAACTGATAAATCAAATTGATATGACCATCAAGCGAGTGAAATATGCTTTTGAGGTCGATCTAATGTTGGAAAAAGCAGCCTTCTTAATGCAATAGTTAATAATAAATCATTAGCTAGAGTATCTAAAACACCAGGAAGAACTCAATTATTAAATTACTTCGAAAATGATCTTAGTAAAAATATTATTGTAGACCTGCCGGGTTATGGATATGCAAAAATATCAAAATCACAAAAAGATAAGATGCTAAAAATGATTGATGAATACCTTAAAAATAGTTCATCATTAAAAGCTGTTTTACTTTTAATTGATTCTAGGCACGGAATCACAAATATCGATAGAGAAATAATAAATTATTTAGTATCGATCAATTTACCAATAGTACTAATATATACCAAAATTGATAAATTAAATCAAAAAGAAAAATCACAATTAATCAAAATGTCTAAAAACGAATTTTCAATTAATAAATTCAATTATCTATTTGTCTCGTCTCAAACAAGACAAGGAATTGATGAACTCAATAAGAATATTGATGATATTTTCAAAGGAGAATTATATGAATTTTAAAATTAAAGCCTTATATTTAGGAACAGCAATTGTTCTTGTTTCTTCCACATTAACTGCATCACTTGTTGTACTTGATAACAAAACAAAAAAAGAAAATTCAAATTTTCAAAAAGATAAGGCTCAATTGTTTAGTTCAAATAAGTTTATCACGCTTGAAGATTTTGATTTTTTATCAAATGTAAACAAATTAGATATCTCAAAACGATATGCAAGAGATTTTGTTACAAAAAACCCTTTTATTAGAAATCATGCAACTAATAAAGGTGATTATTGAAGAAATCAACTAACTGTTAAGTCTGAATTTGAAGATGATAGTGACTTTTTCTTAAAAGCAAAACACAATATGCCAATAAATGTCCTATTTGAAAAATATGCAATTGAATATGAAAGTTATGCAAACGATAATTTTGGAATTTTATACTTAAAAGTAAAAGCAACTGCTAAAAATACAAATGAAAAAGTTAAAACTATGGAAAAGGTTTTTTCATTGCAAGGATTTAAAAAGTTCACTAATCTTGAAGACCAAAATCATTCAATAATACTTTCAAACTTGTTTCTTAAAGGTGATTTAACGAAGTCTAATTCATATGATACTATTTATAGCCAATATTTAAACACTGATGATAAAGGAAGAAAAGAACTAATAAACAAATGATTTGTACTTGATGTAGATGGTTCTGGTGCTATTGATAATAATTCAATTGAAATGCAATTGGAACACCCTAATAAGCACCCTAAGTCATTAAAAATTTTATACAATATTCAAGTTAAAACATATTCAGCTACACTTGATGACTTAACAACAATTGATTTGGTTTCGATCGAAAATTCAAATAAAAGAGTTATTGAAATTCCACTTAATTTTATTGAAACAAATACAGTTTCAAAAACTTTGAAATTAAGTCCGAAAGATAATAAATCGTGATCAGACTTATTTAGAAAAGATTTAAGATTTGATAGAACTACAAATACTATTACTAACCTGGAATTGAAGTTTGATAATACATCTTATAAACTTGATGATTATATAATTACATTGAGTGATTTTAGACAAGATGATGTTGATAAAGATAATTATTTAGTTCCATATTCTATTATATCCAAGGCAGATTATAACAAAGGGATATCTTATGTCGTAAGTGGAGAAATTAAAATTCTTAAGAGCCTTCTTAAAAAATAATTAGATAAAAACATGCACAAACAAGCATGTTTTTCTTATTATTTTTTTTGTTCTTTTTTAGTTTTACAATTAATTTCTATTTTGATAATTAAGAGACGAAACAAAATTATTCATTAATAGTAAAAAAATGTTGTGTAAATTATTCCATTAATATAAATTAACTTATTTTAATTTTCCGTATCATATGTTAAAATAATAGCAATTAAATATATTTAGGAGAAAATATGAATCTTACAGAAAAGAGAAGTAAGTTAATAGTTACAGTTGGACCTTCAAGTGATAACTATGATACTTTACGTGCATTAATCGAAAATGGAGCAACAGCAGTTAGAGCAAACTTTAGCCACGGTGATCACGCAGAACAATTAAACAAATTTGTTTTGGGGCAAAAAGTTTCAAACGATTTAAGAATTCCGGTTTCATTAATTTTAGACACAAAAGGACCAGAAATTCGTATTGGTAAAATGAAAGACGGTGCTCAAACAATTAAAGCAGGAACAAATATTCTTATTTGAACTACACCAGACAAGTTTAAAAATCTTGAAGGAACAGAAAACGAAATTACAGTTGCTTACGATATGTCAAGAGATTTAAGTGTTGGAAATCAAGTTCTTATTGATGATGGTAAACTATCAACGGTTGTTACTGAAATAGGAAAAGGGTTTGTAAAAGCAGTTGCTGAAAATACACACAAAATTAAAACAAACAAACGTATTAATTTACCAGGTGTTGATTTTACATTACCATTCTTAGCAGAAAAAGACATAAACGATGTTGTTTTCGGAATCAAAAGTGGAATTCACTATGTTGCAGCTTCATTTGTTAACTCAGCTAAAAACGTTAAAGAATTACGTTCATTATTGGACAAAAATGGCGGGAAACATGTTCAAATAATTTCTAAGATTGAATCACATTTAGGAATTATGAATATTGATGAAATTATTGAAGCATCAGATGGAATTATGGTTGCTAGAGGAGATTTAGGGTTAGAAATCCCTTACTATGATGTTCCTTACTATGAAAAAGTTATGATCAGAAAATGTCGTGAAGCAGGTAAACCAATTATAGTTGCTACACAAATGTTAGACTCAATGGAAAATGTTCCTCACCCAACAAGAGCTGAAGTAACTGACGTTTATTATGCAACAGAACTTGGAGCGGATTCTACAATGCTTTCAGGTGAAAGTGCAAATGGACAATTTCCAGTTGAATCAGTAAAAGTTATGTCAGCAATTAACAAAAGAGCTGAAAAAGAATTTTACTCAAAAAATTACTATGATATTCAACTTGAAGAAGTTAGAAAAAATTCAAATGACAAAGACAATAGATCATTAATAGCTTATGATGTTGCTAATAAAGCACGTCGTGGTGATTACAAATTCGCTGTTGTTCTATCAAGAACAGGGCAATTATTAAAAGAAGTTGCTAAATTCCGTCCAAATACAGCAATTATTGGAGTATTAAATGACGAAAAATTAATTGGTGCATTTGGTATTACTTCAAGTGTATTTGTATCAGTTGATTCATTAAAATTATTTAATAAAATTAAAGAAAATCATGCAATTGCAACAGAAGCTTTAGAACCGTACGGTGTTCAACCAGGTGATAGATTCTTAGTTGTTGAAAACCATTCAATTACTGAACACATTATCAAATAATTTAAAACAGCTTTGCTGTTTTTTTATATAAAAAAGCAACATTAGTTGCTTTAATTTTATATAGTCATTTATACAAATGAAATGGTACACCGTATAGGGCTCGAACCTATGACCCGCTGGTTAAGAGCCAGCTGCTCTACCAACTGAGCTAACGGTGCAAATGTAATGTTATTATATTACTTTTTTACTTTTCATCAAGTTTTTTTGCTAAAATATTTAATAATATTAAAGATTTTTGAATGTATAATTATAAATATTGTTTAAGAGGTATATATGAATAAAGTAAGAACAAGATATGCTCCTTCACCCACAGGTTATTTGCATATTGGCGGAGCTAGAACCGCTCTTTTTTGCTATTTGTTTGCAAAGCACTTTAATGGTGATTTTATTTTCAGACTTGAAGATACAGACGTTAAAAGAAATGTAGCGGATGGAGAAAAAAGTCAACTTGAAAATTTAGCATGATTAGGAATAATTCCGGATGAAAGCCCGTTTAAAAAAGCGCGTGGAATTAGTGCATATAGACAAAGCGAAAAATTAGATAGATATTTAGAAATAGCACACGATTTGATTGATAAAGGATTTGCTTATAAAGCTTATGACACTACAGATGAATTGCAAGCTCAAAAGGATGAATCTGATGCTAAAGGAATTCCTTCTTTTAGATACAATAAAAATTGATTAAAGCTTTCAGCAAGTGAAATAAGTAAACGTGATAAGAATAAAGAGTATTCAATCCGTCTTAGGATGCCTGATAATGTTGTCTATGAATGAGATGATATTGTTCGTGGTAAAATCTCATTTAATTCAAATGATTTAGGAGACTGAGTTATATACAAATCAGATGGTTATCCAACATATAATTTTGCAGTAGTTGTTGATGATTACGATATGAAAATTACTCATGTTTTAAGAGGTGAAGAACATATTGGTAATACTCCAAAACAACTAGCTTTATATGATATGTTGAAATGAAGTAAACCTCAGTTTGGCCACTTAACAATTATTACAAATATGGAAGGTCAAAAACTTTCAAAAAGAGACACTTCGCTTAAACAATTTATTGAAGATTACAAAAATGAGGGATATAGCTCACAAGGTGTTTTCAATTTTTTAGCATTATTGGGTTGAACTTCTGCTGATGCTGAAGAATTAATGGATAAAGAAGAATTAATATTAAAATTTGATCCTACAAGATTATCAAAGTCCCCATCAAAATTTGATATTTCGAAAATGCAATGATTTTCAAAACAATATATTAAAACCTTAGACAATGAAATTATTTATAACGAATTAGAATTTGAAAAGAATAAAAAATTCAGCAAAGACTGATTCTTACTATTTATCGATACATTTAAACAAAGTGTTTATACACTAAATCAAATTAAAGAACACTTAGATTTATATGAAAATATAAATAAAACAGAAGTTCAAATTCCTTCAGAAGATTATGTAGTGGTTAAGGAATTTGTAAAAAATTTAGATTTAGAAAATTTTACAATTGAAAATATACAAAACGCTATAAATCTTACTCAAAGTAATTTACAAATTAAAGGTAAAAAGCTTTTTATGCCCATTAGATTAGCAACAACTTATATTGAACATGGACCTGAATTAGCAAAAGCAATTTACCTATTTGGTAAAGATGTGATTTTAGAAAGGATAAAAAAATGAAAATAAAATTTTTATCGGTTTCATTGCAAAATGAAGAAGAAAAGAAAATAGAATTTACTAGTGAACTTGAAAGAAGTTATGAAAATGGTTTTGATGTACTTTTCTTCAAGGAACCAACAAAAGGTATACCAAATCAAATTGAAATTAAAGAAGGAAGAATAAATATATTTGCTGGACCAACAACTTTAATGATGAAATCTAATCAATGATCTGAAAATCCTTTCGAACTAGACCTAGAAGGTAAAATAACAAGCATTACACTTTACACATTTTTAAAATATTTAGACTATGATAATGAAAAACAAATTTATAAATTTGGTTATGACTTATCATATTCACCTAATAATAAGGATTTAATAGGTCAATTTAATGTAACATTGGAGATAGAATAATGGTTGGAATAGATTTGGTAAAAGTATCACGTTTTAATAATAAAACTGATGAATTTGTAAAAAAAATTTTGAGTGATTATGAGCAAAAAATATTTAAAGAAGTACATCCTGATAAAAAACCTCTTTTTTTAGCAAGAGCATGAGCACTTAAAGAAGCGATATTCAAAGCAGATAATTCGCAAGCTGATTTTAGTAAAATAGTAGTTTATAAAAAAGATAATAAATGATGTAGTAATGGATTTGAATTATCCATTTCTCACGAAGGTAGTTTATTAATTGCTATAGCAATAAAGAAAGGAAAAAATGAATGTTAAATTTAAAAAAGTAGTTTTTTTACTACCTTGAATGATGCGCTTTAGAAAAATTAATTCAACTGCGAGAAAATATAGAAAAACACCTGATCTGATTGAACCTGTAACCAGATCTAAAATGATAATGAATTACTCAAAGAAGTTTCTAAAACTTAATAATGTTCAATTGTTGGTCGAAGGTTATGAAAATTTACCTGATAAAGGCGGAGTTCTACTAACTCCAAACCATAAATCTAACATTGACCCAGCAGCAATAATTGCAGCATTAGAATATCACGGAGAAGATACATCAATTCCATTTAAAATTCCAACTTTTATTGCAAAAAAAGAATTATTAAAGAAAAGAATTATGAGAAATATTCTTTCGGTAATTGACACATATGCAATTGATAGAGAAAATTTTAGAGAAAGTATGGAAACACTTTATGAGTTTGGTCAATTTGTAAAAACTAATAGAACATTCGGAATAGTTTTTCCTGAAGGAACAAGAGTTGATGAAACTGATGAACTTGGTGAGTTTAAAGGTGGTGCCTTTAAACTTGCTCAAAAAGAATTTATGCCTATTATTCCAGTTACTATAAAAAATAGTAGAACAGCCTTAGACAAAGGTAGAAAAGGAAAATTACTAGTAACAGTAATCTTTCATAAACCAATTAAACCATTAACTTTTATTACTCAGGATACTAAGTCAATAGCAACAAGAGTAAAAACCATAGTGGAAAGCGAATTATAAAATGGAACAACAATTTTTCAATGACTCTTATAATATTAAGCTTGATGATTTTGATGGACCATTAGACTTATTATTGAGTCTTGTCCAAGATAAAAAAGTTGATATTATGACTATTAATTTAGCTGAATTAGCAACTCAATATTTAGAAATAATTAATAACTTAAAGGAAAGTCAAATTGATATAGCTGGTGATTATTTAGTCATGGCTGCTACATTAATTCAAATTAAAGCAAGAATGCTTCTAAAGGAACCTGAAGAAGTTGATGAGGAACTTGAAGAAGATAGTAGAGCAATCTTACAAAGATTAGCTGAATATCAACAATTCAAAGAAGTCAGTGGTTCATTGAGAGAAAATGAACTTCTGAGAAAAGATATTTTTATTAAAAAACCAAGCACTTTAGAAGAATACATAGTTGATAAAGATAGTTCTAAACTCGATGGAAATTCAAACCCATATCAACTTATAAATGTATTAAGAAAAATGTTTGAAAGAATGTATGCTCTTAGGTTAAGAAGAACAAAACTTGAAACCTTTACTCTTACACCAAAGGATCAAGAAGCTTACATAAAAGATCTTTTCTTAAAATATGAAAATGTGACTTTTGAAATGATTTTTACATTGCCTTCACTGAATCACTTTGTAATTACTTTAGTAGCATTGCTTGATTTAGCAAGAAAACAAGAAATATTAATAACTCAAACTAGCCAATTTGGCGAAATATTAATAAATAAAGGACCAGAATATGAAAAATAAAATAATTGAAGCTCTCTTATATGTTCAAGGTGATGAAGGATTAACACTAGAACAAGTAAAAGAATTGTTTGGACTCAATACAATAGGTGAAGCTAAAAAAATAATGAATGATTTTTACAAAGCCTATAACGAGTCTGATGGAGCTCTAAAAGTTGTTGTATTTAATGAGGTATATAAATTAGCAACAAGAGAAACATATAAAGATTATGTTTCAAAACTAGTAAATGTTGTAAGAAAAACGCGTTTATCTAATGCAGCAATTGAAGTAGCTGGAATAGTAGCATACAAACAACCTGTAACAAGATCTCAAGTTTCATATATACGTGGTGTAGCATCAGATCAAGTAATGGCTAGTCTTATTGAAAAAGGAGTTATTGAACAAGTTGGTGTTTCGCCAACTCCTGGTAACCCTATTTTATATGGAATAACAAATAAATTCTATGATTACTTCAGAATTAAAACTTTAGCAGAATTGCCAAAATTAAGTGAGTTTAGTTTTGTTGATAGTACAGATCATGGACAAGATGAATTTGACTTATTTGGAAGTCAAAGAGATGAATAAATCCAAGTGGATTTATTTTTAATGAAAGGGAAAGATGAAAACAATAATAGCAACAAGTAACGATGCAGGAAGAACACTTTATAAATTAATTACAAAATACTTAGATAATGTTCCACTTAGCAGAATAGAAAAATTATTTAGAAAAAAAGATATAAAGGTAAATGGTATAAGAACTAACCAAAAAGACTACACCATAGCTTTTAATGACCAAATAGAAATATATGGATTAATAGATATAAAAAAGGAAGAAGCTCCTTTGATTTCATCTTTTTCATTTAAGAAAATTTACGAAGATAACAATATTTTAATAATTGATAAGCCTAACGGAATAGAAGTTCACTCTTCACCAAATTGCCTTGACAATCAAGTTTTGGCTTACTTAAAATTTAAGCAAGTGGATAGTTTTAAACCAAGTCATGTTGGTAGATTAGATAAAGAAACATCTGGAATTATGCTTTATGCAAAAAACTATCAAGCCTTAAAATACTTGAATGATAATATGGAAAACATAATTAAAACTTATACTTTTAAAAGTGATTTTAATGAAGAAAGTAAAGATGTTGAACTATATTTATACAAAGATGAGGACAAAAAAAGAATGGCTGCTTCTTTTACAAAAGTTCCATATTCAAAACTTTCAAAAACACATTTTTATTTAGAAAGTAATAAAAAATATGCAACATTAAGCAGTGGTAGAAAACATCAAATAAGAGTTTCGTTAATGAAATTAGGAAAACCAATTTATGGTGATTTTAAATATGGCGGTAAAAAAGCAGGAAGACTTATGCTACATTGTTTACAGATAAAATTTCAACAACTTGAAGGTGAATTTAAATATCTTAATGAACTTGAATTTTTAAGTCAACCAAAATGATAGGAGCCAAAATGAAACAAGAAATAAACAAAGAAAAGTTAAAAGAAATAGTTAAAAGTTTAATGCTAAAACCTTCTAAAGATGTTATTGATGGAATAATTTTAGATTGAAATGAACTTCAATATAATTTAGCAATTTTAAATAAGATTAACACCGAAGGTGTTGAGCCGATGAGTCATATCAACGAAACTCCAATTGTAGATTTTTTTAGAGACGATGTAGTAGTTAATTTTGGTATTTCAAAAAGTGAAATGCTTAGTAATGCTTCTCAAAAGGATAGTGATTTTGTTATTACTAAAAAGGTGGTTAAATAATGTCGTTAAAAATTATTAACCAAGGTAATTATTCGGCAGCATTAAAAGAATTAAAAGATGACAAAAATAATTCTGTTTGTTGAATAAACAATCAAACTTTTTCAAGTTTAAAAGGTGCTTTAAATAATTGTATTTTTACCATTAAAGATGTGTTTGCAACATCATTTGCACCAACGCAAGCCTCTTCAAAATTACTAGAAAATTTCAAACCTTCTTATAATGCTACTGTTGTTGAAAAATTGATAAACACTGGTGCTTTTCCGATTGCGAAAGTTCACAGTGACGAATTAGCTTTAGGCGGAACAGGAACATTTAGTGCATTTGGTTTGGTCAAAAATAAATTAGATGATAAAAGACTTTCTGGTGGTTCTTCATCGGGTTCTGTTTCAACATTTACCAATAACATTTCATTTGCTTTGGCTAGTGATACTGGAGACAGTGTTAGACTTCCTGCTTCATACAATGGTTGCGTAGGATTCAAACCATCTTATGGTGCCATTTCAAGATATGGAATGTTTGCCTACTCGTCTTCACTAGATACAGTTTCTTATTTTGCTCACAATGTAAATGATATATCAATAATTTCCCAATGTGCCTATGGTCAAGACTCATTAGATATGACATCAGTTAATGTTAAGATTGATAATATTAAAAAAACTAAACCAAAAAAAGTAGCTTTTTTAGATGTTACAAATCACCTGAAAGAATATGTCAAAAAATCTTATTTAAAAGCATTTGAAAAAATTAAAGATGATAATATAACTGTTGAAATGGTTAAAATTGATGAAGATCTACTTAAATCAATTAAGCCGGTATATGACATAGTTTCTTACTCTGAAGCGTCATCAAATCTTGCTAATTTAACAGGAATTGGATTTGGAAAAAGAGAAGAAGGTCAAGATTGAGAAGAAATTATGACTAATACTAGATCTAAAAATCTAGGAAAAATGGTACAAAGAAGATTGTCGTTAGGAAGTTATTATTTATATAGTGAAAATCAAAAAGATGTGTTTTTAAAAGCTCAAAAAGTTAGAAGAGTAATTAAGAACTACTATACTAATTTGCATGATAAATTTGATTTAATTATTTATCCAGCTTCGGCTGATATAGCGCCATTGATAGATGAAAAATATAACAATAGTTATATGGATTATATTTTAACTGGTGCAAATCTAGTTGGTAATCCTTCTTTGAGTATCCCACTTGGCAGTTACAAGAATATGCCTTACAATTTAACAATTGATTCTAAAATATATAATGATGAAAAATTACTTTCATATTCATTACATATAGAAGAATTGTTAGGAGGAAAACATGAATAATTTCGAAGTAATTATTGGTGTTGAAATTCATGTTGAATTAAACACAAAAACTAAAATGTTTTCACCAGCAAAAAATGATTTCAATGCACCTCCAAACACAACATTTAATCAAATTGATATAGCTTATCCGGGAACTCTTCCTTTGTTGAATAAACAAGCGGTTATTGATGCTATTATGTTGGCTAAAGCTCTTAACATGAAAATTGATGACGAAATGCACTTTGATAGAAAGAATTATTTCTATACAGACCTTCCAAAAGGGTACCAAATTACACAATTTTTTAAACCAATAGGTTCAGAAGGAGTTCTTGAAATTGAATTAGATGATAATTCAACTAAACAAGTAAAAATCGAAAGAATTCACCTAGAAGAAGATACTGCTAGACAAAATCATGATCAAAACGAAACAAAAATTGATTACAATCGTTGTGGTGTTCCACTTATTGAAATAGTTACACATCCCGTTTTAAGAAGTGCACAAGAAGCTGTTAAGTATGTTGAAATGATTAGAAAAATTGTTCTATATTTAGGAATTTCTGATGCAAAACTTGAAGAGGGTTCTTTAAGAGCTGACATCAACATTTCACTTAGACCAAAAGGTTATAATGGTTTTGGAACTAAAGTTGAAATTAAAAACATGAACTCACTCAATAATATTAAAAAAGCAATTGAATTTGAAATAGCAGATCAATATGCAAAAATAAATAAAGGTATAAAAATTTTACAACAAACAAAGAGATTTGATGTTGTTTCGAATTCAACTATACCAATGAGAGATAAGACAACAGGAGTTGAATATAAATACTTTCCTGATCCAAACATTCCTATAATAAAATTATCTCAAGAATTTATTAAGAATATAAAACTTCCTGAATTACCACATCAAAAAATGGAAAGATATAAGAAGTTGAATCTTAATGACATTTATTTAAATCTATTAATCAATAATCTTGAATTATCTAAATATTTTGATTCAATTCCTTATTATGATAAAGAAAAACTTTCAAAAGTTTTCTTTGCAGAAGTGGTTTCCCTTTCTAATCAACTAAACATACCTGTTGAAAAACTTAATATAAAAGTTGAACATCTAGCTCAAGCGATGGACTTACTGGATAAAGAAATTATATCTGGTAAATCACTTAAGAAATTAATAACTTTATTACCTAATTATGATTCTGATTTAGAAAATTTACTTCTTGAAAATAATTTAAAACAAATCACTGATGAATCTATAATTAAAGATATGATAAACAAAATAATAGAACAAAATCCAAATGCTATTTCTGAATATTTAACTAGACCAGAAAGAGCAATGAAATTCATATTAGGAAATGTTATGAAAGTTTCTAATGGACAAGTTTCACCAATTATTTCCGATAAAGTTGCAAAGGAGCTTCTAGATGAGAAGTTCAGATAGAAATATTTATAAGAAATATTATAAATCATTCAAAAAAGAAGATAAACAATATAAGAAAGACCTCAAAAAACAAAGATTCTTTCCTAATATTGTTTGACCTAATTTAATTAAAATAAACCTATATGAAATTATTATTAAGTTCATAATTAAATTAATTCTTTATGCTACTTACTTTTGAACATTCAGGAAAAGTAAGGAAAAAATGAATGCAATGATTAACCGTGCTTACATTAAATTTTCATCTCGTGAATTCATTTTTATACCAGCAGCGAGTTCATTTTATTTATTAGTCTCTTTTGTTCCTGTTATTATTATGAATTATTTAATACTTAGTTTATTTAATTTCGCCAGTGTTCAAAACATATTTAATAGATATTTTCTAGACATCATATTACCTAAAATGATTCCTGGTATTGAAACTGTTATTTCTTTTTTAACAACTGAATTAAATGGAACACAAGCCATTATTTCACTTATATTTCTTGCTGTAACTTGTTTGTGAGTTTCTAGTGCTGGATATGGGAAAATAATAGCTTCACAAAATTATATTTATAATCATAAGTATCTAGGAACTAATTTAGGAAATAGATTGAAAGGATTGATTGTAGTCCTTATAATAGCAATACTTCTTTCATTTACTGTTATATTTACAATGGGTTTAGATATAATGATTTCTGGTTATGAAATATTGAATAAAAAAGTTGATCATAATTCAACAATAGTACTATTCATCATAAATTCATTTTTATTCTTATATCTAGGTTTTATCTTGCTATTTAAATATTCACCTTCTTTTAAATTAACGTTTAGAAGTATTAATTCAGGTGCATTAATTGCAAGTATTCCTACATGATTATTAGTTTCGATATTTGCTTCGATAGCTAAAATATCTGATTTTAATAAATATGGACCACTAGGAATATTTATGTACTTATCAATTTTTATAAGTATGTTTACATACTTTATGTATCTAGGAATAATAGTTAATGAAGCTTATTTTAAAACATTTATTTCGCAAAGAACAGAACAAAAAAAGACACTTTTCAAATTTTAATAATCTATCAAAAAAAACACATATATTTCTATAGTATAGTCATATATGTGTTTTTTTGATGTTTAATTATTTTTAACTTCTAAAATTTTATCTAATAGTTTATTGCCAAACATATCTTTTATTTTAATGTTATATAGTTCAAAGACTTTGAAATAAGGATTCATATGATCAACAACAGAATTTAAAATAATTTTCTTTTGTTCTTCAGTAAGATTAGTTGTTTTTGAGTTAACCACTTCTACTAATTTTGTTCTATATCTTTTTGTGTTGAATAGAAATTCTCAGCCACCACCAGCTAATCATTTTCTACCGGCATAGCCTCCTCAAATTTTTGGTCAATTTTCAGGTTCTGTAGGTTTAGTTGAAGGACCACCATTAATTATATAATCTCAGTCTAAACCTTTTATATATGTTGCTACATTAGTAGGCATATCTTTTGTTTCATTAATTATATCGGTGATTATTTGCTCAATATTAGCAACAGAAGATAATTTTTGATCGGTTTTTAATTTTGTTATTTCTTTTTCATATTCCATTTTGTATTCTGTAGCAATATCAGATAATTTTTCAAACATAGCTGTTGTTACCGGCTTGATATTATTAGGAATTATTATAGCCTTTCCTAAATTAACTGATGGAAGAAATCCTGTAGCTTTATCTAAGTTGTTTACTCCATCTATAAAGAAATTTGCAAGTCCTTTAAGTGAATTTGTATATATTGTTGATAAATATCCAAATTCGTTTTTAATAAATTCATCATCCATATTGTAAACTTGTTTTAAATTTCTAGCCATTTCAAGTTGCATAGATTTAAATTGTTCATAACTGGTATCTATAAATTCTTTATATTTAGTTTTTGCTTTTTCTTTTTTAGTTAAATCTTTTACATTGTCAAACAATGTTTCAATTTCATTATATGTAGCCATTTTAGCATCATATAATGATTTTTCTGAAGCAACCAAAGTATTTGTTAATTCTGTACTTAGTTCATTTGGTTTTGTAAAGAAACCATCAATTTCGAATGATTTATCACTTGAAAAAACTTCTGGTAAATCAGCTGCTTTACTTTTTAACTTGAAATTAATTGTTAATTTCTTAAAGTCTGAAGAGTGAACTAAACTTGTTATTTTTAATTCAGCATTTGTGATTGTTGAACCGTTTTTATTAATAATTTGTTTTTTATCAATATCGCTGCTTTTTATATAGTCTTTACTTGCTCCATGAAGTTCAATATCAAATGTAAGAGCTTTTGCTATTTCATCAAGTCTATTTTTTTCAATTTCTTTTTTAGCAAGTAAATCTGTATATTGTTCTTTTGTTAAAAAACCACCAACCATAAAAATCTTATCTTTTTTAATTCCTAAAAATGTTCTTTCTAATTTTACATTCATAGTACCTTTGTCAATATCTTCTGATTCCTTAGAAAACTCTATAGTAAAACCTAACATTTTCTTTAATAAATTATATAAATCATTATTTGTCTGACTATTAACTTTTTCTTCTACTCAACTTCATATATTATTTTTTACAACATCAGAAGTTCTAGATTTTTTTAGTTCATTTTCTTTAAATTTACTTATAACTACATTAGCAATCCCTAAATATCTATCAAGTGATGAATTAGCAAATTTTTCAGTTATATCAAGTTCTTTATTTACTGTTTTTGTATATTCTTTTGAGTCGTGTGTTATTGATAGTGTATAAGTTAATTCTAAATTAACTTTATTTTCTGCATCTATCTTGTTTATAGATAAATTGGTAAATTTAATTATTGCACCTGTCAGATTTAAATCGGTTAAAAATGTTTTATATTTTTCATCTTTTTTTGTAGCATCTTTTTCGTCGGTGTTAAATTTCTTTAAAGCATCTAAATCATAGAATTGATCATTTATTTTTAAGTTAGCCAAATATTCATTTACTTTATTTTCTTGGTTCTTAAGTTCTAAATCTTCAGGTTTTATAAATCCACTAAACTCTGTTGATTTTACTTTAGTTTCAATACTTGTTAATCCTTCTTTAGAAGAAACTAATTTGTAATTTATTGATAATTTATCATTATGTTTTTGATCGTAAACAACTTCAGTTACTACAAGTTTTACATCAACTAAGGTTGCATTATTTTTTACATCTAGTTCGAAATCCTGTGTTGTGACACTTTTAGCTAATATGTTTGTTTTATCTATAGCATCTTTTAATTTAACAATATTAACTTGACTAATTAAATCATTAATTCTATTTAATTCTTTTTCTTCTCTTTCAAGTTTTTGAGTTCTAAATCCTTCAAAAACTTTTTGAATTGTTTCTGATTTAACATCTCTATCATTACTCTTTATATAATATTCAATTGTTATTTTTCCTGTTTCATCATCCGCATTATTTGTATTAAATAATTTGTATTCTGCATGTGCTGTTTTAAAGTTATTCTTAAAATATTTATCAAATTCTTTAATTACGTCGCTAGGTTTTAATTCGTTAACTTTAAATTCTTTATTTCATTCTATTGTATATTTCTTTACTTCTTCATCAAGAAATTTCTTTGTTTTTGTTCCAAGTGTTAAAAATCCACCGAAGTTGAAAACGACTTCTTCCGATTTATAATTATTGTTTTTACTTGTTACGGTTATTCCAACTTTTAATAAACCTCTTTCATCATCAGCTGAAACAATTTTTCTTTGATAAATGTATTCTTCTTCATTTTTATTTTCTTCAACAAAATTTTTATCTTCATTTTTTATATCAGAAGCTAAAGTTTCTTCTGTTTTAAGTTCTTTTGCTAATGATATTTTTAAATTTTTAGCAATCTTATTTACTTGACCTTTTTTTGTTAAAAATCCTTCAAAAGTAACTTTTTTATCTGGAGAAAYGATGTTATTATCTCCGTCTTTAACTTGTAAATGAAAGTTAATTTTAATTTCACCATTTTCATCATCTTTT
Organism: Mycoplasma crocodyli MP145; assembly: GCF_000025845.1. Taxonomy (NCBI): domain Bacteria; kingdom Bacillati; phylum Mycoplasmatota; class Mollicutes; order Mycoplasmatales; family Mycoplasmataceae; genus Mycoplasma; species Mycoplasma crocodyli. The sequence goes on along the minus strand of NC_014014.1, from coordinate 608,296 downwards.
TCAAATTTATTAAAAACTATTGTAACGTCTTTAATCTTTGAATTTGATGTAAAGTCACTTTCATTTATTTGACTAGGTAATGTATCTTTAATGTTTATAGTATTTTTTAGACTTAATAAAGCACTGGAAAGGTTATCGACATGTTTAATATCACTTGTGTTGTTGCACGAAACAAGCGAAGTTATACTTAAAGCAACTGCAGAAAAACCAGTAATACTTAATATACTTTTTTTCATTATTTCCTTCTTTCTATGTATATTTCTTGATTATATTAAAAAATTTTATGTTTTTAAAAATTTAAATAATAAATAAATCAAATTAAAATTACTAAAACATAGTAAAATTAAACAAGTAAATAATTTAATATAAAAGGAGAAAAATGGCTAAATTTAAAAGAATAATTATGATTGTTACAGATGGTTTAGGAATTGGTGCTGATAAAGATCAAAAACGTTTCAACGATGCTGGAGCTAACACAATTAAATCTGCTTCAATGGCTGAAGAATTTAAAATAGATAATTGAAAAAAATTAGGAATTGGAAACATTACTGAACTTAACGGTAATTACCATGTTAAAAAAACATTAGCATACATGGCAAAGGTTCAAGAGGTTTCAAATGCCAAAGATACTCTAGCAGGTCACTGAGAAATGATGGGTATTAAAACTTTAATTCCATTTCCTACATTTTATGAAAACGGATTTCCTCAAGACTTAATTGATGAATTATCAAAAGCTTTTGATGGAAGAAAAATTATAGGAAATAAATCTGCTTCAGGTACTGAAATCATTGATGAGTTTGCTCAACAAGAAAAAGAAACAGGTGCAATAATTGTATATACATCAATGGACTCAGTTTTACAAATTTGTGCTCATGAGGAATGAACAGGATTAGATAACTTGTACCGTTATGCAAAAGAAGCAAGAAGAATTTGTTCATCAAAACCAGAATGAAATGTTGGGCGTATTATTGCAAGACCATACGTTGGTGAAAATGGTAAATATACAAGAACATTTAATAGACATGACTATGCAAATAAACCACAGGAATTAATCCTAAATAGACTACAAGCAAAGGGAATTGAAACAATTTCGGTTGGAAAAATTAATGATATTTTTGTAGGTCAAGGAATTACTACACATTATCCAAGTGGTTCAGATGATAAAGGTATGGATATTACTATTGAATTAGCAAGTAAAGATACAGAAAATCAATTTATTTTTACAAACCTTGTTCAATTTGATTCGCATTATGGACATAGAAGAGATGTTCACGGATATGCTCAAAACATTGCTAACTTAGATATTAAACTTGGTAAATTAATGAATGTGTTAAAAGAAGATGATTTATTAATTATGACTAGTGATCATGGAAATGATCCACTTTATCCAGGATTTAATCACACTAGAGAATTTTTACCGGCTACAATTTATTCTAAATCATTTAAAGAACCAAAAGTACTTGAAAATTTCAATGGTTTAGGAACATTAGGAAACATTGTTGCCAGAAATTTTGGAGCAGAAATAATTAAAGAAACAGGTGATGACGTTTTTGATAAATTAGTTTAGTCTTAACAAAGAACACGATACCGTGTTTTTTATTAAATATTTAATAAGATATGGGGTAAAATTCTTTTATGCAAAAAAGTAAAATATTTATAGACTTTGAAGCAATTGATAATAAATTAATTAAGTTTTTAAAGATCAAAAAAAATAAAGTTCACTTTCCCTATTGTTATACAATAGGTTCTTTTGTTGATAAAGAATTTAAAACTATAACAAGAGTTTTAAAATTAAAACATGTAAATGGTTTTAATGTATATCAAATTCTTAAGAATTCTTTAACATATGACATTAATAAACTTCTAAATACTAATATTGAAATAAATAATGATACTGTTAAATTTATAGGATGGAATCCTGCACTTGAAACTTATATAACAAAGATTTTGTATGATATGCCCACATATCCTCAAATTTCGCTTAATAATTTTGCTCTTGATTTTGTAGCAAAAGATGCAAAATTTGAAAATAAATATTTTCCAATATATGATGAAATTGAATTAAAAAATAAATACTTCAAAACCATACTTAAATCTAAGAAATCAGGATTTAAGGCTTCTTTTACTGGAGCTTTACTGCTTTCATATTATCAAAAAATCGATTTTGAGCCAACCCCATTAAGTCAATCAATAATTACAAAAATAACTCAACAACTAAAATTATATAACAAAGATGATGTGCTAAAAATGTGATATGTTGAACAAAATTTAGAACAAGCCAATGAACTTCTAACAAAAATTAGAAACACTGAAAACAAGATACATCATTATGAGCATGAACTACGCGACATTCAAACTTGTGCAGAATACATTTCGAATAATTATCACGATGGAAATATGAGTTTTGAAAAATTTAATACATTACTTTTAGAACGATCAGAAGTTATCAAAAGTTCGATAAGAACTCTAAAATCAGAAGATCCTGAAGGTATTGAGTTAATTAAAAACCAAAATGAAAAAAGAAGGATTAAAAAAACATTAATAATAATAGAATCTATAAGTGAAGAAATTAAAAATATAGACCAATTATTAAAATATTTATTAAATATGGTTAAAATTATTAAAACAAACATTAAGGAATTACAACAAACACTCAAAGAATCAAGGGAGATATAATGAATAACATAAATTTAAATCGTAAAGAAAGTCAAATCCAACAATTACTTGCGAGCATCATAAGTAATGATATAAAAAACGTGAATGTTATTGATCCAGTTTTAATGGATGTAAAGTTAAGTGCTGACTTATCACATTGTAAAGTTTATGTAAATTTTACATCTCATAAAGAAAAAGGTCTTGAAGCTCTAAATAATAGTGCTGGATATATAAGAACGCTTTTAGCTAAATCGTTGAATTGAAGAAAAGTTCCTCAAATCCATTTTCATCAAGACACAGTTAGTGAATATGGTTCAAAAATTGATGCTATTTTAGCTCAAATAAAAAGCGAAAATTAAAAATATGGCTTGTCCATATTTTTTAATATTATTCAAGTATTCATTTATTTTCGGAAACGTCAAAAGAATAAATTTTGTTAAATAATTTGTCATTTAGTGATATGTGAGATATGAAGATTATTGTTTTATTTGTTTGTAAAAAATATTTATTTAACAACTCTTTTGATTTGGCATCAAGGTTTGAAATGGCCTCATCAAAAACATAAAAGTTTTTGTCTTGTGCCAATGTTCTAGCTATAACAATTTTTTGTTTTTGACCTTCTGATAGATTAAGAGTGCTAATATCATAAGTTTCATCTTTTATATAGTTTATTTCTAATTTTTCAACAAGATCGTTGTAAGTAGTTTCATCTGGATTTCTACCTAAAAATATATTATCTCTTAAGCTTCCAGAAACTATAAAATTATTGTTATTAGCATATGCAATTTGGCTAGATAAATTAATATTTTTTTGAATAGTTTTATTGTTGTATTTTATTGATCCGGATGTAGTTTCGATTTCGTTAAATAAAAGTGTAATTAACGTGCTTTTACCGCACCCGCTTTTTCCTTTGATTAATAACTTATCACCCTTTTCTATAGTAAGATTAATATCATTCAATATGTTTTTATTATCGATATTTAAATATACTTTTTCAAATGAAATAACTTCTAAATTACTCTTATAAATAACATCCTTATTATTTTCAAAAGTTAAGTAAAAATCATCAATCTTTTTTCTAAATAAATTCAAACTGTTTTTAACTGATACTATTGATGTTATACTATCAAAATTATTATGGAAACTTGAGAAATTATTGATTGCAATTATTATTGCTGGAATTGTTATTAATCCGTATTGTTGAAGTGTAAAAGACACACCAAAGATAATCAATAAACTCGAGATATTTATAATTGTTATAGGAATATCTAGAGCATATTTTTTTATCTCAATATTTTTATAAACTCTATTTCTGTATCCAAAAATTTCTGCTATTGAACTTATAAAAGGTAGTCTAAAACCACTATTTAAATATAAATCAAAGTTATTTATTTTAAAATTTAAATCACTTAGATATTTTTCATTAACAATTGATTTTTCAATATCTAATTTATTAGCATATAACTTTGAAAAAATATTATAAATCATTATAAATAAGGATAATGCAAGATATGCTAAAAGAATTACTCAATTTATATAAGCCATTAAAGCAATAACACAAACTAGTGCTATTATGCTAGGTATAACATTTAAGACAAATGTTAAATAATTATTTATGTATTGACTATAATCATTTGAAATTGAGTTTAAAACTGAGTTATTATCGATTGTTTTTAATGTAGCTATATTAGAACTGTAGTATTTATCATAAGACAGCATTTGGAATTTGTATGTAAATTTAACTATAAATATTCTTATTATGAAATTAAGTAAAACAACTGACAGGGCATCTATTATTAAAAAAGATACATAAATTAAAATTCACATTATAAGTTCAAAATCTGATGATAAACCAATAATGGTTGTTTTATTGATTAGTGTATTTAATATAAAGAAAGTTATGAATGAGCTTAACGATCTTATCGTTGTAATTAAACATGCTAATAAGAACGATAAAAAAAGAACAAATTTAGTTTTCAAATCATAAAGTGATTTAAATTGCTTCATTTGCTACCTCCTTATTTTTTAAATTATCTAACAAGTGTATTTTTTTAACATCAACAACTTTGTCTAAAAGACTGTTTGGATTTAAACCGTGTGATATGATGATTATTGTCCTATCTGTATTTAGAACATAATCTAAAACTATTTGTCTATTTAATTTGTCAATATTTGACAATGATTCATCAAGTATAATTACCTCTTTATTGCTTAGAAGAGCTCTTATTATTTGAATTCTTTGCTTTTCCCCCTCTGATAATAAATTGATATATTCTTCATATTTGCTACTTAAATTAAGATGAGAAAGATTGAATAAATCAACAAGTTCATAAGCTTTTTTTATGCTACTACTTTTCTTTTCAGAAGCAAAAATTAAGTTTTCTAAAATGGTTTCTTTTTCAAAATAATGAACGTTAGAAACTAAATAAGAATTGTTGATTAATGAATAATAATCATTATTTACAATTGATTCATTATCTATTTTAATGATTATATTATCAATTTTTAGGTTTCCACTTAAAAATTTAGCCAATGTTGATTTACCACTTCCATTATCACCAGTAACAAGAACCTTATTTCCTTTGTTTATAGTAATATATGGCTTCTCATCCAATGATTCGTTAACAATTTTTATTTCCTTATTAAACATTAAATTATTATCATAATTTATATTTTTGTATTTCAATTTCGTATTAATTTCATCAAAAGAACTTTTAGACATTATGATTGAACCAAGCATTTCTAAAAAACCTATAACATTTTGAAATATCATAAACATCAATGAGATTAAAGACATAATAACAGCTATTTGTGCATATGAAAAGTATACAACCAGCATAAAGGTTAACCCAACAGAAATTGATAAACCAACATTTGCTGTTCCAACTGCAAAAAATATTACAAGTGAAATAAGTTTCGATTCTTTTTTGTTGATTTTTTGAATTTCTTCTTGCTCTTTTTTGAAAATGTTTTTGTATGTTGTTTCAAAACCATTTCTTTTTAGAAGTAAGAAATTTTCTCTAGATTTCAATGTTGAATTATAAAATTTATTATTTCCATTATTGCTTAATTCACCTATTTTATTCATTAATGGTATTGCTAAAAACTGAAGTCCAATAGCAATTAAAGCGATTGGTATAACATAAGTTAACCCAATTGGTAGAATAATTCCAAGAGTTAATATTGCACCAATCAGTATTGCAATTGATTTAATGAAATCAATAATTTTTAAATGGTATTCAATGACTATGTTATTTATTATATTGCTATATACCGATATTTTAGTTTCGTTGCTTATTGAATTTCAAGATTCTAAATTATTTAAACTAAGTTTTTCTGCTAACTTAAATTGCAAATGATTCTTTAATGTTAGTTCAAGTTTTAAACTTAAAAATTTTGCTGATATTGAACAAACAACATTTGCAGCAAAAATTGCCGACAAAATGATTAAATATTTTATAATTTCATCATTATTTTTGTTAATAATATTTTCAATTAATGGATTTAAAAAGTATGTTTCAACAAGAATTAATACAACTACAAATAACTTTAAAAATATTGTTAAGAATCCCAAAATAGGATTATGAAAAATATTTTTTAAAGTGTTTTTAAAAGAAGTATCGTAAATAACTCTATGTATTTCATCATTATTTTTCATATTTACCTTTCTTATTTTTTAATTTATTCAATGTAAAAATTATGCCTACAAAACCTTCAAAAAAACCATTATCAACTTCATAATTATCTTGTGTATATCACTTTTTATTATTATACATATAATAAATTGGTATGGACATTAAAAAGACTATGGAAATATCCAAAATTATTATCTATTAATTCTTTGTACTTTAAAAGAGTATATATAACACCACTAACTCCATAATTAAAACTTGTTTTAATAGATCAAAAAGGAAATTGGTGTAATGAATTTGCAAGTTTCTTCATTACATTATTTACATATTGTGTTTTAAGATTATTTTTTTTACTATTTTATCAACTTTTTTATTGAAAAAGAATTTATTTTTTTGAATTCTTTCAAAGTCATAATTTTTCAATTTAATAAGTTTTAAATCGATGTTCTCAATTGTTAAATCCTTAAATAATTTGATAATTGCAATTGGTATTTTATGGTAATACGAAATTATTGAATATATTCTATAAATTTGTCATGATCATAATTTAAATAAAACGGCTCACTTCTTATTCCACATAAGTTTAATATCAATTCTGCAAGTTTAGATTTATCTTCTCATTTTTTATCCATAAGAACTGAGCAACCAAAGATATTTATATATACTTTTTGAATTGAAAGTCTTCTTTTATCGGATGTTAAATAACAATGTTCTCTATCTATGCAAAAAATCTTGTTTTTAGAAAGTACAAAATTATCTAATTTCACGTCATTCATTATAATATCTTTGTCATGATACTCAATCATTGTTTTAACAAGTTGTTTAATAATTAATTTAATCTTCTTTATATCTAATTTAGTATAAATACCTATTCGATTACCTAACTCATATAGATTTTCACCATCTATAAATTCGTAAACAAAGAATTTTGAATTATTAATTTCAAAAGTTTTTGGCTTTTATTTGAGAATTTTATTTCATTTTCTTTAAAATATTTTTCATTTAAATGTTTGATTTCTTTAGAGTTATTGTATCTAAATTCTTTAAGTATATAAAGTTCATTATTATTAATATTTTTAGCTTTATATACGCCACCAAAATTAGTCATTTGTAAACAATTTAATATATGAAAATCATTTACAATAATTTCTTTTTTACATTATTTTTGGTATTTAATAGAGGATCTTTTAAACCACTTTTAGGATCTAAATATATTTTTCTTTCATCACTTATTTTTTGACCATTTATATTCAAATAATATTTTTTTCTTTTATATAACTTCCATATCTATAGTTGATTATGGAATTTTTATAGTTCTTATCACCTATTATTTTGAAACTATCAAAACTTTTTAAACCGATATAAAGTTCCTCAATAATATTCTTGAATAACGGTTCATTTTTATTAATATAAATTGTTAAAAATTTACCAGAAAAAGATATATCAGCATTCTTGTTTCTATAATCATTTAATACATTTTTATCGTTAATAAATTTATATGATAATTGATATTTTCTTAATGTAGGAATTGTTATTTGTAATATTTGATCACATGTAAAAGTATTTGCATAGACATGAATCTTTCAACCTTGAGAATTAAATTGAACATCTAAATTGTCGATACTTGTTAAGTCAACATCTTCTGATATATCAATTAAAAATTTAGATAATTTTTTCAATGATTCTGACAAAATATCATTTGAATATTTACCATTTGTTGTTATATTTGTTTTCATATTTGCTTCTATTTGCTACATTTTTCAGTTGTTATTTTACATATTATTGTTATTCATTTTGCTTCATATTCTTCGCTTTCAGTTTGTTCTAAACCCAAATTATATAATTGATTTAATAATGTTTCGTTTTGTTCATAAGTTAATTCGTTAGACATATATTATCTCCTTTCAACGATGAAAAATTAAAAAAACAATAGATCAATTGAACCATTGTTTTTAAAATTCTATTTACAAAATAAATTAACTAAAAACAACAATCATTTTTTTTAATGA